>NZ_CP070608.1:2882500-3200833 GCF_017068455.1 Fulvivirga lutea
TTTTTCAGTTTCACTATTTGCTACCCGAGTTCACCATCTTACAAAATGTGATGTTGCCCGCATTAAAACTAGGTAAGAAAACACGGGAAGAGATAGAACGTGATGCCATGGACAAACTCAATCTTTTAGATATTGGCGAGCAGGCACATAAGCTGGCATCAAAGGTATCGGGTGGGCAAAAACAGCGTGTGGCTATTGCACGAGCTCTTATCAACAGCCCGAGTATAATTATGGCTGACGAACCTACGGGCAATCTGGATAGTAAGAACTCCGATAATGTGTTTAATATCTTAAAAGACCTCAGCCATAGCGAAAACCTTTCCTTGTTGGTGGTTACGCATGATGACGATTTCGCCAAGCGCACAGACCGAGTGATTACGATGGAAGATGGTAAAATATTATCACACTATTGATACATTAATAATTTAATGTCAGACATGTCAAGCTTTAGAATTAGGCCTCGATTTAAACATCAAATTCCCTTAAAAAAGGAGGCGCTGGAAAAACGCATCATCGAACAACTGAAAGAACATAAGCAGTTTAGCTCGCATTATTTGCCTGGACATATTTATATCAAATTTAATACGGCATTACAGCATTTCTGGTCGCCACAGCTGCACCTTAGTTTTGATGAAGAAGAGGGTAAAACCATTGTGAGAGGGCTATATGGGCCTAACCCAACCGTTTGGGCGATATTCTTTTTTAGCTATCTAATACTTGGCCTGGTAGCCTGTTTTGTAAGTATTTGGGGGTTTAGCGTATGGAGTTTGGGCAAGGGAGCCGAAATACTGTGGGCGTTACCTGTGATAGGCATCATCGCACTTATCATGTATGTGGCTAGTCAATTCGGGCAAAAGATGGCTGCACAACAGATGTTCGATATTCATCATTTTTATGAAAACATCACCAAAGACAAAGTTGAAATCAGCTAGTCTTCCGATATGGAAATGATGTGCTGTAGCTTCTCAATTTTGGCCTGCTTGTCGGTAAGCAATTTTCGTTGCTTATCCATAGGGCCGCCTTTTAGTTTGTTAAGCTCTAACGAAAGCTTGTACATCATTTCTTCTAATGCCTCCAGCATCAGGGGCTTGTAGCTCGAATCGATTTGTAGCATGGGTTGATCTATTTTGTTTGAGGGTTAGGTTTGACTGTTAATTTAGAAGATACACCTTTCAAAGGCAATGGCATACCTTTAATTGACAATAAAAAAGAGATATTCAACTATTTTGATTCGCTGGCAGCCAAACATTTAATAGTTTTACCTTCTCTCATTAAAAACGAAAGAATGTACAAAGGTGTGTTAACCAAAATGCGGACTGAATTTGGTTCGCCTATAAACTATTATTTGAATCTTGGCGATGAGTCCATCCATATGAATGACCTATTAGGCCGGCCATTGCAAATGAACTATGCAGGGCAACAATGCCTTAATTGTGGTAAGGACAGAAAGATCTACCGTATGGGACATTGTTATAATTGCTTTTACGAATTGCCACAAACAGCCGATTGGGTGATCAGACCGGAGCTCTCGAAAGCACACCTTGACATTGAGGATAGAGACCTAGCCTATGAAAAAGAAGTGCAATTACAGCCCCATATTGTGTATTTGGCACTTTCCAGCAACATAAAGGTTGGTGTAACGCGTAAAACTCAGGTGCCCACACGATGGATCGACCAGGGAGCCACTTCAGCACTGGAAATTGTAGAAGCACCCAACAGGTATTTAGCCGGTGTAGCTGAAGTAGCCTTAAAGGAGTTTGTAGCCGATAAAACCAACTGGCGACAGATGCTAAAGAATGAAGTGGCAGAAGAAGATCTATTCGAGTTTCGTGATAAGCTATCCCAACATATACCGGAAGAAGTACAACCCTATTTTTTATCGGAGAATACAGACAAATGGTTATTGGATTTCCCGGTACACAAATATCCTGTGAAAATAAAGAGCCTGAACCTGGCCAAAACCCCCGAGTTTCGTGATACACTCGTAGGCATCAAGGGCCAATACCTCATTTTTGAGAACGAAACCGTATTTAATGTACGTGGTAATGAAGGCCTGGTATTGGAACTCACTACGTAACCGGTAGATCAGCTCACGATAAGTTACTCCAACTTAATAAATTGGGAGTAATGCAACATCCTAAAAATCAACTGTAAATGATGTAAGCAATAGTTTTAGGCCTTTACTAAAGGATTATAACTATGCTACAAAAACAATTATTGCTGTGCGCATTTATGTTGGTTGCTACGGCTACATCCGCACAAAAACAAACCTTGTCAGAGGGTTTACGCCCATTAGCCTTTACACTGGGAAATTGGGAATTTACATGGCACCATCTCGACCCTCAAACCAGAAAATATGTAGATGACGGCAAGGCGTACTCATCGGTAACGCTCATACATAACGGACTTACCTATGCCGATGAATTTTACAAGAAAAATAAGGACGGCAGCGAAATACGCGGCACAACGTTTAGAGGATACGATCCTGCAAGTAAAAAATTGAAACTCATGTGGCTGGTTGCAGGAAATTTGTCCTATTCCACGGCCTCAGGCTCAAAAGAAGGGGACAACATTGTATTGTATTTCGATGAAGAGCAAAACGACCAATACGGCAACTACCGGGTGCGAATTACCTTTTACAACATTACTTCCAATAGCTATGAATGGAAACAAGATTTTATTTATAAAGATGGTACCGTTGTAGAGAAAACCATGTTCTATGAAGCAAAGCGAATAGACTCATGGAAGCAATAGGAGCGGCTTGCTTGTTTTAGACGTTGCTATGGTGAGTTAATTGTGTGTGGCTCTGTCTTGATCATTTATTTGTGTATTTTTTATACAACTAATGAATTGATTACAAATTGAGCGACATGGCAACGCAAAACATAAAACTCACAGTAGATGCCGTTATTTTCGGTTATCACTCCGGGCAAGGCATTTCTGTATTGTTAGTAGAAAGAAAGTACGAGCCTTTTGCGAAAAGGTGGGCTATACCAGGTGGCTTTGTAAAAGACACTGAACCCCTTGAAGAGGCCGCCAGCAGGGAACTACAGGAAGAAACAGGCATTAAAGTTAAAGACTTGGAACAGGTGTACGCGTTTGGTGAACCAAACAGAGACCCACGCCAAAGAACAGTATCCGTAGCCTATTTTGGATTGGTTCGTGCCGATGACCATCCACTAAAAGCAGCCACTGATGCCAAACAAGCTAAATGGTTTGATATCAACGATTTACCGGAACTAGCTTTTGATCATCATGCTATTCTGGATAAAGCCTTAAAGAAGTTAAAAGCTTCTGATTTGCTTTGATGGTGAGGGGTGATTAAGGTGGGTTGTGTTAATTGGCTTGGTGTTGTGAGTAGTATTCTTGTCCTACCATTGGCGGAAATAGTTTGAGCCAAAGCCCTTTTCTTTCCTTTTAAAACTTCCCTTATTTCTTGGTTGTAAAAGAGCACTCTTTTGGCATTTATGGAACAGGAGGGACGGTGAGAGGGGAATGGCAAATGTGTGCTTAACTTTAAAGTGAATTATTTTTATTTTATTGGAACTATTTTAAACTTTATAGTTGTTATAGGTGTATATAATTTATAATTTTGCACTGTAATGTCGAATAAATGGCTACAAAATCGGAGGTTGAGCAATTTTTAAAGGAATTCAAAGAAAAATTGAAATTGACTAAAGTCTATTTTAGAGATGATAGAGGAAAGAATGCTCAAACTTTGGCCGATTTAGAAATTAGACCAATTGATAGAGAGAAAACACTATTAGAATTAGAATTTGAGGATTATGCTGAAGGTCCACTTGAAGATACACTCTATAATAAAAGTGACATGTGGGTATTTGGTAAAGAAATAAAAGACAAAGAGATATATATTAAAATTTCTATTGGTTTTGGTGAAGGAGGTGTAATATGTATTTCATTCCATATAGCTGAAAGACCAATGAACTATCCATTTAAAGGACAACAATAATGAAAAGCCCAATTACAGGAAAAGAAATGTTACTGAAATTCGAGTTGAGAAAGCTTGAATTTAGAAAGGAGTCATTTACTGTGGCTTATCACTTTTATTTATGTGAGGAAAGTGAAGAGCAATTCACAACAACTGAATTAGATGAATTGAATATGATTCAATTATACAATCAGTATAGAGAGAAACACAATTTGCCATTTCCCAATGAAATAAAAGAAATCAGGGAGAAATATGGATTGCCTGCCACTAAGATGTCAGAAATTTTAGGCTTTGGAATCAACAGCTATAGAAATTATGAAGGCGGAGAAGTTCCAAGCTTGGCAAATGCAAGATTGATTCAGTTGGCAAGTGATCCCGCGAAATTCAGAGATTTAGTAGATCTTTCTGAAACTATTGAATCTGATTATAGAACGAAACTTCTTGAAAAAATTGATTTACTAGTAGAAGACCAAGAAGAAAATTTATTTTCATTTGAATTTCAAGACTACCTATTAGGAGAACATATTTCAGATCAATTTTCAGGTTATAAAAAACCAAGCTTAGATAAATTGACAGAAATGGTTATATATTTTAGCCAAAAGCTGGAGCCATGGAAAACTCAGTTAAATAAACTTCTTTTTTATGCTGATTTTTTAACCTTCAAAAAAACATGCTTTTCAATGAGTGGAGCTAGATATCGCGCCATTAATATGGGGCCAGTACCAAACAATTACAACAGTATTTTTGAATACATGGCAAACAAAAATTTTATTGACATATGGATTACTGAATTTCCAAGTGGTGCCGTTGGAGAGCAGTTTAAGACAAATAAGAATAGAAAGTTCAATTCAAAAGTATTCAGTGAAATTGAATTAGAAGTTTTAAATACTGTTGCCACAAAATTCCAAAGCATGGGAACAAGTGATATCATTGAAATAAGTCATAAAGAAAAGGCCTGGAAGGCCAATGAAAAAGAAAGAAAAATAATTAGTTATAAAGATTATGGATTTGAATTAAAGGAATTATAAATGATCAGCTGATAAAACATAAAAAAACCCAATTTCTCTGGTGACGCAGATAATTGGGTTCTAATAAGGTGTAAAGTTTTGCCGACTTCATTGAGACTTATCATCTCAATACATCACCTTTATTCTGTGCTCCAAATTATGCATAAATCTCCATTTCTGCAAAATTGAGCCCAGAACAGCCATTCGTCTGGGTTTGATGAGGTTTCCTTCCATCAATCTTAAAAAGCTTGAAGGATTATTAAGTAGAATTAATAATTAGTTGAAATGGAAAATTTAAAGAAAGTAAAAAAGGATGTGACAATCATTGTCAACGGAACTCCTCATGAAGTAGAAAAATCGGAAATTAGTTATGATCAGGTAGTTACACTAGCATTTCCTGATTTCCCTCAACATCCCGAAAGGACATATTCGGTTACTTACGAGAGAGGGCAGGGGAATAAGCCTGAGGGTATATTATCTCCAGGAGGTAAAGTTAATGTTAAACAAGGAATGATATTTTATGTTAAGCATACTGGCCAATCATAATGATGATATAAAGTTATTGATAGACAAGGGATATGCCTTGTCTATTGATAACAATTATCTAGTAATTAGAGACATTCCTTATTTAGACAATAATAAAGATCTACAGTGGGGTGCAATTGTTTCTAAACTAGTTTTTGTTGATAAAAACAAGGTGAAAATTGAAGATCATCAAATATTCTTTTGTGGATATCATCCTTGTGAGTTAGATGGAAGCAAAATTAAAAATCTGGGCGGTGGAGTAGTAAAATTAGAATTGAGCTCCGATGATCTTTCCGTACAGAGATCATTCTCAAATAAACCTCCAAATGGATTCAAGAACTGGTATGATAAAATAGAGAATTATGTTACGATAATTTCAGGTCCTGCTATTCATTTGTATGATGCGAACCCACTTACTTTTAGAGTGATTGAGGAGAAGAATGATTCAGTATTTAAGTTTAGCGATACATTAACAAGTCGAGCAGAAATAGGAGACCTTACTAACAATTTTAAGAATGATAAAATAGCAATTATTGGACTTGGTGGTACTGGCTCTTATTTGTTAGACTTTCTTGTTAAAACACCTGTAAAACAAATAAGGGCTTATGATGGCGATTGGTATCATGTTCATAATTCATATCGTTCGCCTGGAAGATTGTTCGCAAAGGAACTAGGCAAGAAAAAAGCAGATATTTATAAAAATAGGTACAGGAATTTCAGAAAGGGGATAAAGGTCATACCTGATTATATCCTTTCAGGGTCTGAATCAAAACTAAAAGGAATTACATTTGCTTTTGTTTGCGTTGATAAAGGAGCCTCAAGATCTGAAATATTTGACCTATTAGTCAAAATGAAAATTCCATTCATTGATGTTGGAATGGGACTCGATAGAACACAAAACACAATTGGAGGTTCTGTAAGAACAACATACTGTTCAGAAGATTCTGTAAAGAAAGTACTAAAGAATAAACACGTTCCATTAAGTGACATACCTGATGATATTTATAAAAGTAATATCCAAATAGCTGAATTGAATGCTCTGAGTGCCTGTTTGGCTATTATTAAGTTTAAACAATTGCGGGGGTTTTATAATGACAATAGTAATTTTTACCATATGTTATTCAATATTGATAGTGTTAAGAACCATGGAATCAATCAGTAGCCTCCAGCTAAAAAAGGTCAAATTTTTGCCTTCAAATCTTGAACCTGGCATATTATATTTATCTAATGAGTATAATGTGGCAGGCCATTTATGTGCTTGTGGTTGTGGAAATAAGGTTATAACACCACTTGGATCAACCGAATGGACTTATTTCGAAAAGGAAGGTAAACCTTCTTTAAAACCATCTATAGGGAATTGGCAATTACAATGTCGATCTCATTATTGGATAAGGAATGGTAATATTTTTTGGTCTGGGCAATGGACTGATGAAGAGATTAAAGAAGGTTGGAAGAATGAAGAACTAAGGCGACAACAATATTTTGCTAAACGAAATAGGAATCAAACAAAGAAATCAATTCTAAGAAGAATTATAGATTGGCTATTTAATTAAAATCTATATTAAAGAATTACATTATGTTAAATAGAATCTCCTAAAAACACTTAGGAGGGCTGCAAGGCAAAATAGCGGGGTGTGTGTAGGCCTGTGGGCTGCAGCATTATTTTGCCTAGACCTTTTGAATACTTTTGGGGCGATGCCAAAAGTATTTGCCTAGCGGCATGAGCGTAAAGCGAACACAATTCAAAACATTCAAACCTGTGAGCCATTATACACTTAGCAATTATTGCTTTTAACAAAGCGTTGGCTAGCAAGTGTTTTACAGGCAAATTCCTAATCGCTGAGAATCGCGTATTTGAAATCAAACCGTACAATTCCTTGAATATTAAAATTATCAGCGCTGAGCTTTGCCTGGAAATCTCTTGCATAAGCGTAGGCTCATCAGGCATCAGCCTGACAGCGGGTGGGTAAAACTATTAATAGCTGTTTGGACAGGGCAAGCCGTGCGGATGATATAGCGCGCTGGCCGAGCGGCTATTTAATATAACGACTAATTATGTAACAATTGTCGTGAACTTCAAACTGTACATCAAGGAGCGCAGCACGTGTGATTGAAACGGTGACTTAAAAATCCAAGTAAACTGACATTTTGGTGAATAATAAAACAAAGTAATCAAGTTTGGTGACTTAAAAATCAAAGTGAAATTTAGTTTATGATCACTCTTTCTATTTTATTATTTCCATTAAACGCTGGGAAATACATTGATTCTACCTTAACAGGATTCATAGTGTATGTTCCTTTATAACGTGGCATAAGTTTAATTTCATATTGGTGTTTACCAGGTTTCAATGTTCTTACGTAGATATTGGTTTTTTCTTTATAATACTCTCTATGCGTCTCATTAAAGTGTTTCGAATATTTGTTTGAGTAGCTAAATCCGGCAGGAATTGGCACTTCGATCATAAGAAAATCAACTTCATTTTTAATATTTAGGTCTACAATAAGTGACACTTCTTCACCACTTTTAATAACATAATCTTTACCATCAAAGTAACTACTCACTTTGATATTCCTATCATTAATTGCAGGGTTCTGAATCCATTTTTTTTGATAAGCAGAAATATACACCGGCAAGTTACTAGATGTACTTAGACTTAATAAACTATCATTTTTGATAGTTCTTTCAATTTCTAGATCATCCACTCTTTTCCCATTAACTACTAGTGATGGTGAGCTGTTTTCACCAACTATTGATTCAGTTATTTTGGATAATGTTTCAATTACTTGCGCTGATTCATAAGTATTCTTCCACTTACCTAAAGAACGCTTTTCGAATAAGTAATTTATTGCCCCATTTCTTAAATCAGAAAGGGTGTCGATGTTAGATAAAAGTTTAATCATTCGGACGGTATTCACAAATCCATTATTATATACTTTGGAGTTATTATCATCCCAATATATGTTTCCAAGATAGGTTTCCTTGTGTCTATTGATAAGCGTATCCAACTTTAAATCAAGTTGTAAATCTTTCTTTAGTTGGTAGTAACTAATTTGATCATGGAGGCCTAAGGAATCTATGTTGAACCTATTCAGATGACTTTCATAGTCAATATTTTCACCTAATAAATAGAGTGTGTTTAGGGCCCATAATTTATCAGTTGGCTCATAATCTTCAAGATTCCATTTAATCTTGGAAGTGATCGCCTCTGATTTATAACTCACGGAATAACCGTTTTGCTTAGCTATAATTAAAGCTGAAAGTACATGTTTTGTAATCCAGTCTTCTGATTGAGAATTACCCCACCAACCCCACATGCCACTTTCATTTTGGTTTGATTCTAGTTTTTTGATTAGCTTTTTTACTTCTCGTTCTTTTTTAAACGATTGTACATTAGCCTCAGTGATTTTCTTTAGATAGAGTAATCCCTTCAACTTAGAGGCCATTTGTTCATTACAATCGTAGATATAACTACTTAGTGACACTGCTTCTTCCTGAATTATATCGGAAGTGCTTTTTAAAAATTTCAGTTTCACATCACCTAAGTTATTATCAAAAGTTAAATGATAGGTGCTGTCTTTTTTGATTTGAAAGAAATAACCTTTTGCCAATTCAGATCCTTTTTTCTTTATCTCAATAGCACGTGCCTCACCATCAAAGTAATTCCCATTTAGGCTTTTCATTTTAAAAGTAACCATCAAGGAATCATTGGTGTCACTTGTTAATCTTATTGAATCGATCAAAGATCTTTGAAGTTTAGATGTATGAGTTTTAACATTTGATCCATTCACTAAAAAGTCATAATTGACTCCTAAGGTATCCATTGTATAGTTAGTGATCTTACCGATGGCCATGGTTGTATCACCTTCTACGATAAAATCAGGAAGGCTTAAAAGAGTTGAAACCGATTTGACTGATTTGACTGAACCTTCATATTTACCTGAAAACCTTTTGTTTCCCATACCGAGAATAATGGTTTTCCAATTTGTGATATCATCTGGATAAGTTACTTCGAATGTGGCTTTACCGTCCTGATCAGTTAATAAATCTGGTTTCCAATAGGCATAATCTGAAAAATTTGACCGAATTGAATTGGCTTGACTGACCGAAGTTGCATTAATATCCTGCTCTGGTGCATTAATTCCTTTAGATCCTGGAGCTTTTGTCTTTATTAAAATCACACCATTGGACGCTCTTGAACCATATAATGCAACGCCATCTTCTGAGGATAGTGTCTCAATTGATTGAATTGAATTTGGGTCTAAATCGGATTGCTTACCAGAGTAAGGCACTCCATCGATAATAATTAAAGCCTTTGAGTTTCCTACAATGGAGGTGTTTCCACGTATTATAATATTATCAGACGCACCCGCAGCTACTCCAGGAGCTTTGCCTTGTAAGGCAGTTACACTATAACCTAGAGCCTTAGACTCTCTTCTAACACCCACAGCTGTAACAACTACCTCGGATAATTGCTGAACATCCGGTGACATTTGAACGTCAATAAATCTTCTATTACCGACTTCTATTTCCTCGGTAGCTAACCCTATAAAACTAAATACTAACTCACTTCCTTTTGGTGCATAAAGTGTATAGTACCCATCTATATCAGTAACAGTACCAATTCTTGTGCCTTTAACTACTACATTTACCCCTGGAAGCCCACTGCCATCCTCCATTGAAGTGATTCTTCCCGATAACTTATTATCGAATGAACTATACCTGTTTGGTTGATTATTTACAAGCTCTTTTATAACTCTAATATTCTTATCTAATTCGCCTTTTATATAATTTGTTTGACCAACATTCTTTTTTAGAATGGATGAAATGGAGTCAATCATCGAATCGAAAGGAAGTATATTTGCATCGCTAATATTTATAAACAATGTACCATTTTCCTTAATCTCATGAACTTCTTGTTCAAAATACTTATCGTCTTCCAAAAGGTATAATAGAGAATAGGAGCCAGGGGGTAGATCTTCGATATTTTTCACAGATGGATTATAGACCCGTAATTGGTTAGGATCTGTTACACCCTTTAATATTACTCGATCAGTAAATAAAGAGAGAAATCTAACAGAATCTGATAACTGAATATTTAATCTGCCATGTCCATTTTGAGTTTCTTGTGGAGTTTCATATTTATCACTTTTTCTTTCAGACTCAATTAAATATTCCTGCCATGAAGATTTTATATCAGCCTCTGAAAGAGCCAATTCTTCAAAATTTCGATAGTTCCAATGAATCTGATTTAGCCATCTATCAAAATAATTAGATCTAATTTCTTTAAGTTTAATTAAGTCATTTGAGAAAAGATATTCATTACCTGGCTCAACGATAAAGCCTGAGCTGAAATCATTTAATACAGTTAATTTGGCACTATCACTTCTCCAAGGGCCTGACAGTAGTGGATTGTTTCTACGATAATAAGAAGGTTGGTTTTTAGAAATTAATTCAACCCTTTCATATTGCTTTAAATATGCAAATTGGTTTTTGAAGTTATCATTAATTAAGATGAAGTAATTAGCCAAAGTATTTTGTTCATTCTGACTTAATCGCCTTTCTTTTGATTCAATTTTAACTGTTGGTGAATCCTTGTCCATAAGACTAAATATGGTCTTAAACCCCTCCTTAAATGAGATATTGCCAAAGGATATCTCTTTATCAGCTAACCTCAATTTGATATCATGTTCAACGTTTGGAGAGATGTGAAATGAATAGTTTGCATTTAAAGCAGAACTAAAATAAACAGGATACTCGTCTACATAAATGATATATATTTTTTGAATATTTCCTTTCTCATCGACTACAAAAGGGGCAAACTCTGTAGTTCCTGTTGTTATTGGAAATGAATAAGTATAGATACTATCTGGATAGAGAAAGTGATAGTAGGCAATGCTATCAAGTCCTAACTCTTTATATAGATTAGAGTAATCCAAATATCTATTTTCCGAAAGCCTATTCCCAAAAGTTTCTCTAAAGGAGTTAAACATACTTCTACCAGAATAGATTTTCCCCATGTAGGGTACTTCAGGCGTTGAGCCATGTTTATTCATGCTCTTTTTGTAAGAATATGCTGTTAAATCAATATTAGGTACCGGTTCTCCATTCTGGTCTTTTACTAGTATATCTATTGAAACACTTGAACCTGGGTTAATAACAAGTGGCTCATTGCTTAAGATGTTCAAATTCTTATCGTAATAGGGAGCCTCCATTTGATTCTCCTCAACATTACCACCCCAAAGGTATTGGTATGAAATAAAGTAAGGTTTTTTGGTAGTAGTTGAGATTCTAAGTTCTTTAGATTTATCTTCCAATAAACCACTTAATACCTCTTTTTTACCAGCAAATATTGTATACCAAAATGGAAGACTCCTTTCATTGTTCAATTTAATAAATAACGAATCATTTGTCCTATTCCAGTTAATATGCACACCATCATCCTCATTATAAATTGGAAATGAGTAGATGCCTTCACTAGTTTCAATATGATAGGACGATGCAATCGGCAATATCTTTTCAGAATAAGGTAATATGATCGATTTGGTTAGTATATCATTAGCCCCAGACCTTACAATGAGTTTAGCATTTTGACTATAGCTTTGGTTATCCTTTATGTATTTGAAATTTATGGAATCATTTTTCAACTCAAACTTCACTTCGGATGATTTGCTCTTATATTCCAAGTCCAACTCTTTGATCGACCATTCATTGTCGCTTGTAAAAAATTTAGCATTAACCTTGTATCCAATATTTGCGGCTGGAAAAATGGAGTCTGGCAAAGTAAAATAAGTGTCTCCTAAAGGATCTAATTTGAACTTATGCGTGAATAGCGTATCGTTAACAAAAACTTGATTTTGCTCGAATGAATTCAATCTGTTAAAAGTTATAATTAATTCAACTCTCGCATCAGGTAAATTCAAATCATTATCATCCTTGGCAGTTAGAATAAGCTCTAACGGCTCACTACTAAAATGACTTTTATGTTTACTTTTTAAATTGAAATAAGCTGTATTCAATTCGTAGTCCTCATAATCGAATCCTTCTGAAATTACGGTATGATATTTCTTTTTTTCAAGATTGATATATTGATACCTATCTAGATCAAAGTCTAATGTATCATGAAGAACAAATTCATGAATATATACGCCCCTACGAGTTGGCTTAATCTTGCCAAGATTTTTAAATTTATTAGCATAATTACCTACTGTAAGAGTTAAAGGTTTATTAAAACCGTTGTAGTTTTTTTTGATAATGTAAGCTTTAAATTTGACGGTATCTCCTGGTTTATACTTAGGCTTATTCAAAGCAATATAACCACCATACTTTTGCTCAGAATTATCTGAATTAAACCAACTCACTATTGTGCCAATAAATCCGGTTGGATATCCCCATCTAACAGACCTATAAATATCAACAAATGGCTTCCACAAATACTTTATTGGACTTTTATATTTGATTTTCCGATAGATTCTTGCAGCTAGTTTATTGTTTCTTGATCTACCAATTGGTAAGAATGTAGTATGTCCATTATAATTAGCTTTTAATAGCCCATCTAAATTACTTTTATGTTGATAGTAAGTATTTCTACTCTGATTGTACTTAATATTTTTATTATCTACATGTAAAGAAGCATTGTCAATATTTTCACCGAATTCATCAAGCAAAACCACTTGAAAATCTTGCTCATTATTTATGATTCTTATTTCCAAATTATCAACTGACCTGTAGTCAATATTTAATTGGTTACCTAAGGCAACAACATACAGATAATGTCCTACTTCACGTGCTTTATTTTTAACACTGTCAGTATGAACTGAATCAACCAGGGAATGAAAAAAAATATCACCAACAACTGATATTGACTTTTTGTGAATGGCTTCAGCTTCTTCATTGGTTATTTGATAGATATATGTAAATGGACTTGACCTTCTTCCATTTATAAGATCTTGAGCATGTGCTTTGAAGCAAATAATTAATAAAATGAATGTGAAAAATATCCTCATAAATTACTGGTAAATATATTAATCCAAATTAGGGTAGAAGATTTATGAACTACTCCCGTTATATAGGGGATTTTAGAAATTCTTTTGAAGTGATTTGCGAGTTCTCGAATAAAAAATGGATGCGAAGATATGAGTATAATGTTAATTGTGCTTGAAAAACAAGTTCCACTTTTGATGAAGGTGGAACTGTGTTTAGTGTATACAACCTAAATACATTTCACCAAATCGATCGTAAGCAGCTTGTTTAATCTTAGGGTCACAATTATCCGAGATAAATAGTCCTTTTTTACCAACAACGGATACAAAATCAAGTTGAGACTCCCATTTATCTGGGTTAGGGGGAGGATATCCAAAAAATCTAAATCTTAAACCAGCCCATAATTCAAAACCTATCTCAATTTCCATCTCAGGATCATATCCAGATTTTGGTCCAGCTTTTACTTTTTTATTTATTAAACCTAATTGTTCTTTAAGCATTGTAGAAGATACACTAGCTACTAAATCTGCTAGTTGGATGCCCTTTATTTTCATTGAATCTTGTTCAATATTTATGGTTTGTTTTACACCCTCAAACCTATGTTCTTTTCTGAAAATACCTTCATCTAAAAATATCTCCACATTGTCTTCAATTTCTTCTTTATTGTACTCTAATAATTGTTTCAAGCCCAACTCTGTTGCTTCAGCAAATTCTTTGGGGATATTATTAGAGACAACAATAAAGACTTTTACTTTTGAGAAGAGTCTTCTAAGTTTTTCTCTGACAATTTTCAATTCAGGATTTGAATTTGCCAATCTACTTTTGAATTCAATTTCATTTGGATCTAGCCCCGTCTCTTTTAAGATATTTGATATCTCCTTATTAAGATCATATTTTGAATAGACAAAAGCACCCAAATAAAACCCAGCTTGATCATGCTTTGATTCATCATAATATATATAAGCCATATCTCTCAACTTATTGTAATTTTAAATAGTTCATAATGAGTTAAACAAGAATATGAGACAAATAAGAATTGAGGAAAAAGATTTAGACCAACACATTTATCGTATTTATCCTATGGATCGATTTCTAGAGATGCTTGAAAAAAAGTCTTTGACATTGGTGAGACCAAAACTCTGGAAGGATCCAATGGAATCTATCATTTTCGATGCCTCGTTTAACATAGCTGGCCAAAAAGGACATTCAGGTAATAAATGGACTAAGTTCTTTTCTCAATGTTGGACAATGAGCTATGAGTCTTATGCCCTTTGGAACGAATATGCTCCTTTACATAATGGGGTAAGAGTTAGAACAACACTTGGTAAATTAATTAAACTATTAGATCAGACAATAACGTCCAATAGTAATACATGGTTTATAGGTAAAGTTGATTATAAACCAATAAGGTTAGTTAAAAAATGGATTGGTGAAAATCTACCTTATGTGGAAAATATCTATATGGAAAAACTTCCCTACGGCCATATATATTCACTTTTCATAAAGCTCAATCAATATTCTCATGAGAATGAAATACGTTTAATATATAATGATGAAAAATTTGAACATGTCAATAGCGACATATTTGAATTGAACATAGATCCTTATGAATTATTCGACCGGTTATTACTTGATCCGAGGATGCCAGAAAATATTTACAAGATTTATAAAAACACATTTATCAATTATGGGTTTGAGGAAAAAAGTGTTATCCGATCAGGTTTACTCACTGAAGAAACATTAAGAGCTAAACTTAGTAATTGGTAAATGACTCTAGAGTTCCACTTTTGTCCAAGTTGGTACGGTGGTACTCGTAGCCCCAAGTTAAATTTATCAATTTAATTATTTATGAGACCACTATTTTAAGTGATTCTTTGGTTGGCGAATTGTGCAAAGAATGAATCTTAGTATCTAACCTTAAGATCGATTTGGGCGCTGACACGAAATTCTGCTGATCGTTCATCATTAATGACTTCTTGAATAAATAGTTGCTCTTTACCTGGAATTAACAACAATTCATATTGTCCTTCCTCAAACAGATCGCTGACAATAAAAGAAGAAAAAAGATTGTCCATCACATCAATAAATCGTGCTTTAATAAAAGCTCGCCTATTATTTTTATCCCTCACCATGAAAGCTTCTGCAACACGACTGTTTATTGAGAATGAATTGATGATCTGTCTTTCAAAATAGGGAAATCCTTCCATACCTATACCGGTATATATTGATATGGTATCTGCAAAATTTTTTGAAATGTCATTTTTATAATACTTCACATTTCCTTGGCCTCTATAGACAATCATATCATCAATATCATTGAAAATTGTGTGATCCGCCTTTATAAATCGGTAGAGAACCTTTTTTGTGTATTTAATGGCAAGTTTCTGATATTTTAAGATGGAATCAGGGTTTATTAAAAGACTCTTATCAATTGACAGCAATGGCCCAACGTTCTCAAAGTAGTTCGGCTTGATTATTTGTTTAACCTCAGAATCTGCAAAATCATAATTTCTCGTAAGTAAATCTTCATCATGTGCTCTCAGAATACTGGCTTTTAATATATCTAAGCTTTTCGATGTTTTAGTTGAACTTTTAACATAATCCCTGATTCCATCATTTATTTTAATCAAATCATTCTGAGGCAATTTATTGGTGACTTTCTTGAAGAATTTCTTTCTTGCTTTTTCAACTAAGGGCATTAAAAATTCATAATTCCATATAGTTTCAAAGCCAGGATCAAGTGCCTTTATACCTTTTTCAGGGTTTGGAAGTCCTTCGACATCATATTCAGTAACATTTGTAGCCCATTTAAACGTACCGATTGCTTTAGTATATTTTCTTTGTTTTGGCATGAAATAAATTAGACTTATCTATTAAAATGATAACAACTAAAAAGTGATCAAGTTCCCATATTAAATATTAAGTTAGAAAAAATAGCAAATATGATCTTTCAAGTTCATGCATTGATAGTTCCACTTTTGTCCAAAGAAGAGATATGTGATTTATCCATAGGTATTTTTACCCATGACAAAAGCATGATGTTGCTTGTTTATTACTACATTGGATACATAGTATATTAATTTCAATTTCATGAAAAAATTCTTTTTAAAATATATATTTCCAATATCTGCTGGTGTAATACTCACATTTATACCAATTGTTCTTTTGACCAAACTTAAATTTTTCCCATTAGGTAGTGAGTCTGCAACAATAGGATCTGCAATTGGCGGAATTACAGCCCCTTTTGTAGGACTAATTGGTGCATTTTTGATTTATTATACTTTTCGAAAACAACAAGAAAGTATTGAATCCCAAGATAGATTTCAATATGTAGAGTTTCTCCTTGACGTTATAAAAGAGCTTAAGTCAAGTTTTATAAGCTTTACGGATAATGCTGGTACTGATATTCATGGTAAGGTAAGAACTAATGAATTTCAGTTAAACTATTTTTTATCAATAATTAACCAATATCAAAATTTGGCCAATACTATGTTAAGTGCTGATATTGCTGATAATCATAGAAGGTTAGTACTACAAGACTTATTCATGTGGTATATTTCCAATCTGCAAATTTTAGTTAATAGAACACAAGAATTTAGAATTCAAGAGGGAGGTAGGATAATAGTAAACCCTATACTTGATGACAGCTTTCAAGGATCGTTTGATAGTGTAATGGCAGTTAATATGAGAGTTAGTGAGTATTTAAGAAATTAGTCCACTATAGTTCCACTTTATGCTAAGGTGGAACCACTTTCCTTTTTTCATATTTCTTTCTCCACTCTCATCAAACCTTGTTTTTCCTTCCTTTCAAATAGGAGAGAAATATATCAAGTACCACTTTTTAACTGTATATTTAAAATGTGGAACCATTATTTACTTCAAACTTGCCAAAATGAGCGTTGGTCAAACAGCCTGTAGTCCGTTAGATTGGGATAGAGAATTTCAGAAACTCTTGAAGGAATTGAGTGTGGCTATACACGAGGCGGAAGGGGAGAGGAAAGTTACCTTGGCCCGGTATCAAACGGCAATAGCCATAGGTGGTTATCTTGGTCCACGAGCAAAGGAGCTTTTGCATTTCACTTGGTTTGATTTCCTGGGTAAATCTGAAAAGGACGTATATGAATTTAAGACTGAGAAGAATCGAAAGATCTATTTCAATGAGAAGTTATTGAAACTGATTTCGGCTAATTACAAAATCATTGATCCCAACAATGTTCATGATTTCATATTGGAAAGTCCTAAACATCCTGGGAAGCCGATCTCAACTAGAGCATTCAATAAAGCATTTAAGAAAGTACTCGAAAATTATAATGTAATAACGGACAATCCATCAAGCCATACACTAAGAAAGACTTTTGCTTATCGCGTATTTGACAATAAAGGTAAAGATGAACAGGCTTTGATATTTGTAGGTGAGGTGTTAGGTCATTCCTCAATAGATTATACTAGAAAGTACCTTGGTATAAAGAGGAATCAAATTAAGGAGGCTTATCTAAGTATTCATTAAATGAGAAATAAAACTAATAATCTGAATGAAATCCACATTCATAGCTTAATAAACTTCGTTTTAGAAAATAATGAAGAATCGGAAAAACTAGCAAGTAGTGCATACAACCTTCATTCTTCTAATTCAAAAACATTAAGTGCAATTCAAAAATTGGATCCGAGCATTACAACTGATTCAAAATTTGTCTGTGTAACTGAAGGGGAGTTTAGTTTTAAAGACAGCCTGCATTTTCATTTTTTTCTTTCATACCATTATTTAATTGACTTTTTTAAACGAAACAAAGTATTAGATGAAGAAGGAAGAAAGAATTTTAAAAAAGTATATTATCAATGGGAAAAAATTCTCCAGCCTAATGCAAAACTGATCGTACTTATTTACCATGAAAAATTTAATCTAAATTTTGCCGAATGGTTTACTAGTAAAAACGATAGAGATTTTTGGTTTATGTACCATCCTTTTCTTGATACCTTGCCCTTTCTCAATATTAAGATCAGTGAATTGGAAATTCTACTGCCAATTATACTCGGAAAAACCAAAAACGACTTAACAGGAGGAATGATATTTAACGCTGTTGAGAAATGGGCAGAACTTAACCCTGAACTGGGTAACAATTTTCTCCAATCAATATCAACAAAGCCGAGTGAGTTAAAAATGTTTATTGCAAAGACTTTGAGTGGTCTAGCGAAATCAGTCGGAATTGAACAAATATTTATCAAAACAATGAGCCTAATTGAGAATGATGATATTGAAGTTAGAAAAAGCGCTATTCTTGGAGCTTCGTTAATGAAACTACATCCCATTGAAAACAAGAGTCAAATTAAACTACTCACAGATTCGTTAATCAAGATTTATAAAGAAAAACAAGAGGAATTAGAACCTGTTCTCGCAGAGACATATGGTAACCTCTTAGTAATTACTTCTGATTCAAAGTTGAAAATATTTGAATTGTCATATAGCCATAACCCCCATACACAATTTATCATTGCTGATATTCTTTGGAGAAAGGTTGATTATAATAATGATAAAATCTGGTTTACGAATGTCTTAATGAACCTGTGCTCTGTAGAGCCACAATTTGGAGGAACTATTCAGAATATTGAAAGAACTCTTCAGAAAGTGATGAAAGATTCGCTATCAACGGTATTTCAATTTATTGAAAAGTGGATTTTAATGCCTGGCATTAAGCCAGAAGACATTATGCTTTTAGAAGGTATTTTCAGAGAAATTAGGAAAAATTATTACGACCAATACTCTTGGTTTATTACAGACTGGTTAAATAAAGGAGAACTTAAGTTTCATTTAGCATTAGAGAAATTATTATTAAAAAGCACCGAAAATGTCAATCTCAATCTAGATTATTTAAAAGCCCTGAACGAAGTTGATCTGCAATATATCATTTGCAAAATGTTTGCATTTGTACATAATATCAATCAGCTAAAATCCATGTTGAATTCATTTATAGAACTCGATATAAAGGATGAAAATACTATTGAATTTTTAAGAAAAATTACCTTCACAATTGCACTTGATTACCCTTCATTAAAAGAATTCTTAATCGATAAAAAGGAATCCACAAAAGGCATTAAACTTAAATTTATTAATGCTCTTCTTGAAGATATTGAAACCTATTTTAAAGACTATGAAAGTATTACTCAGCTATCGGAAGTAAGGCCTTCGGAGCAAAGAATGAATCTTTATTGGAAGGCTCAACAAAAAGTGAACACCAACATTTATGAAGAAAGTAAAACAAAAAATGAAATATTTAATCTATTCAATAATGTCAGTCTTAAATCAGGGGGAACATGGTTTTCAAAGTTCGAAGGGGAGTATACAAAAAAAGGAAGTCTGGGCCATTTTAGTTCGCAAATTGAAATTCCAAGGAAGGAGTTGATAGATCCAATTGGCCAGACGAGATTAAGGTATTTTTATCGAACAATTAAGAAACCTAAATGAAGCTGGTTTTAAAGGATTACATTGAATCTCTAAAAGAGGAAGGGGAATTAGATTCCTTGCTAACTGATCTACTTTGGAGTGTGGGAATAAAAATATTTACACGTCCTAATAAAGGAACTAGGCAATATGGAGTTGACATTGCGGCTTACGGAAAGAACTTTCAAAATAGTATAGAAGATCAGAATAAAGAAGTATTTCTAATAACGGTTAAAAAAGGAAATTTTGACAGAAATAATTGGGATTCAGGTAAAAACTCGATTAGACAATCTCTTAACGATATTATTGATGTTTACATACCTAACCGTCTTGGCAAACAATACAATAATTGTAAAATTAATATTGTAGTAGCCAGCAATGGAGAGTTAAGTGAAGGAGTTATTGATAATTGGGTTTCTTACACGAAGGAACAAGGGACAAAAAATGATAAGTTGAATTTTGTGTTTTGGGGAATAAGAGACTTAGTTCAATTAACCGAAGATAATTTACTTTCAGAATTATTATTTCCAGAAGATCATAGATTGCTGCTTAGAAAAACTCTTTCTTTTTTGGATCTACCTGACTATGATTTAAGACATTTTTATGAATTAAATGAGAAGTTGTTTCAAAAATGTTTGCCTTTAAAAAACAACAGGAAACTCATTAAAAATTTAAGACTCCTAAGATTAATTTCAAATATTTTATTAAAGGGTTGTGTGGAAATGAATAACATAAAACCAGCAATTATTGCTTCTGAAAGGGTTTTAATATTGTACTGGGATTGGTTTAAAAAAAGAAATTCATTCAATGAAAAAGAACCAATTAAGGAATTGATTAGCTACCATTTTTTCAAGATTCAGATAAATAGAATTTATTTTGCTAAGGTACAAACAAGCTATTATTCAGAAGACGGATTGTCATTTGGTATTGGTAATTTACTAGAATATAGTTTAATCACATACGAGCAAATTGGAATTTCAGCTACAATCGGAATGTCAGAACTTTATGAGGCTATGGTTCATTTTCCTAGTGACCCAAATTATTCAGAAACTTGTTATAAAAATGCAATGCAAGTATCGCAAAGCTTGGGTGAATTGATTTTTAATAATCCCGCTTCTTGCTATCCAAAATATGATGAGCACTGCATAGAAATCAATTTGGCCATGATACTCTTCTATCAAACAGAAAGATTCGATATCGCAATCCAATGGTTGGAAAAATTAATTTCGTATCTAAGAGACAATTACTTACTCAAAGAATTCATCCCTTTGTTTATAACAGACTATGAAAAATTAATTCAAATTGAAGTAGGGGGGTATAAGGAAGAAATTTCTTCTTCAATATTGATAACATGCCTCGCTGATTGGTGCATCATGCTTAAAGAAGATAATCTATATAAAAACCTAATCGAGCTAATTGAACAAAGTTTACCGAATATAGATTTACAACATTGGCATCCTGAAGAAAATACAGAAGAAAATTTATTCAATAGCAATGCCATGAGAGAAACAGGATCGACACGGAGTTCTATTAAACTGCCAAAAAATCCTATTGAATATGAAATGGAAATGGTAGAGGAGCGTAATATTTTCTTCGATGAAACTAAGTTTCTACATAATAATAAGGGGTTTCAACACATAGAATATCTAGCAAATCGGCATTTTAGAACATATGTATTTCCGAATTCATGGAGGCAATTGTTGAACACTAGATTTTGCTTTAATAAACCTTAAGAAGTATTTGCAAAATGAACAAAACTTATGATCATGGTAAAAGAAGATGTTTTTAGACTAACAATTGAGGAAGAGAAAAAATGTAAATCCGAACAGGGTAAAATTAGCCCTAGAGTTTCGGCTGCAATTGTCAAAGAAGGGGCATTATTAGGTGTAGCACATCGAGGTCAACATAATGATGGAGATCACGCAGAATATACGTTGTTTGAAAAAGAATTAAAAGATATTGATGTTTCTGGTGCAATTCTTTTTACAACACTTGAGCCGTGCACTTCACGAAAGACTCATAAACCTTGTGCAGACTGGATAATTGAAAAAGGAATTTCAAAAATATACATTGGTATGCTCGATCCAAATCCAAAAATTTATCTAGCAGGAGTTAGGAAATTGAAAGATGCTAAAATTGATATAGAATATTATGATGAAAAATATAGATTAGAAATTGAAGCTGATAATAAAGCATTTATTGAACAATACAAAGCAAACCCAAAACTTGAGGGACAAATAATATTTGATTATACGAATAATAACGGCACATACACGGTTGGCTATCAAGAATATATGTTTGATTTAAAATTTAGTAATGCTTCAAATAGGTCAATTCATATATATAATGATAATGCTAACATTGATTGCATTTCAGAAGTATTAGACTGTACTCAAATTAGTCAAATTGTTGACGCATCTATCTATGATTCTTCATCTAGAAGTCGAACAATTAATAATTCAGGGATCGCGATTTTTAGAAATATCAATGGTCATTATTGCGCAATAAAAATAAACTCCATATCGGCTAGGTCACACGGTGATAAATTAAATGAAGTGAACATAGATTATAAAATATTAACTGCGGGTAGTGATTTTCGAAATAACATAGGATGAAATTGTACGAGTTTATCTGTTGAAAAGATTTCCTATGAATATTTACCATGAACTGGTTGTTCAACATTTCTAATGACTCAGTCAACATTTCTAATAATGTGATACAAATCCAGCATATGCCCTTGAGGCTTATATTATATATGATTGTTATATAATTTATATTATGTTAAATAGAAATAATCAACATCTATCCCGCACATTACTCTGTGACATTTTATTACAAACCTTAAACCCTCTCTGGCACACCTATTGTATTTCACTGACTAGATCATTTTAAATACTACAGCCATGAGACACGTTATACTTTCACTATTACTTATCTGTAGCATCGCCACAATTACTACAGCTAACCATTGTATTCAGCCACTGCCTGAGCACCAATTCAACCAACTACGTAATTCATTAAAGCCGTCCCGCTCAGAACAGTTTAGAATGAATGAAGTGCTGAACCTGGTGAACAACTATTGTTTTAACAGTGCTCAAATTCAGAGTTTGTTATTTCATGTACAGACAGACCATTCTAGAATAACCATTGGTAAAGCGGCTTTTTCAGGTGTTGCTGATCCCCACAATTTCTATATGGTGTATGATGCCTTTAATTCATTTTCAATGGCTTTTAGGCTGCACGACATTGTGCATAATCAGCTGATAGCCCCTATTGTAACTCCTCCGCCCGTCATTATTCAGGATCCGGTGATCATTTGCGAGCCTACACCCGATGATTTCGCGCATATTTTGCGCACGATCAGAAACGAGAGTTTTGCCAATGATAAACTATCAGCACTACATCTTATCGCCCCGAACTATTGCTTTACAGTCAACCAGATTGGCCAAATTATGGATGCATTTCACTTCAGCGGTGGTAAGTTATCTGCGGCCAAGGCCTTGTATGATAATGCCATTGATCAGCACAACTACTACAGATTAGTAGATAAAATCGTGTTCAGAAGCGATAAAGAAGAACTGAGACGTTATATTAATGATAGAAGATTTTAATACTCATAACTCACTGTTTAATAGTAAGTTATAATTAATCACATAAAGCCATCTTACAAGTGTAGGATGGCTTTATTTTAGGTTACACCACTACCTTATCGATACCCACCTGTAATTTTTCCTGCAATTCATTCACGTGCTTCAACTCATCTTTGGTAATAAAAATTAAGGATAAGCCTTTATTTCCGGCTCGTGCTGTTCTGCCACTTCGGTGTATGTAATACTCCACCTGATCGGGCAATTCGTAATGGGCGGCAAATGCCAGATCCTTTACATCTATGCCCCTGGCCGCTATATCGGTAGCAATTAAGAACTGCAGACTTTCATTTTTAAAGGCACGCATAATTTTATCACGCTCCTTTTGCAGTAAGTCGCCATGGATAGCATCTGTAGACAGGTTTTTAGCTTTTAGTTGCTTCGCGAGTGTACGTGCTGCTACTTTTGTTCGGCAAAAGATCATGCCTCGTTCCTCTCCCATGTCTTTTAGAAATTTCACCAGCGTGTCGAGTTTGTCTTCCGCCATGGTGATGGTATACTGATGGGTGATCTTCTTATTCAGTCTGTCAGCACCAATAGTTACGCGAAAGGCATCCGGAGCTAAGTAATTTTTAATAATGGTTTTGATATCCGGTGGCATGGTGGCTGAAAACAGCCACGTATTAGTTCTGCCGGTGGTATGTTTGAGAATACGCGTTAACTCTTTTTTAAAGCCCATAGAAAGCATTTCATCTGCTTCATCGAGCACTACATACTTTACGTGAGAAAGGTCTACTGCGTCCTTCTGAAGAAGATCTACTAAACGCCCGGGCGTGGCTACAATAATTTGAGTAGGTCGTTTTAACGCAGCTATTTGAGCTTCTATTTTAGCACCACCGTAAACGGCCTCAGTAAATATCTTGTCGGAATACTTGGTGAATTTGAATAGTTGCTTGGCTACCTGTTGCCCTAATTCCCTTGTAGGCGTTAATATCAGTGCCTGTACCTTTGGCGAACCTGCATTTATCTTCTCCAATAATGGCAAACCATAGGCTGCGGTTTTACCCGTTCCTGTAGGTGCCTGAGCAATAAAATCGGTGCCTTTGCTCAACAAAAATGGAATAGACTGTTCTTGTATTGGTGATGGATTGATGATTTTCAGTTCATCGAGTGCTTTGATAAAGGGTTTTGATATTCCAAGTGCTGCGAAAGACATAATTCTAATTTTAACTGCAAAGATGAGCTTAGTTGGCGCTATCCTGCTATAATTTAGCAATTATCTTTTTAACAATGTGCGTTGAACTCTCTCATTCAACGCTACAATTTTAGTTCTATCAACCGGAATTTACTTCGCGAAACGTGCAAAGAAATCGCCTTCATTCCAGGTGGGTCTTTCTTCCGCTTCATTGATAAAATAACTCACCATAAACTGCAACCGTACATATTTTTTCGCAGCATCGAAGTCAAAGGTGTTGTCCAGCTCATCAGAAGGTTTGTGATACCTCTCTTCCCTAAAAGTATCGAAAAGGCCTGCAATGGTTTGGGTAGAATCCGATGCTTTTATTCCATAGGTAATACTCAAAGACGGTACTCCTTTTAAAATAAAGTTCAACTGATCGCTCCTCACAAAACGCACCTGTTCCGGCATATGATCCTCGTCCACGCGCAAATCCAGCAAGTTGGCCGTACGCTCCACCTGGTTCATCAAACTACTATGTGCCCCGCCCAATGGCTCAATTGAAAGCAATGGAGCCACTACTGTAGGCATATCTGTATTTACATTGGCCACAATTTGCGACATGGGCACTGTTGGCGATGCAGCAAAATACTTCGAACCCAACAAACCCATTTCCTCAGCAGTTACGGCTAAAAATATCACCGATCGCTTCGGTTTATAGCCCAAACGGGTATATAATCGTGCTATTTCTATCATAGCACTGATGCCCACTGCATTATCCTGTGCACCGTTGTAAATGCTATCTCCTTCAACTGGCCTTCCTACTCCCAAGTGATCTAAATGGCCGCTATGCACGATGTATTCATCGCTTAACTCCTCACCTTCTAAAACGCCTACCACATTGGCACTTTCTATTTTTGAGCTTATTCCACTCACCTTGCCGGTTATTCGTTGCGTTTCCTTTGGTTGCAACAAAATGCCTTGTTTTAAACTGTTGCTTATGGAGTCTAGTGTATAGCCCATGAGCCTTTCAAATACAGGGTCATTCAGGTAACCATTAACTTTCAGCTTATTCCCATAAGAGCTTCTACCTGAGGTAGTTCCATCAGGTAATATGATGTTCGTGCGACCTTTATCGGTATAGGTTAAACTTCTTTCAAACGAGTATCTGCTTCCGGGTTCGTACGCGTAAATTAAGCCTACAGCACCCTTTTCAATCGCTGTTTGCAATTTGGTATCGGAGCTGCTGAAATACGCACGCTCACTGATTGGAAAACTTTCCGGTGCGCCACTAAAGATTACCATTACCTTGCCATCAACATCTACCTTATCAAAATCGCTATAGCCCAGTTCAGGGGCATCTACGCCATAGCCGGCAAAAACGAGTTCACCTTCAAAATTGGCGGTCGCTTCTGAAGCACCTGCATAAAAGAAGTAATCCTGGTCATAATTCAGTGTATCTCCATTGGCTGTCAGGTAACTGTCTGCTTTATCAGTTCGTACATTTAAGAGTGTCAACGGCTGAAAATAGCTGCTTCCCTCCTTGTCTCCTAACGGTTTAATTCCCAACGCTTTAAACTCATTGGCCACATAGTCCATGGCTTTTTGGTATTCCGGTGTTCCGGGATATCTTCCCATCAGACTATCATGTGCTAAAGCCGCTACATGGTGCTCTATTCTGTCTGGCGATACTAACTCAGTATAGCTAAGTAGTTCTGAATCTGTGTGGTGCTTTTGAGTGCAACTGAATGCTAAAAGAGATAAACAACTGAGGGTCAGTAGTTTCTTCATAAGATCGATATATGCGTTTATTTTAGAATACAATTATTCAATCAAAATGTTTATTTCCCTCAGTTGTTTGTAAAAAAATTCTCCTTTTGCCAGTCTCCTTACTCGTTTCTAAGGGTATTTACCGGGTTGCTCACAGCACCCCGAACAATTTCAAAACTCACCGTTATCAGTGCGAAAGCTAGTGCTACTACAGACCCTATAATAAACGTAACGGGCTCTAAATCGGTAGCATAAGGAAATTCTGCCAGCCATTGATCCATACCATAATAACTCACAGGTATTGCGATGGCGATACCGATGATTACCAACAGGGCAAAGCGCTTGGTGAACATGTACACCACCTGCTTCACAGAAGCGCCTAACACCTTACGAATACCTATTTCCTTCAGATTCTGTTCTACACTAAACGATGACAGGCCAAACAAGCCCAGAATAGCCACGAAAATGGCTAAGAAAGAAAAATAGTTAACCAACTCTCCTAGCTTCTCTTCGGCTTCATATTGTGAGTTGAACCGGTCGCCAATGGTATAATAATCAAATGGAAAACCTTCTCTCAAGTGTGTCCATTCTTCTTTTAAATATGCCACGGCCTCATCTTCCTGGCCATCTTTTACTTTTACAATGACAAAGCGGGCCCTACCTTGGGTAACCACAAATACGATGGGGGCAATTTCCTGCTTTAACGATTCGAAATGAAAATCATCAACCACGCCAATGATATAACCGTTTCTGCCACCGTAGTTAAACTTTTTGTCAATAGCTTCTTCCATCGAGCTATAACCTAAAGCCTCAATGGCCGCTTTGTTTAAAATAAATGCCTCACTGGAATCGCTGGCCAGCTTATGATCAAAGTTTCTGCCTGCTAAAAATTTAACATCGAGCGTTTTCAGATAGCTATGATCAACATGAATGTCAGCCACACGAAAATCAATACGCTTCATTTCACCATCAATTTCAAATTCACCACCTTGAGAGTCCAGCAGCCTGCCCGAAGGCACTCTACTGCTAAAGGTCACATCCTCGATACTTGGTTGCTCCATTAGGCGGTTTCTGATTAACTCAAAATTGGCATGTATTTCATTGTTAGATGGTAGCACCACCATATTCTCCTTGTTAAAACCCAAATCTTTGGTTTTCATGTATTCGATCTGATCGTTAATAACGCCTACACCTATCAGCAAACAGATAGAAATAAAGAACTGAAATACAACGAGAGCACTTCTAAGATTTAATTTTTTGTGGCTGTTTAACTTACTGCCCTTCAGCACTTTAACAGGAGCAAATGAAGAAAGGAAGAAAGCCGGGTAACTACCTGCTAAGAAACCAACGGCCAGCACCACACCTACCATTAAAGCCGCGAAAAATAGCGGGTCAACGGTGGTGAACGATAATTGCTTACCACTGAAATCATTAAACCAGGGAAGCACTAAAACAACCAGTCCTAAAGATAATATCGCTGAGATACTCGCTATCAAAACAGATTCAGTAATAAACTGCCTGATGAGCGAGGACCTGAAAGCTCCCATCACTTTTCGAACTCCCACTTCTTTGGCTCGTTTCATAGAGCGAGCAGTAGAAAGGTTCATGAAGTTGATACATGCAATGATGAGGATGAATACTGCTATGATGGTATAGGTATAAACGTATTTTATGTCGCTATTCGCTTCAATTTCAGAGTCCAGATGTGAATGCAAGTGAATGTCCGTTAGGGGCATAAAGTGCAGCTTGTTCGTAGTTGAAGCTGGTTCTCCGCCATGTTCACCCAGATGTTTGTCAATAAATGCAGGAATTTGGCTTTCTAGTTCTTCAATAGACTTACCTTCTTCCAAGAGTAAGTAGGTAGCGTAGTTATTACTACCCCAGTTTTGCATCATATTCTCACGCCCGAAGAAGTTTTCTAACGTCACAAAAGAGGCAAACATGGAAAATTGAAAATGCGAATTTGGCGGGCTATCCTGAATAATACCGGTTATCTTGAAATCGACCTCTGTACCAAAATTGTTGAAGGTAATGGATTTACCCATGGGGTCTTCGCCACTGAAATATCTATCTGCTGCTGATTGTGTTAGAACTATGGCATTAGGCTCCGTTAGCGCAGTTTTTGGGTCGCCTTCAATAAACTTCCATGAAAACACATGAAACAGATTACCTTCAGCCCAGAAAAAGCCATCTTCTTCAAATTTCTTATCGTTATAAGACATGAGCGGCCCGTAACCTGAATTAATCCGAACGACTTCTTCAAGGATTCCATCGAAATCAGTCGCCAGAAATGGCCCAAAAGGTGGTGCCAGATGCCCTAAATGCAAGCTGGACTCTCCATTGGCATTCAGCCACTCTCTGGATGCACGGTAAATCCGATCAGATTTAGTGTGGTATTCATCATAACTAAGCTCGTGTTGAACGTACAGCGAAATTAATATAGTGGCTGCCATGCCTACCGCCAGCCCTAAAATGTTAATTGTTGAATAGACCTTTTGCCCCAGAATGTTCCTGAGGGCAATCTTTAAATAGTTGCGTATCATATCTATGTTGTTTGAGTTTGTTGCTTGACCTTTAATTTTTTTAATGACCGATGGACGCAGCATGAGCCATACTTCACGTATATAAATGGCTCGGGCTTTAGCAGGACCATATTTCTCAACATTGAGATAAAAAGCCTCTTCTAAGTCGCCCTGTAGCTCTTCATAATAATCATCTGCACAAAACCACCTAAACCATTTCGTATATAGCTTGGGCGGGCTAATTGTTTTATTCATAAAACATAACTAGTGTTCAATGCTATGTTGGGTACCTTATTCCACAGTTGCTCGCGAAGAGCTCTGGCTTCATTTAGCGATTCTTTGCCCAGGTTAGTCACCGTATAAAGTCGCTTGCGCCTGCCCCCGCGTTCTTCAGTAGCACCACCAAACTCTGATTTAAGAAACCCCTTTTCTTCTAATCGTGTGAGTGCGGTATGCAATGCCCCCCTACTTAAAGATCGCTTCATTTCATTTTGTATTTCTTCCTGGATGCGAGTACCATACGCCTCATCTTGTAGAATTAATACCGCCAGAAGCACGATCTCCTGAAATTCACCTAAATATGTACCTTTCATAGTCTGTTAATTATGCTATAGACCATTTGTTTCTTAAATGGATGCATAAAGATAGAATTATTTGTTTCTTAATTGAAGACTTTGTGAAAATGTTGCTTGTCTCTGGTTTCTAGCCGCTTGATTACCAGTAACAAGTAACTAGAAACCAGCAACAAGTTTACAACTCAAGTTCCCCTCCGGCATTTACCGAATACCTCGGATCATCGATATACCGCTCCTTCTCCATCATTATCACTTCGATAGATGGAAAATCATATTCTTCTACCACCTTTCCGGTGATAGTGTAAACTCCACGCCCTCTAAAAGGCCAGCGTTCAACTGATGGCGGGAAATGTACGGTATCAATAAAATTGCCTTCTAAATCTATAAATGTGCCAAAGTTCATGCGCTTACCATTCGATGTGCTGGTGTTTTTGATGGCAATCAGATAACCCAAAATAGTGACCACCTTACCTACTTGCTTCTTTAAATCGCGCATACAAAAGGTGCTCTTAAATTCACCTTGCAAAAGACTAAACGGATTGGACAATGGAAAACCTATTAACTCCATTTCATCAAAGGCATCTTCCATTAAATCAATACTTAGCTTAGGTATCGTAAGTCGCTTATAATCAACCTTAAATAGCGGAGTATCAGGAGTAGACTTCTTAGTGTTGCCCAGTAAAAAATGAGCTCGCCAAAGCAGTTCTTTTTTATTAATTCCTGTAAACCTAAACCCTCCGATTCGTATTAAAATAATTAGCTGTTCAAGCGATATTACCACTCTTCTAATTACATCTTCCAGGTCACTAAATTCTCCGCCCCGCTGCCGTTCAGCTACTATTCGATCAATTACTTTTTCTTCCAGGTCTTTCACCAGCCAGAATCCTAAATAGATATCCTTACCATAAATGGCCGTTGCATGATGGCTTTTGTTCACACAAGGGGGAAATATTTCAGCGCCATGCATGCGTGCTTCATGCACGTACAACTCTACCCTGTAAAATCCACCGCCATTGTTAATGGTAGCCACCATGTACTCTAGCGGGTAATATGCTTTTAAAAATAAGCTCTGGTAACTTTCTACCGCATAAGAGGCTGAATGGCCTTTAGCAAAGGCATAGCCGGCAAAGCTTTCGATCTGGCGCCATACATCTGCGGTAATATCGCGCTCATAGCCCTTTTCTAAGCAGTTACTAAAGAACTTCTCTTTTACTCGTTGAAACTCCTCCCTTGACCTAAACTTGCCGGACATTCCTCTCCGCAATACATCTGCTTCCCCTAAATCTAACCCCGCAAAGTGGTGCGCTACTTTAATTACATCTTCCTGATACACCATTATGCCATACGTATCCGGCATTATCTTTTGCAGTACGGGGTGAGCGTCATTTCTGCGTTCGGGCTCTCTAAATCGTACAATGTACTGGCGCATCATACCGGATTTAGCTACTCCGGGGCGTATAATAGAGCTGGCAGCCACTAACCCTAAATACTCATCGGCCCGAAGTTTTTTTAATAGCATGCGCATGGCAGGAGATTCCACATAAAAGCAGCCGATGGCTTGTGCCTCGCGCAGAAGCTCTTTTATGCGAGGGTCTTTCTTTAGCGGTTTAAAGTCATGGATGTCTATTTCCGGATCATCAGGACAGTTTTTCTTAATCAGTGCCAGGCAATCTTTGATCTTGCCCAATCCCCGTTGCGCCAGGATGTCGAACTTGTACAGGCCTACATCTTCGGCAATGTGCATATCAAAGTGGGTAGTTGGAAAACCCTTAGGCGGCAGGCTGGTAGCCGTAAAGTACTGAATGGGCTTATTTGCAATTAACACCCCACCAGCATGGATACTCAAATGATTAGGCAAATCGGCAATATATGTTGCGTATTTTAAAACTAACCGCCCCATTTCGTCAGGTGGTTCCCTTCCTTCTATGAGCTTGTCAATTTCATGAGGTGGCAGGCCAAAAACCTTGCCCAGCTCCCGTATGGCGGCCTTTTGCTTAAACGTGTTGAAGGTAGCCAAAAGAGCCACTCCGTTCGGTGATTTCTTATTGAAGAACTCAAAAATAAAGCGTGTAACATCATCACGGTCTCGCGATGAAAAATCGATATCAAAGTCAGGAGGGTTTTGCCTGTACAGGTTAATAAACCGCTCAAAATACAAATCCAGATCGATGGGATCTACATCTGTAATGCGCAATAAATAAGCTACAACGCTATTGGCGCCACTTCCCCTACCTACATAGTAATACTTCTTCTTACGGGCATAATTGATGATTTTGCAGTTGATAAGAAAGTAGGAAACAAACTGCTTTTGTTTGATGATCTGCAACTCTTTGACCAGCCTGCGCATGATTTTAATGCCCCTTTGCGGATACCTGTAAGGCATACCTCGCAAGCAAAGCCTCCTTAAAAGCTTAAAATCCTGTTTTTCAGAGCCTGTGTAGGTTTTCAGGTTTTGTGGGATGTCGGTATAAAAATCAAAGTGAATATGACATTGATTGAGTAGTTTGTTAGCATTTTCTACCAGGTAAGGGTAATCAGCATAGATTGAGTTAAACTGATCTGGCGATAGAAAGAGGTCATCTTTACTGCCTTCTTCGGCCTTTGGGAGCTTACTAAGTAAGGTGTTGTTATCTATAGCGCGGAGTAGCCTGTGAGTGTTGAAATCGCGCTTATGGCGGAAACTGATGGAGGGCATTGCCACCAGCTTTTCAGGATTCCTTTTCCATTCGGAAGACCATAATTTAGGTAAATCAGCCTGACGAATGCCTATAAATTCGTTCTCATTAAGCGTGTAGTTAGCTGCTTTTGCAAATGGATAAATGATAAATACATGCTGAAAAACCGGGGCTCTTGGCGGTATCGGTCTCTCCTGATGCAAATGGTATGAGAGAAATTCGTTCAGTTCCTGAAAGCCCTCATTGTTTTTAGCCAGACACACAAATTGCTGGTCAGCACCGTTTCTAAAATCAATTCCCAATACAGGCTTTACATTATATTTTTGAGCTTCTCGAACTAAAATAAGGCTCCCTGAAGTAGCGTTGATATCAGTAAGTGCCATTGTTGACAATCCGTAATACTGCGCCTGGGCAAGCAACTCTTTCGGGCTAATTACTCCGTATTTGAAGCTGTAATATGTATGTGTGTTGATGTACATTAGTTGCTGGTTACTGGTTTCTCGTAACTGGTTACTGGTTCAATTAGTGTTCTACTAGCTGCCAGCAACCAGAGACGAGCAACTAGCGACTAATATTAAGCTCTCCTATTCGCCAAAAGCGGTGGCGGTTCTCCTGTAAAGGGGTTAAACCTGCTGATAGTTTTCGCTTCAATGCCTGCAGCGCGCATTACTTTTCGGTCTCCATGTTTATCTCTAATCTTATCCATAGCATGGTATAGATTGATCATCTCTGTAGCATCTTCAAATAAATTGATCTGATACCCTCCATTCACTAAATGGCTAAACCTCACACCTATCAGGCGCACGAGTAATCGCTTATTATAAAGCTTATCGAACAGCTCCAGCACCTTAGGAATAAGCATATGATCTGCAGACGTGTAAGGAACCCTGTTCTGCAATGTGTAAGTATTGAAATCAGAGTAACGGACTTTCACCGTTACACACGAAGTAAGCTTCTGCCCCCTACGCAACTGAAAAGCCAGATTTTCGGCCATCGCCAGCATAATGGCTTTGAGTTTTACTATATCAGTTGTGTCACGATCAAAGGTGCGTTCTGTGGAAATAGACTTGCGTTCGGAATAAGGCTCTACAATGGAATTATCAATACCATTGGCTTTGCGCCAGATAGAAATGCCATTCTTGCCTAATACCTTTTCCATCAACTCCACAGGCATTTGCTGAATTGTTTCAATGCGTTTGATACCCAAACCACATAGTACCTGAAAAGTCTTATCACCAATCATGGGTATTTTCTTTACGGAGAGTGGCGCCAGAAAAGACTTTTCAAAACCATAATCCACTTTTAATTGATTATCCGGTTTAGCCTCGCCAGTGGCTATTTTAGAAACAGTTTTGTTTTCCGATAAACCAAAAGAAATGGGAAGTCCGGTTTCTTTCGTAATCTTTTGCCGAAGCTCCGAAGCCATTTTATAACTATTAAAGAATTTATCCATGCCAGTAAGGTCAGCATAGAATTCATCGATAGAAGTTTTCTCATAGATGGGCACCTCTTCTTTGACAATAGCCGTTACTTCTTCTGACTTTTTACTGTACGTCATAGAGTTGCCTTTAATCTGAATGGCCTCGGGACAAAGCTGTTTGGCCAGCTTCATAGGCATAGCAGAATGCACTCCAAACTTCCGGGCTTCGTAGCTGCAGGAAGCTACTACCCCACGATCCGTTACTCCTCCAATAAGTATCGGTTTTCCTATCAAGCGACTGTCAATCAATCGCTCACACGACACGAAAAAAGTGTCTAAATCAAGATGTAAAATAGAGCGATTTTCCATGTTACTAAATTACTAATTATTTTAGTATTACTAAATATATTAGCTTAATTAAGATCATTTACCCCCTCTCCCAGTAGTAAATTTTCACATCCCTACGGTGGGGGAGGAAAAGAGCCAAAAACACTGTTTAAAGCATAACATGCTATAATACAGACAGTTAACCCCTCTTTTGTAAACAGGTGATTTATAGTTGGTTGGAAAATTATTTTAAAATATTTGTGCATTTTTACACTATTATATTTGCATATATTATTCTATATACATATAATTACATCATAATTCATTTTTTAATAGTGCAATAACACACAATATTATGAGCGAGTTTGAGAAAAAAAGAATCGACAGAGAGTTTCAACTTTTTACAGCAAGAAACTTTGAGAACCCTAAGCGTTGCAAAAACCTCGATCAGATCAGGTTCTACGTGCAGGAGTTAAGCGCTAAAGTGGAAGAATTTAAAAGCAGGTTTAACTATGTGCCTTCTAAGGCCTATACCCTACTCACTCAGTACAACCAGATTCAGAATAAAATGGTATTCGCTGAGTTTAAGAATGCTTACTAAAAAATGGTTCGGACAACCAGATAAATGAGATATGTCCCCTCACCTATTAAAATGCGCTATAGTTTCATCTATAGCGCTACTGCTAACCCTTCAGGCAGGATGCAGTATCACAAAATCATTCCGGGTAAATCCAAAGTCAGAATTACCAGAACAGAATTTATCGAAGCGTTCAACACGCTCGAAATCCTTGCGCTAAAACCTATCCAGGAAAAGAACTCACCTGTATTCCAGTTGGAGTTCTATGTGTAGTGCTAATTAAGGATTGTATTTATTATACACATCAAGTGCTTCGAGCATCTTTGCTCTATTACCGGCTGAGTTATTATCATTTTCAATTTCAGATAATACCAGCATACTCGCTTCATTATCCTTTAAATCTTCTTTAAGATTTTCAAGTGTCATTTGCTTAAATTCCCCTCCCGGTTTTTGATAGTAATAGGCAAACTCGCCAATACCTACAGCATTACTCCCACCAAACATACCTTCATAGCCAGAGCCCTCCGGCTTGTTTTGTGTTCTTCTACCGGAATAGGCACACACCTTTTCTCCGTGAACCCTCCTTAAATACATTGATGGCCCCGGCTCAGACTTCAGGTAATAATCATCTTTATCAATAAAGTACTTTACGTCTTTGTATTTGTACCGATCTCTCTTCACCTGAAAGTAACTGCGCTTATCTTCATGCCGCAGGGCATTTGTTTTTATCACCTCTCCATTCTCCAATCCTAATTCATACTTATATTTCTTTTGAGCTACTAACTGAATGTTAACAGCAGAAATTAAAATAATCAAGTAAACTAATTTTTTCATGAATAGACTATTTATGATTTTAAAACTATTTATATCCGTTATACCCCACACCTAACTCATAAATCTCCGTGAAGCCTGCTGCCTTTAATTGAGCCATAGCTTTAGAACTTCTTCCACCGGCAGCACAGTATACAGCCAATGGCTTGGCTTTATCAAGCTGCGATTCACAGGTTTTCAGGAATTCTGCTGACTGAAAATCAATATTGACAGCTCCATCGATAAATCCTCTGGAATATTCTTCTGGTGTTCTTACATCAACTAACTGAACGTTTTCGTTTTTAATTACCTGATTGAATTCTTCCAGGCTCAATCTTTTTGATACCGTTTCATTCTGGTTAGTATCCGCAGGTTTTGAGTTGCATGAAAAGGCGATGAGTGTAATCAGTATTATGTTCTTTATCATTATTAATTCATTTGGTCCTGAGCTCTTTGCTCCTGTCTTATTCTGTTCTTCAAAGTTGAGGAATATTGGCGAGCATCTTTATTACCATAGGTAACATATGCCTTTTGGGCCCAATCCTGTGCTAAATCCATTTCACCCAGTACTTCGTACGCAATGGCTACATTATAGGCTAGCTTGCCAGCTTCTTTGTCTGCAGAGCCACTAATACCACTTTCCCACATATCAGCAGCCTCCTGCCATTTGCCCACATCTGCTAAGCGAGAGCCTCTTTCCAGTTCAGGGGCTTTCTTTGACTTCCCGTAAAATGTTCTTGAAATTCGAATGGGCATGGGTGCAATTTTAAATGCATAATCCCTGCCTGCTTGTCTACCCAAGTATCTGGTGGCATCGCCTTTAGAGATTAATGAGGCCAATGCCTCCTTTTTAGAAGCTCCTGCGGCAGTCCATGTATTGGTTTCTCTGATCAATTGCTGGTCAACTATGCTTTTAGCGGCAGGATCATACAACCGGATGCCTATGCTCAGATTACCTACACCTTCTGCATAAAACTCATCCACCTCAACTTCTCTTTTATTTTCCCCTTCACCAACGGTTTTCTTTACCTTTCTCACGCCATCAGTAATAATAAAATCAGAATCAAATATTTCTAATGCCACCATTGCTTCTGAGTTATACTGATCGCACATCTGCTTCACCTTCACCCAAGGAAGTTGATCTGGAAAGGCTGCCGTTATACTATTTCCATCAAGTCGCTGCTCAGCAATTCTTGTTGAAAACCTTGGTGAGTATGAAAGTTGGGTTTGAAATGCATTCATCATTTCCTGTGCTCCTGCTTTATCTTCTCCAGGCAGCTCACCGGTTAAAACTCCTTCTAAAATATTGATGGCATCTTTTTCGAATTTTGACCGATCAACAATTAAAAGGCTATTTACATAACTTGGAAATGTGATTTCTGCCGGTCGCATCGAATTCATTGTTACAGTTCGTGTTCCTGAACAACCAACTGATAATACAAGGGCTATAAGTAGGTATTTTGTAAGTTTCATGAGCTTAGGATTGAATTAAAACATAAGTTACTAAAATTTATGAATGTCTCTATTTCAAAATCCAAGCCAAGTTCTTATTCTTTTTTGAATAAAATAGGCTTCTTTACGTTTTTAAGCTTTGAGATACTATATAATCATATTAATTTTTATCGTGAGCCTGTTTGCGGGCTGCAATAGTAATAAATACACTGTTGTAAAGCACGTGAAGCCTGTTAACTACAACAGGTCATATAATCGTAAAAAAGATAAGCGTAAGAAACGCGTCAAGTATGTACGGGTAAAGATTTTGAAAAAATCGGCAGAAGTTAAACCTGCCAAGGAGAAAAGTGTTAAAAAGAAGAAGTCAGTAAAATCTGATTCATTAGCCACCGATGAACTAGCAGCGCCAGTAAATGAAACAGACAGCACAGGATCATTTTAATCATGCCATAGCACTTTGTAGAAATAAGCAATTTGAAGATGCTATCGAGCATTTTAATGCAGCTATTCACTTACAACCCTCTGAAACAGACTTTTTATACAATCGTGGGAAAGCGTACCTGAAACTCAGAAAGCTTGACCTTGCTTTGATAGATTTTAATTCTATTATCGACATACAACCTAATAATCCATACTATTTAAGCGAACGAGCGGTTGTTTTGCATCTGAATGGTGATAATAAATCTGCATTGGCGGACCTGGACAGGGCAGCAGAATTGGAACCCAATAAACCTTACAGGTATTCCAGTAGAGCGTATATTAAGGAGAAAGCCGGTGATATTGAAGGCGCCATTGCAGATTATGAGCGATGCATTGAGTTAGACCCTCAAGATGCAATAGCATACAATAACAAAGGACTGGCAGAGGAAAAACTTGGATACATCGAACGATCTAAAAAGAGCTTCAAAACTGCAGATGAACTGGATACGCAAAGTAATAATGTTACCGTAACATCAGATAGTAATGCCGTAGAAGAGACAGATAAAACCAACTTATCAACCAAAGATTATCTTTCAACACTTAAATCTCTTGCCACAGATAAAAGTGAGAGAAATTCCTTTAAGAAGTATTTAAAAAGCTTATTTAAAAAGAGTTGAAGCCTCTTGTATCCGTTGTTCTTCCTGCCTTCAATGCTGAAAAAACTATTAAAAAAGCTATTTCCAGCATTTTAAAGCAATCATTCGAACAATTTGAACTTATTGTTATTAATGACGGCAGCACAGATAATACTCTGAAGGTTATTGAATCCTTTAAAGACAACAGAATTAAGTGTTTCTCCACTCCAAACCAAGGTGTAGCCAGAGCGGCTAATTTTGCTATCAAGCTCTCACGAACAGAGATCATAGCCAGAATGGATGCAGATGATGTTTCTTTACCAGAAAGATTAGCCTTGCAATATCAATACCTACAGGATCATGAAGATGTTGATGTAGTATCGGGCAAGATTACCTATGGTGGCGATAGAACCAAAAATCTGGGATATGCTTTACACGTGGATCAAATAAATCAGTTAATGAATCACGATCAGATGTTTAGCAGAAGATTTGAAGATTCGCCTGTTGCTAATCCTTCCGTAATGGTTCGTAAATCACTATTTGAAATGTTTGGTGGGTACTGCGAACAAAATATTCCTGAAGACTATGAACTGTTTTTAAGATGGATGGACAAAGGAGTAGAATTTGCTAAAATAGATCATAACGTATTGATATGGAATGATTTAGATGGTAGAATCACAAGAACTCATTCAGATTATTCTGGAGACAATTTCGATCGAGTAAAAGCTAATTATTTAGCTAAATTTTTAAATGCTCGGTATTCAACCCTGCTTGAAATATGGATTTGGGGAACCGGAAGAAAAGTTAATTCTAAGGTTAAACTACTTAACAAAGAAGGTTTAAATGTATCTCAATTTATTGATGTTAAGAAGAACAAACAGCTAATAAACACGATGCATTACACTGAGATTCATTCCCCCGGTGATTATATCATACTATCCTATGTGAAAGACAGAAAGGGCAAACAAGAAATTATAAACTACCTCAATACAAAAGGCTTTGAAGAAGGCAATAACTATTTTCTTATGAATTAAGGCCTTTGATGAGCGCCTCATAATTACGCTTCATCAATATTTGTAATGAATCTACTTGTCGTAAATGTGCCGTTATCACTGTGCCGTAAATTGAAGAGAGAAACAAATAAGAAAGCTCTTTAGTATCTCTTGTGTTTTTAATTTCACTCAGAAAAACAGCCTCTAACAAATACTTTTCGAGCATTTGCGGTAATGACAATAACTCAAAATCATTAATATTATCTACGTTCTCAAACAGCATTTGGCGTTCGATAGGTCTTAATGGAAATGGCGCGGGTGGCCTACTAAGTGATGTAAGATAACTGATTAAACTTAGAATAAGTCCCGGATGTTTTTCATAGGCAACAGCCATGGATTCAAAAAGAGCCTTTACTCTCGTTATACCTTCCTTCTTATTTTTACTAATGTTTACAATGTTTTCTAAACACCATACTCTTTGGTAATACAATAAGATATCCTCCTTTTGAGGAAAGTATTTGAAAAAAGTCACTTTTGAAATTCTGACCTTTTCGCAGATTTGATCCACGTAAACATCTTTAAAGGCCTTTTTACCGAGTAACTCTAATGTGGCTCTTAGTATTTGTACTTTTAGTGTGGCTGATTTTTTTTCTCTAACTCCTACTTCCATGAGTAAAAACTTTACTCAGGTAAGTTATGCTTTTAAACTTGAAAAAAATAACTATTATGTACAGAAAACTTACAAGGGCAACTAATTGCTAGTTTTTTACAATTGTAAATTCCACTCTTCGGTTGAGTATTCTAGTTTCAGGATTTTCATTATCTGCGATAGGTTTGCTACCGCCATACCCCTTACCGCTGATGCGCTTTTTAGAAATTCCTTTTTTAACAAGGTAGTCTTTAACAGCTTCTACCCTTTCTTTTGATAGTTTGATATTGTATTTCTCTACACCTCTGTTATCGGTATGGCCCTCCAGTCTGATCTCCACCTTTGGATTATCTTTCATAAAATCTACCACCAGGTTGAGCTCTGCAAATGAACTTTCTAAAAACTCAGCTCGCGATTGCTTGAACAATACATCTTTGAGGTTAACCGTAGCTCCTACATGAATGGGTTGCAGATAAAAATTCATTTCAAAGGATTTAATCTCGTCACTCTGTAACTCAAGCGTTTCCTGGTGACTGACATAACCGGGTGCATCTACCCTCACCCTGTAATTTCCAATGGCTTCAATTTTTAACGCATAACTTCCCATGTGTGAATTGACTGAAGCAATACTTTCACCATCCATTGACTTAAGAGTAATCTTCGTTTCCACAGCATTCTTATTTTCAGAATTGAACGTATTGCCATAAAGCGTGATGTATCTGCTATCAAATACAGGTTTCTTCTCTTTTATCACAACGGGATCCACCACTTCAACTGAATCCTTCGGCTTCTCAATCTTGTCATCAAGGTTTGGATCGATAAATGCCTTTATATCACCATATCCGTCACTATCAGTTGTGGACGTGTATAAATACATGGGGCTGTAAAGGCGCAATCCCATTTCTCTTCCATCGCTATTTAATAAAATCAACGGAAGTGGGTCTGACCAATTGATCCAACTTTCATCTAATCGTTCAGTCTTGTAAAAGTCGGTACCCGTACCTGTACCGTTGGTAGCAAAATAAAGAGTTTTAGTATCGTCTGATAGAGAAGGAGAAAACTCCTGAAATTTAGTATTGATGGTGCTACCAATGTTTTTAGGCTCAGACCAATTGCCATTACCTTTATTGAAGCATACGTAAATATCCTCACCGCCTTTTGTACCATAACTTTCCAGTGAAAATACTGCCGTACTGGCGTCTGAGGTAATGTACCCACCATGAATCTTAGAAGAAGTTGTGAAGTATGGTATTGTATAGTTTTCCGGTATAGACCAACCACCGGTTGTTTTAATTGATCGTGATATGCCAAATGACTTAGTAGTACCTCCTGACTGAGAATAGTGGTTGTATAGATAAATCACATCGCTACCACCTACAAAACCCAATACGCCATTCCAATTGCTGTTATTTAATGCGGTTGCATTTTGAGGTGACGACCATAGGCCATCAGGCTGTATGAGACTGTACCAAATATCTCCTGGATCTGCTTCTCCGCCAACATTTTCAGGGTGATTGGCTCTGGTAAAATAAAGCGTTCTTCCATCGGGGGAAAGCACAGGGTTCTGCTCATCATAAATGGAGTTTACCTTATCGAAAATGTCTAAAGACTGTGATATTAATGAGCCTGAAACCAACAATAGAGATGAAAGCAGTATGCTTTTGATCATTACGACAGTAATTCTGATAGTTATAACTTTAAAATGAGTAATGGTTTGTCGCTTGTGTGGGACAGAATTTTGGTAATACTTTTACTAAAGATGCTTTCTACGATATTTCGTTTTCTTTTAAAGGCAACCAGTAAATCAGCATTTTCAGAATTCATATACTCTAAAAGGCCTTTACCAATATCATCGTATTGACGATTGGTAAATGTTATCTTATTATACTGAATAAAACTTTTTAATTCCTGAGTAAACTTTTTATACTCTTCATCCTCATTCTCACTATTTACATGCACCACATTTATTCGGGCATCAAACATAGTGGCAAAAGATATTACTTCCTGTATGGCAACTTTGTCTTCTTCCAGATAATCAGAACCATACACTATTTTCTTAAACTTCGTGAAAGATGCATTGGATGGTATGCACATCACGGGTCTTCTCACTTCGTCAATCACATCTTCAGTGTTGCTTCCAAAGAAAATTCCGCTGCGTTTGCTCACCCCTGTAGTACCCATTACGATCAAATCATAATTTTCTCCTACTGCAGTTTCATTGATTTTTTCGGTGAGCTCACCCATTTCTAAGTAGAAATCACATTTATCGAGCCCATCTTTTACAGCATCCTCATTAATTGCATCTGCCAACTGGCTAATTCTATTCTTAGCCATACCCAACAACTCCTTGAACGATTTGCCTTTGGCCTTATTACCAAGAACTTTATTAAAATCCTCTTCAGTAAAAACATGCAGCAAAGTTACCTTTGAATGGAATTTCTTACCGATTTCAACGGCAAATTCTATCGCGTTCAACGATGTGTCAGAAAAGTCTACTGGGCAAAGTATTTTATTCATTACTGCAAATATAAATTTAACGTTAACATAAACGTAATATATCCTTTATTCACTTACTTATCCAATGATTATTTTTTGAAGTAAACCGCCATAAAAGTTCCGCATCTTCACCGGCATAATCAACTCCTATTCGTTTACTCGCTTCTATCTCAGGCTGATGGTTAATATCTTCTATCCATATTTTGTCACCAGTTAAATCCATTTGATTATGCTGTAATGTTATGCCCATGGCTTTAGTCAATTTACCGGGCCCGGAAGTAATTTTCTTCTTCAATGCAATACCTTCAGTGGGTTCGACTGCCCTAATTAACACACCTTCCGGTATACCTTTTACATTAGTTACAATATTGAAGAGTTTATGGATGCCATAGCAAAGGTATACATAGGCTACACCGCCATTTTCAAAAAGTGTAGCTGTGCGTTTGGTATTTTTAAAGTTGTAGGCATGACAGGCTTTCTCCTTATAGGAATATGCTTCTGTTTCAACTATTATCCCTGATTTTAGCTCCCCACAGGCAATTACACATAATCGCTTACCTAATAGGCATTTTGCCACATCAAGGACATTGTCGGATAAATAAAAGGACTTATTTAGTTTCAAACGATTGTAGTTAACAAATTTTTGACAATTTCGTATCGAAATTCGTAAGAACTAAAAACTAATTCAACCATGAAAAGAACATTAACGATTTTATTAGCGGTGATCACATGTTTTGCCGTAAATGCTCAAATTGAAGTTCCTCAGCCTAGCCCTGCAGGTTCTGTTTATAGCAAAGTAGGCTTAACAGATGTAACTATAGACTATTCTAGACCAAAAGTAAAAGATCGTAAGATCTTTGGTGAAGGTGATGAATTCCTTCAGCCATATGGGCAAATCTGGAGATCTGGTGCTAACGCAGGATCTGTTTTAAAACTTAGCACTGATGTTAAAATTGCTGGAACTGATGTGAAAGCAGGTGAATACTTAATTTTTACTGTACCAGGTAAAGATGAATGGAAATTTATGCTTTATTCAGATGTGTCATTAGGTGGTAACGTTGCCGGCTACGACAAAGAAAAAGAAGTAGTAAGCACTACTGTTAAACCAATAATGTTGAGCACGCCAGTAGAAACATTAACGTATAACATTTCTGATATTAGCGAAAACAACACTTCAGCTAATATCCAATTATCTTGGGCAGATGTGTCTATCAAAGTTCCTATGAGTGTTGATTTTGATGCAGCTGTAATGGCTTCTATTGAAGCAAATACAAAAGTGAATCCAGGTAATTATGTGGCTGCGGCTAACTATTACTTAAACGCTGGCAAAGACTTAAACAAGGCGTTAGAGTGGATGAACATGTATTTATCAGTTGGTGAAAACGCTAAACAATTCTGGCATTTACACACTAAAGCAAGAATTCTTGCTGCTTTAGGAAATAAGAAGGAAGCGAAGGCTACTGCCGAAAAATCTATGGAGTTAGCAAAAGCTTTCCCTAATGGTGATTTTGGTTATGTTAAAAGAAATGAGGACTTAATCGCTACATTGAAGTAATTTAAGATTATTAAAAGTAAAAAGGCCATCTGCTAGTTAGTAGATGGCCTTTTTTGTTTAAATCATTTTATTTCTTAGTAGGCAAAGTATGCTGTAAAAGGTAACTGATTGCCACAACGAGTAGACAGCCGAAGGCATTATACCATAGGAAACCCATCGTAAATATTCCCGCTGCATCATTAATGTTCAAGTAATGAACGATACCAATAATAATTTGACTAATGATTGCACCGGTAAAAACGGCATTGGCCTTCACTGATTTTACGAAGAAGGCTACTATGAATATTCCCAGTACGATAGGATAAAACAACGACCCTATAAGGTTTACGGCCTGAATCAGATTTTCAAATAAAGAGAGATAACTGGCAAATATAATGGCAATTATGCCCCATATAAGTGTAAACAGTTTTGAGGATTGCAAATACTGGTGGTCACTCAGGTTTTGTTTTACCTTTCTTTTGTAGAAATCAATGGTAGTGGTTGAACCTAACGCATTCAATTCAGATGATGTGGACGACATAGCTGCCGAAAATATCACAGCAAACAACAAGCCTACAATGCCTATTGGTAAATTGTTCATCACGAAATTCATGAAGATATAATCCTTGTCATTGGTTTCGGCATCAGGCAAAGTAGAGGCTATAATTTCTTTTGCTTCGTTCCTAACGCCATCAGATTTGGCTTGTAATGAATTGAGCTTTTCAGCAGACTGGTCAATGGCGGCTTCTTTATCGGATTGTATGGCAACAACCAACTCATCTAAAGCCTTTCTTTTTTCTTCAAATACTTCTTCATATTCTTTTTCAACATTTTGAAACTGACTGGCATTCTCTGAACTGCGCATTTCGGTTTTAATAGTATCATTAAAGAATACTGGAGGCTGATTAAATTGGTAGAAAACGAAAACCATAGCACCAATAAATAGGATTATAAACTGCATGGGCACCTTAAGTAATCCATTCATCATTAATCCTAACCTGCTCTCTGACAATGACTTACCAGATAAATATCGCTGAACTTGTGATTGATCCGTTCCAAAATATGACAGAAATAGAAATACAGCGCCTGTCATACCTGACCAAAAGTTATAGCGATCAGATAAGTCAAATTCAAAGTTGACTACATTGAGTTTACCCATTTTACCTGCCACATGCATGGCATCTGCAAACCCCACATTGGGCGGAAGTGATAGAATCACCAGTATGCCGGCAGTGATCATCCCACCCATCATGACTGCCATTTGCTGCTTTTGCGTTTGGGTAACTGCTTTAGTTCCGCCAGAAACGGTATATATAATGACTAATACACCAATGATAGTTGTGGTATAACCCAATCTCCAGCCTAAGAGTGATGATAGAATGATGGCCGGTGCATATATAGTAATGCCAGCTGCTAAGCCCCTTTGAACCAAAAATATCAAGGCGGCTAACATTCTCGTTTTTAAGTCAAACCGAGTTTCTAAGTACTCATAGGCCGTATAAACCTTCAATCTGTAATAAATGGGTAGAAAAAACACTGATATGATAATCATAGCCAGCGGCAAGCCAAAGTAGAACTGTATAAAGCGCATGCCATCTGTATAAGCCTGACCTGGTGTGCTTAAAAATGTGATTGCACTGGCCTGAGTTGCCATTATTGAAAGGCCAATCGTCCACCACTTGGTATCATTTCCACCTCTCAAATAAGAGTCTATATTTTTCTGGCCTCGGGTTTTCCAAACTCCATAGCCTACTATAAAAATGAGCGTACCAAAAAGAACAATCCAGTCTATGATATTCATGAAAAATGGCGTGTAAACAGATAAAAAAGTATAATCAGGAATACCAGATTAGCCATTAGCAGCCAATAGATATTCTTCCATTTGCCCAAGAAAGGTGGTTTTTCTTGTTCTGTCATTATTGCGTTTTAGAAGGTTTGTCAGACGGATTATTTCCTAATGATACGAGGTTGGCAAATAGCTTGTAGGCACCTGGCACACCAGCAGGAAGTTCTCTAAACCACGAATAGCCTGAGTATACATAATGACCCTTACCATATTTTGCAACCAGCAACCCACCTTCTTTCGCGTCCTCACCTTCATCATGACTCGATAAGATGGCTTCAAACTCTGAAGACCATTCATTCGGAAAGTACAACCCTCTTTCCTGCACCCAATTATCGAAATCTGATTTGGTTATCTTATTTGGTGTATTTACTACCGGATGTTTGGGTTTCAATATTTCTACAGGTGCATCTTCTTCCGCTACCCGATCTCTTGATAATTCTAAATCATAAGGCGCGATTTTATCAGTTTTAAGCCTATGAGAAGTGTTATATTGAATAATAAGTGTTCCGCCATTTTCTACATATTCCAACAAAATAGGCATATAGTAATCAGCTCGTTCATTCGTATTCAATGCTCTTATACCTAATATAATCGCATCATAATTTTCAATCGATAGCGGTGTAATATCATTCTCGGCAATTTCTGTTACTTCATAACCTATTTCTCTTAAACTTGCCGGCACCGCATCTCCTGCGCCCTGAATATAGCCGACAGTACTACCATATTTTGCTATATTCATTTTAACAGCTTTAGCACTAGCGGTAGGTAAATAGATTTGAGTTGGAATATGATCATATTCTATAGTTTGCAGGCTTTGGTCATATACCTGGTCGCCAATGGTAACTACTGCTTTCATTTCCGTAACCACTTCACCTTTAGGCGGGGTCACTTCAAAGGTAAAAGGGGCTTCATCGCCTTTATTTGTTAGATTAATTGCTGCTGACTCAGGCTTAACTTTCCAATCTTCAGGAAGATCCAGCTTAAGTTGGCCTTCTACATTATCAGCACCAGATTTAACATTTACAGTGATGCTTTTGCTGGCATCACCATTAAAAATGTAAACAGATTCAGGAATGCTTGCCATAACCTTCGGAATTATTTCGAAAGGCCTGTATTGTTCACCATCTACAGGATCATTCCATTTATAAATTAACGGAGTAGTGTATAATAATTTATGGCCTGCAACGTCAACCGCAAAGGTTACATCCATAGTAGCAGGATTCTCAGGCTTACCTCTCAAAGCCAAATTGTCCACTTTATACGTGCCTAATGTTCCTTTCTCTCTTAACCAATAGGGCTGACTATACTTCCAATCTACTGGAATTGTAACACTCGATTCAAATTCCAGCAATTCATTGTCACCTAAACTTTTATCCATTAAAGTATCTTTCAAGTGATCGAACGACACTCTTTCCAATTTCACCGGCATTGTAGTCCGATTAACGGCCTCTACTCCTATTTTTATTTTACTTCCTGGAGCCACTGCATAATCATCAGCTTTAGCCTCCAGGTATAAGCCAAGCATGGATTTTACGATCTCATCAATCTCTTTAATTTTTACTCTCTTCCAATGTTCGTTGGATAGCAAGGTTATTTCGTCACGCACTCTGAGCAGTGGTGCAACACTGGCTTCCGGAGTTGAAGGCTGATAATTTTGAATAACATCATTAATCATCTTTTCAATCTTTTTGCCGCCTTCTACTCTGCCCCAGCTTGTATCTATGCCCTCAAAAATGTCTTTTTCTGCCTTCTCACCTTTTTCGTGCTCTAAAAACTCTAATCTGCTGCCACGGCTTCCGGTAGATCCAAACCCTTGCGATTTGTGTTGAGAGCGACTCAAAGCTGCAAGCTCTGAATAAGAGGTGCCTAGCAGGGAATTGTAACCACCTATATCTATGGTTATAACACCCGGTGTGTTTTCATCAATATTGGGGTTCCACCACGGGCCGGTATTCATATAAAGCCTTTTAGGTTGCCAGGTTTCCGTAAATTCTAAGTGTTCTGGGTATTTATCTTTATTGGCAGCCATATCAAATGCCTCTGCCGCGAAAATTGCAGAAGTTGTATGATGTCCGTGTCCTGCTCTTTCATCCGGTGGGAAGCGAGTGATAATGACATCTGGTTTAAAATTTCTATACACCCATACGACATCTTCTAGAATTTGCTCTCTATTCCATGTTTTCTGAGTTTCTTCCGTTGATTTCGAATAGCCAAAGTCATTGGCTCTGGTAAAAAACTGCTCCCCGCCATCAATTCTACGAGCTGCTAACAATTCTTGCGTTCTTATGATGCCCAATCCTTCTCTGATCTCAGGGCCCACTAAGTTTTGGCCACCATCACCTCTGGTTAATGATAAATAAGCTGTTCTTGCCAGCTTTTCTTTGCTCATATAGGCAATCAGCCTTGTATTCTCATCATCAGGGTGTGCTGCCACATAAAGCACAGTACCTAAGAAATTAAGTTTTTTAAGCTTTAAAAGAATCTCGGCTGAATTATCATTATGGGGTTTTTGACTAAATGAAGGTGATAAAGTAAGAAATGTGATAACTAGAACAAGTGCTTTTCGAAGCATAGAGTGTATTGTTTTGGTCTATAAAGTCTTGTAAGATTACGAATGCAAAGATTAAAGGTTTGCCATATTATCCAATGCACAAGAGCTTTAAATTAAAAAATCCCGGCTCCATGATGGATAACCGGGATTTAAAACTCAAACAACAACCTCGTTAAAGGTTATTGCAAATGTCTTGCCAATTATATCTTGCCCCGCTCCTGGCCGTTTATAAACAAGTTTCCTTTCTCACTGAAGAAGAAAATTAATTTTGCTACTTCCTTTTTATCGTCATCTAACAGAAATATCAAGAACTCATGGGCTCCGGTTCGATCCTTTATATCATCTGCAAAGCCCATATCAATAATAAAATCTTCTGTTAAGTCTTTTACTTTTCTGTTTCTGAGAATATCACCTTTGTTATTTTCCACTCGATATCTAAAAATGCCCTCCGACTCCTGAAGCATTAAAAACAGCTTAATTTTTACATAAGGTAACGGTGAAGGTGAATAGGTCGATCGGTTCAGATCCTCATCAAATTGATCTTGCGGAGGCTGTGGTCTTTTTTCAAATGTGTAAATGAGCTCATAATTGAATCGCTCATCTGATAAATAAGGAATACCAACAGTGTCGCTGTCGGACCAATTCATCAGAAAACTTAAAAATACTGCCAAAATCATGATCCTAGTAGCTTTTCTTTTGTTTGATAATTTGTGTTCAGCAGTTCAAGGTACTCAGGGTGCTTCTTCACATAGGCCACTACAAATGGGCAATATACCACTATTTGATAGCGATTACCTTTAGCATACTCCAACCCAAATTTGGCTAAAGCACTAGCTATTCCCCTACCTTCGATTGATTCTGGAACCCAGGTATGCATATAATAAACGGTATTATCCCTTATCCGATATTGCAATTCGGCCTTTTCACCATCTACAATTGTTTCAAACTGATAATTAGTTTTATTATTAACTATTTGCATACTTTGGAATCTCTTTTAAAAATAAGATGTTTTCCTGACAATAACACTGGCAATGAGCATAGATGGATAGAACTCGCATTCAATCATACTTAGAAAATATTGGACTTGAGCCGCCACTTATTTCTGAACTTTTAAATCTCGGAAAATTTAAGGAAGCCAAAGTAGGCGATGTCGTAGTAAAATCTGGAGCCCGATCTCAATATATACCGTTAGTTCTAACCGGTGTACTTAAAGTAATGCGAGAAGATCCTGAACGAGGCGATGTGTTTCTATACTATCTCGAAGGTGGTGATACCTGTGCCATGTCCATCAGTTGCTGCCTGGAGCCTAGTAATAACCAGTTTAAAGTAACCGCTGAGGAAGATTCCCAGGTGTGGATGATTCCAATGAATCACTTTGACTCATGGATTGTAAAGTACCCCGCATTTAGAAAGTTTATTTTCAGTTCCTATAAAATGAGGTTTGATGAACTGCTCAATACCATTGATAGTATGGCTTTTATGAACTTGGATGAAAGGTTGTATAAGTACCTGCTAGACAAGAAACAATCGTCTGGGAGCTATGAAATACATAAAACGCATGCAGAAATAGCAAGGGAATTAAATACATCCAGAGTAGTAATCTCAAGGCTATTAAAGAAACTGGAGAAAGAAGATAAAATTGAACAGCACCGCAACAAGATTGAGATTCTTTAGATTTGTAACTATTGTTACACTCCCTCCTAACCAGAGGACTTATCTTTACATCAGATTTAAAGATTAAAAAAATGAAAATAGAACAAATATACACTGGCTGTTTAGCTCAAGGCGCTTACTATATTGAAAGCAATGGTGAGGTAGCAATTATTGACCCACTGAGAGAAACAGACCCATACGTAGCAAAAGCGGAAGAAGCTGGCGCTAAAATCAAATACATTTTTGAAACGCATTTTCATGCAGACTTCGTTTCAGGACATGTTGATTTAGCCAATAAAACCGGAGCAACTATTGTTTATGGCCCGGGAGCTAAAACGGAGTATGATATTCATGAGGCAACTGATGGTGAAATATTCAATTTGGGAGCCATTAAAATTAAAGTATTACACACACCAGGCCATACGCCCGAGAGTTCATCTTATCTTTTAATTGATGAGAATGGAAAAGAACATGCTTTGTTTAGTGGCGACACATTGTTTATTGGAGATGTTGGCCGACCTGACTTAGCAGTAAAATCTGACCTTTCGCAGGAAGATTTAGCAGGAATGCTTTACGATAGCCTCAGAAATAAAGTAATGACATTGCCTGATGATGTGATTGTTTACCCAGCTCATGGTGCCGGCTCAGCTTGTGGTAAAAACATGAGCAAAGAAACTCACGATTTATTGGGCAACCAGAAAAAGAATAACTATGCTCTTAGAGCGGATATGACTAAAGAGGAGTTTATAAAAGAAGTAACAACAGGCATACTCCCTCCCCCACAATATTTTGCTAAAAACGCTATGATGAATAAATCAGGTGTGGACAGCTTAGACACCATTATGGATCGTGGTAATGTTCCATTAACGGTTGATGAATTTGAGGCCATGGCCAACCACGAAGGGGCTTTGGTTTTAGATACCAGAAAGCCGCAGGAGTTTGCTCAGGGCCATATCCCTAATTCAGTATTTATTGGTATCGATGGAAGTTTTGCTCCTTGGGTAGGTGCCTTAATTCCCGATCTACAACAGCCCATTATTTTTATTGCTGATGAAGGCCGTGAAGAAGAAGTGGTCATCAGGCTTTCAAGGGTGGGTTATGATAATACACTTGGTTATTTAAAAGGTGGTTTTAAGGCCTGGAAACAAGCCGAAAAAGAAATTGACACTGTTAAGTCAATTACTGCCAGTGAATTTGCTGAAGATTATGCGGCCAAAGATATTAACGTGATGGATGTGCGAAAACCTTCTGAATATGACGCTGAGCACGTTGAAAATGCAGTTAACTCACCACTTGATTTCATAAACAAAAACATGAATGACTTTGAAGCATCGAAGGAATATTACCTGCATTGCGCGGGTGGATACCGTTCAATGATTATGGCTTCAATACTTAAATCAAGAGGGATTCATAATTTAATTGATGTGCAAGGTGGTTTTAAAGCCATTGCTGAAACCGACATTAAAAAAACAGCCTTTGTTTGTCCTTCAACTAAATAAGGGCACATTTTTTTGAGACAAAATCATTTGTAGACAGAAACCATCGCGAGAAGAGCTGTTGAATTGCTCGATATGATTGGTGAAGAAGGTGTTGGACTAAGTGCCATTGATCAGAAGATCGCTAACCTTGAGTTTTTTGCCAATGATCAATCGGCTGAAGCAGAATGATTTAACATTTCGGCTAAATTATCTTTAGCCACTTTAGAATACAAAGCCTCATTCATGATTATGTTTGGGGCTTTTTTACATGCATCCATGCATTGGGTTTTAATTAGGCGAAAACCCTTTTTGTCTTTCACCATCTTGCACAAGGCCTTAGAACCTGCTTTTTTGCAATCATCATCGGTACATACAAATACGAATTTCTTTTTTGGCATCTTGCTTAAATATATTCAATAAAGTTGACCTTTTTAATTTTTTAAAATTTGTACAAATCGCTAAGGTAGAGTTGATTGTAATTAGTTATATTCATGTTTGAATATTTCTATTTAAATGCCCAAACAGTACTATTTACTTCTTCTTGTTTTTATTTTTTCAACCCTTACAATGCACGCACATGACGTGTCGTGGGAGGAGGTTAAGAAAAATAAGGAAGGCACAATAGACCTCTACTGGAACATTTCCAAGCCATTCATTTATCAAGATGATGAAGGCAACATGCAAGGCATTGAAGCTGAGCTCATTAAAGGTTTTAAAGAATACCTGAAACTGACCCACAACGTGGATCTTACACTTCACTGGATCAATTCTAACAGTTTTAAAGAGTTCTATGATTATATAAGCGAAAGCGATCATAATGGTGAATTTGGTGTGTCAGCGCTTTCCATTACAGCTACCCGCTTAAAGAAAGTGCAGTTTACGCATCCTTACATGTCGGATGTGGCTGTGATGATCTCCAGATCTGATGTGCCAATTTTTGAAGATAAAGACCATTTTAGAGAGTATTCTAAAAACCTCACAGCAATAACCGTTGAGGCCACCACTTACGAGGAGCAACTCAAGTACTTACAAGGCCTTGGCTATAACTTCAAGATAGATTATATATCGAGCAATCAACCAATTATTGAAAATATATTGTCAAGTGAAAATGCATTTGGCTATGTTGATTTGCCACTTTATCTCATGGCGCTTAAAAACGACCCAACAACCCCTATTTTCAGACAAAATTTATATCCAATTAAAGGGTTGGGTTATGGCCTAATAATGCCAAAAGTAAGTGATTGGGCTACTATTTTTAACGAATACCTTGCTAGTACCTATTTTGCTTCCATCAAAGATGAAATAGTAGGCAATCATATTGAAAACGACATTTACAAAATCATCAAGAATATTTCTGTTGGTGAAAATGTAAATGCTGATGAGCTGATTATACTACTTACAAAGGAGAAAGAATTACAAAATAAAGTACTGACTGACAGAGCCCTACAAAATCAGCTAAACAGAATTATCAATATCGGATTTGTTTGTCTGTTTATCGGAGCCCTGGTAGTGGCTATATTTTATTATCGATTGTATAGAGGTAAAAAGAATGCGCTGGAAGACCTTGAAGAGAACAAGAAGAAAATAGAACAACAACAATTGAAAATTGAGCAGGCTAATGCGCAGTTACTGGACATGAATGACGAGAAAAATAACCTCATTCGAGTATTGGCTCACGATTTACGCTCCCCTATCAATCAAATAGCCGGATTAGCAGAAATATTTCTTATTGAGAATAAGAAGCTTCCGGAAGATCAAAAAGAATTAATAAATCAGATTATTAAATCATCTATGAGGCTACGGGAGATGATTAGTAAAATACTGGATGCCGAGGCTGTTGAAACTTTACAACCTAAGATTAAGAATGAGCCTGTAAGTGTTAAGCAGATTTTTGAAGGCCTTAAAAGTGAATATAAAAACTCCTCTGACAAGAAGCACATTCATCTTAATTTCGAATGTGACGATGAAGTTATGGTTTTAGGAGATGCTGTATTTATTGATCAAATCTTAGATAACCTTGTTTCCAATGCGATTAAATTTTCTAACGCAAACACCTCCGTAACCCTAACTGCAAAAGAAACCAAAGATGATCAGGTGGTAATAAAAGTGAAAGATCAGGGACCGGGTTTTACGATGGCCGATCAAAAGAATATGTTTAAAAAATTCCAGCGTTTGAGTGCTCAACCAACCGGAGGTGAGCAGTCCACCGGCTTGGGACTTAGCATTGTAAAAATGTATACCGAGTTAATGGGTGGAACGATTGATTATGACTCAAAAGTAGGTGAAGGCACTACTTTCACGATACATCTAAAGAAAGCTTAATTTCTATTCGTGTAAGCCCAATACATCAAAAGTGGATGAATTAGCAACAGCCTGATCCACCCTACCCATTCCGGCACGCAGAGCCCATCTGTGATGCAACTACCAATAAGAATAAAATGCACATGTGATGGAATGAAACAGATTAACATGGCAATAATCCCATAGGCAGCCCATCTTTTAAAGCGATCAAACAAAAGCAATACGGCCAGCGCCATTTCTACTAAGCCACTCGCGAAATTGATCAACTTTGGAAAAGGCAGATAATCCGGTATTAACAGATAATAGAATTCTGGATTTATAAAATGGTTAGCTCCTGCAAATAGGTAAAAGCCAACCATGCCATATCTGCTAATCTTTTTTAATTGAGTGCCCATCGTGTTTCTTTATGTACCCTTAATAAAATGTAACTGAAAGGTATCCACCAAATAAAGTCGTTAGTGATAAGTGTATAAAAAAAATCGAAAGGCACTTTACCGCTTAGGTAGTTCATTAGAAAGCCCAGCGGCCCAAAAATTTTACCCAGCATACCAACTGCCACAATGGGCCAATGTCTTATAGGGTTATAACTCGCCCACCAATAACCCAGGCCGTAAACACCTATTACCATGCCCATACCTTGCCAAATCATGAGTTGATCAGGAGTTTGCATACCTGTTAATTCAAAGAATTGAGTAGGAAATAGAACTACCCACGCACCCCAAATAATATTATAGATGGCTGCTAGTTTTAAGGTTAATTTCATTTGGATGAATAGATGATTAGGTTAAGGATAAATACAATTGTCCATGCAAATGACCTTGGGTAGTTCCAGTTAATTAAATCGCGTATGGTGCCTGGCTGATATTGATCCATACTTATGAGGTTATGTAATGGAACCTCTTTATAAAAAGTAACAATCCAGGAAATTGCGATGAACAACAAACAGATAAGATGCAGCTGGCTATTCCCCAGCCAAAACAACGAGAGATGGCCGAGTAACTGTGCCGTCATAAGTGGAAAGACAAAGACAAAGATCCTTCCTTTATACTTTTTATGCCATTGAATCAGTTGGCTTCCCCTCGTATATAAGAATGCAGGGTACACTATTATTTGCACCATCCAAATAAGAATGAACAAACCACAATCTACTAGCAAAGTCATTAAATGCATGACTAATCAACAACGTGAAAGATGTAAGGTTTTAAAATATTATAGTACCTTACTAATTAATGTATCCAGCACTTCTATTACGATTAGAATAATAATAATCCACTCTAACCGGCTACTTTCTTTATGGTGATTGAAAGTGGTAAAAATTGTTAGGTTTTCTTCAATAATTTTGATGGTGTTTTCTAAAGCCCTGTGCCGTGGCGTAAGTTCGAAATAAAGGGTTAAACTTTTGTGGAGGTTGTTAATGAATTCATCGTCCCAGGTTTTATCAGGAGTATCAATAATATAAAGGTTCTCCGCAATATTATTCTTGGTTGACAATGTTCTGCCTATAATTTTCGAAGCATCTTTTTGATTAAGATTAATCGCTCCTTTTTCCTGTAAAGTATTGGTGTGTTTTTTCATCTCACTTAGTAATTGCTCCGTTTCAAAATTATACTTGTCCAGCGTTACAGATTGCGCGAGATTCAGCATAATGATCTTGTTCACGTCATTACTAAAATGGTTAATGGTTAACTTACTAAAGGAAACTGATAGTTGCTCATTGGGGCTCAATTTCACATGTAAAATGTCATCATAAAATACAGGATTGAATTTTTCGCAATAGCCCTTTATTTTCTCTATCGTCCTCATTTCATCGCTTTTCTCATAATTTAAGAACACTAATGTTCCATAGCTGAGAATATAAAGGTTTTTAAACGTGCTCTCCTGATAATATAATTCAGTTCCTGATGAAAATATGAGTTTAGCTGGGTGATCGAGCTTAAAGGCTTTGATATCGATATGATCGGCAATAGAGTATGCTCGGTAAAAAAGAGCTTTATCTAATTGCGATTGTTCATTTCTTTCTTCTATCGGTGTGTTAATGATGGTCATGTTCATGTTAGTTACATGTCTGACGTTATGAAAGGTGAAAAGTCACATTGTCTATTGAGAGCCTACAGGCAAACTAAGTACCGAGCAGTTTGTGCTTGCCACCACTTGTGAAGTAATGCTGTTCCCTGAAAAGTTTCGTCTCGACTTCCCATGAGTATTCATGATAATTAAATCAAGGCTCAAATCTTCGCACAAGTGCTTGATGCCATTAGCAAACTGATAATCATTGTAGATTAATGTATCGGGCGATGTATCATAATGCTCTTTGAAGAGCTCCATTCGTTGCATAATGGTTCTGGAATCAAAAAAGAGTGATGGAGTATTTATACACGCCAGCGTCAGGTCAATTTTTAGCTTTGAAATGAAGCTGTTTATCCATTTTTCATTAATGATGTATTCCTCATTAAAATCTGAAAGTAGTGCGGCTTTGTTAATCTTATCAACGTGCCCCTTAAGTACCAATACCGGTGTTTCTGAAGTGCTCACTAAGTGCTTCGCAAAGCTATTAAGCTTTCTCGCATGGTTGTCGTTGCTTGATTTATAGCCAAGTACAATTAAATCATACTTATGCAGCGAGGCATAGTCTTTAATGTAATCGAGGTTCGATTCGTTCTTAATTACATAATCGCTTTCTAATTTATAGCTCTGAGCCATTTCATTCAGCTCCTGCAGTTGAGCTAATGCATTAGTATCTACAGCATCGCCCGGTTCTTCAGATTTTGACTGCTTATGACCACCCGGACTGCCTGTGAGGTGTATAAAAGTGATGCTTGCCCCTACTTGCTTACATATGTCTATAGCGAATAAGGCAGCATCTCTGGCTGACTGTGAAAAATCGGTAGGTAGTAATATCTTAATCACCTGATTAAATTTTAATTACCTTATTGGTCCTTCCCATTTTGCCAGTTTTGGCTTCGTTTTCTTTCTCACTCTCTTTCTTTACCAACCAGGTGTCATCAAAAACTCCTCTACCAAGTAAGTGTGTAGGGTCGAACATACTTCCGTACCGGGAGCCAAACCTATGAAAAGGGCCTGAATGTATTTTTAAAAGTTTCATGGCTATGGGTGTTTTGTTTATAGAAATGTAGTCACACCCATTCATTATACTGATGACCCACATCACAGCATTTGGTGATTGAAATCAGATTTACTTAGTATGTGGGGTGTGATCTTAGCTTCACTGGAGCGTTCGCGAAGAACCTTTAAAATCTCTAAAGAAGGTTGATAAGAATCAGTATGCAGGTTGATGGGCATCATGGCGATTTTAAGGATATACAAGTTATTTTATACTAAGAATTATTCATCACCATAAACAGGAGTAATTATGAAAACCCTCAAAAAATCGGCTATGCTTCCAAGTGTAAGCACCCTTTTCAATGATTTCTTCGAAAACGATCGAATGATGAACCTCGACTGGGCAAATGGCTGGACCAAAATGCCATCTGCTAATGTGCTTGAAGACGATAAAGAATTCAAGATTGAACTTGCCGCACCAGGCATGAAAAAGAATGATTTCAAAGTTGATATAGTAAACAACCAGTTAACAATCAGCAGCGAAGTGACTGACGACAAGGAAGTCAAAGAAGAAAATTATACTCGTAAAGAGTTTAATTACAACTCATTCTCAAGAACCTTTATTTTACCTGAAACCGTAGATGTAGCCAAAATAGAAGCCACCTATAAGGATGGCATATTAACGCTAGATCTACCTAAAAAACCAGAATTGGCTAAGTCTTATAAAAAAGAAATAGCCGTTCATTAAACCTAAAAGTTGGCTCTTTGGGTTTGTATCGCACAGTTGCCTGAAACAACTTCAGTGTCAGACTTAAGGAGCCAGCTTTCTAAACGCTACTGTCATGATAAAGAAAATAATAGTACCTACAGACTTCTCAGATTGTGCCACCAATGCCATACGCTATGCCGCAAAAATGGCCAAAGACATTAAGGCTGAAGAGCTTGTTATACTTCACGCTTTTAATATTCCTATCGCCCATGGCGAGGCCGCTATGGTTACTTCCATTGATAAAATAACAGATGAGCAAGACGAGCTTATTGAGAAGGAGTTTCAAAAAACGATTAAGGATGTTAAGGAATTACAAGACGTGAATTTCTCTTATTCCTGCAAGCATGGTTTTATCGAAAACTTACTGCGTTTAGAATGCCAGGAAAATAATATTGACCTGATTATTATGGGAACCAAAGGAGCCCATACTTTTGGAGAAGAACTATTAGGTACCAATACCTATTATTTGGTGAAAGACTCCAAAATTCCTGTTTTGATTTTGCCGGAAAAAGAAAAGTATACTTCCATACAAAATGTTGCCCTGGCAAGTGATTATAAGTTTTTAAACCCTGAGCTCTTACAGCCGCTCAAAGACATATGTACACTATTTAAAAGCCAGGTACATATTGTGCACATAAGCGATAAAAACGCACTGAAAGATGATGAAGTAACATCAGCCAAGCGCTTTGAACAATATTTTAAGAATATTCTACATCACTTCCACTTTATTTATGACCATAATGTGGAGCATGGGCTGCATGAATACATAAAACAAAATGAAATTAACATGCTGGCCGTAGTGCCCAGAAAGCATAATTTATTCGAACGCATTTTTGGCAAGAGCGAAACTAAGAACCTGATTTTTCATTCTGAGCTGCCTATTTTGGCGCTGCCGGGGTGAGGGAAATAAGTGTGTTTTAGTGGTAAAATATGTATAGTGTAAATATACTTTACCAGCGAATTAGATTTTAATCAGATACTATTTAATTCGCGATTCGCGAATTGAGAATTATGCCATGAAGTTACTGGCCGCAGTGCCCAAAAAGCATAATTTAATCGAACACATTTTTGGTAGAAGCGAAACTAAAAACCTGATTTTTTATTCTGAACTGTCTATTTTGGGATTATCTGGGTGAGCGAAATAGATGAGTTTTAGTAATTCACGGTACGGAGGTTAATAGACAAACCCTTATAAGTCAATTAGTTCTAAGTCTAAATCGTTATTCCATATCTCTAATTACATAATTATCGTAATATAATCTTTCATATTTTTCTGATTAATGAGCGCTAGTGAGTATCTTAAACGTTCATTTCAGCTCCATGAATAAGAAAAATCTTTCTGAAAGAGACATTTGCACAAAATTTATCACTCCTGCAATTCAAAAGGCTGGTTGGGATATTAAAAGGCAGGTACGTGAAGAAGTAAGCTTTACCGATGGAAGAATTATTGTTCAGGGACGTATGCATACCAGAGGTAAAGGCAAACGTGCCGATTACATTCTCTATTATAAGCCTGAGATACCAATCGCTATAATTGAAGCAAAGGATAATAAGAAACCTGTTGGTGATGGCATGCCTCAGGCATTGGAATATTCAGAAATTCTTCAATTACCATTTGTATTTACATCAAACGGTGATTCATTCGTATTTCATGATAAAACTGGCACCGGCAATAAGTTAGAAGAGGAAATCTCATTGGACTCCTTTCCCAGTCCGGCAGATTTATGGCAACGGTATTTGACATTTAAAGGCATAGATGATCCTTATGCTCAAGAAATTGTTGAGCAAGAATACTATTTCGATTTAGGAGGGAAAACCCCTCGATATTATCAACTCAATGCTGTTAACAGAACCGTTGAGGCTATCGCAAGAGGTCAAGAGAGAATTCTTCTTGTAATGGCAACTGGTACTGGTAAAACATTTACAGCATTTAATATTGTTTGGCGACTTTGGAAAATCAATGCTAAAAAAAGGATTCTATTTCTAGCTGATAGAAACGCACTGCTTACTCAAACAAAGAACGGTGACTTCGCCCCTTTTGGTAATGAAATAATGCACATTATTCGACACAGAAAAATCGATAAGTCATATCAAATCTATTTTGCTTTGTATCAAGGACTTACAGGTGTTGAAGAATGGAAAAATGCGTACAAAGAATTCAGTCCTGATTTCTTCGATCTTATTATAGTTGATGAGTGTCATCGTGGAAGTGCCGCTGAAGCATCTGCATGGCGTGAAGTATTAGAGTATTTTAGTTCAGCTACACAAATAGGACTTACAGCAACGCCAAAAGAAACAAAAGACGTGTCCAACATGACCTATTTTGGAGAGCCTGTATACAAATACTCATTAAAACAAGGTATCGAAGATGGCTTCCTAGCACCCTATAAAGTAATAAGAGTTACGACAAACATTGATGAAGGCTGGAGACCACCTCGCGGACTCGTGGATAGATACGGAAATTATGTAGCTGATAGAATCTATAATCTGGTAGATTACGATAGAAAATTAGCGATAGATGAAAGAACACAAGTAGTAGCTGAAAGAATTACCAAATGGTTAAAGGCAACTGACCGTTTTGCAAAAACAATTGTCTTCTGCGTTGATATCGATCATGCCAACAGAATGAGAATGGCATTGATTAATGAAAATGCCGATTTAGTTGCTAAACACCCTCAATATGTTGTCAAAATAACCGGTGACGATGAAATCGGGAAACAGGAACTAGACAATTTTGTAGATGTGGAGGAACGCTTTCCCGTAATTGCCACAACATCAAAAATGCTTACTACTGGTATTGATACAAAAATGGTGAAGCTAATCGTATTAGATGCAAATATTGCTTCAATGACTGAATTTAAACAGATAATTGGTCGTGGAACAAGATTGAGAGAAAAAGAAGGCAAGGTCTATTTTTCAATAATGGACTTTAAAAAGGCCACTAATATGTTTGCTGATCCAGAGTTTGATGGAGAACCTGTTATCATATACGATCCTCAAGATGGTGATTCCATTATACCACCTGATGAAGAAGAAATTGAAGATATCCATTACAATGATATTTTAATAGATGAGACTCCTCCTGACCCTAATAAATATTATGTTTCCGGAATTCCTGTGAGTATCATTCATGAAAGAGTGCAATACTATGGCGCAGATGGACGACTGATAACAGAGTCATTGAAGGATTACACAAAAACCAATATTAAAAAGGAATTCGCCTCTCTTGATTCTTTTATACAGCGATGGAATGAATCCGATAAAAAAGCCGAATTAATTTCTGAATTAGCGGATCAAGGTATTTTACTTGAAGCACTTAAAGAAGAAGTTGGGAAAGAAATGGACGACTTTGATTTGGTTTGTCATGTTGCTTTTGATCAACCCGCTTTAACCCGTAAAGAACGTGCTGAAAATGTTAGAAAACGCAATTACTTCGGTAAATACAGTGAAAAAGCAAGAGAAGTTTTAGATGGACTATTAACAAAGTATGAGGATGATGGCATAACCTCTATTGAAAGTGGAGCTGTGCTTAAATTAAAACCAATAAGTGATTTAGGATCTCCGGTTGAATTAGTGAGAGCTTTTGGTAAGAAAGATGATTTTGAAAAAGCTATTAGAGAGCTGGAACAAGAAATCTATAATAATATTGCCTAATGAGTGAGCAGATTAATAACAAACCTGAATTAAAGGAATATAGAAAAGAGCTCAGAAATAACGCGACACCTGCTGAGAAAACCTTATGGCGGTTTTTAAGAAATAAACAATTGCAAGGAAGAAAATTCAGAAGACAGTTTAGTGTGGGGAATTACATTTTGGACTTCTATTGCACTTCAGAAAAATTATGTATTGAATTGGATGGTGCTGGTCATTATAATGATGCACAGTTTGAATATGACAGAGATAGAACACTATTTTTGAACCATCTCGGCATTCGAGTGATTAGATTTGAAAATAAAGAAGTTTTTGAATCGCTTGAAGCTGTTTTGGAGTGTATTAAAAATGCATTTGAAAATAAGGATTAGTATAAACCACCCCGCCCCTTGGGCACCCCTCCTTGTTAAGGAGGGAAATACTGTAGGGGTGGATAAAAAAATTAAATTAAAATAAAACACGAACCACAAATAACCCCTCCCTTTTGAAGGGGAGGTGCCCAAAGGGCGGAGGGGTTGATAAACACTTTTACAACCAAGAAAGCTAATCAAATAACTAAATGAGCATAACAACCAACATTAAAGGAATCCGTGACATCATGCGGAAGGATACAGGAGTAGATGGAGATGCACAGCGTATTTCGCAAATGGTGTGGATGCTGTTTATGAAAATATTTGCCGACAAGGAAGAGGAATGGGAAATAACCATAGACAGCTATGAAAGCCCTATCCCTGAAAAACTTAAATGGCAGAATTGGGCCTCTGATGAAGAAGGCCTTACGGGAGATCAACTGATGGAGTTCATTAACAATGAGCTCTTCCCTACACTCAAAGAATTAGACATTACTGTAAGCCCTCAGGCCAAGATCATCCGTGCTGTATTTGAGGATACTTACAACTACATGAAGAATGGCACGCTCTTCCGACAGGTGATTAACGAGATCAATAAGATTGACTTTAATAACACCAAAGAAAGGCACCTATTCAATGATATTTATGAGACAATACTAAAAGAATTGCAATCAGCAGGTTCTTCTGGTGAATATTATACTCCAAGAGCAGTTACGCAGTTTATGGTAGACATGGTTAACCCACAGTTAGGTGAAAAGATCCTTGACCCTGCTTGTGGTACGGGAGGATTCCTCACCTGCTCTATTGAGCATGTACGTGAGCAAGTGAATACACCTGAGGATAGAGAAGTCTTTCAGGCCTCTATTACGGGTATTGAGAAAAAGCCTTTGCCTCACTTGTTGTGTACTACCAACCTAATGTTGCATGGCTTTGATGTGCCTGCAGTACGTAGAGATAACTTACTCTCCAAACCATATAGTGATTGGGGAGCGAATGACAAGGTAGATGTGGTACTCTCCAATCCACCGTTCGGAGGTGTCGAAGAAGACGGTACAGAAACCAACTTCCCACAAAAGTTTAGAACTAAAGAAACTGCTGACCTTTTCCTGGTATTGATTATACGATTATTGAAAGATGGTGGCCGTTGTGCTGTGGTATTGCCCGATGGCACTTTGTTCGGTGAAGGTGTTAAAACCCGTATCAAAGAAGAGTTGATGGAGCGTTGTCGCCTCCATACTATTGTGCGTTTACCTAATGGAGTGTTTAACCCTTATACAGGCATTAAGACCAATGTGCTGTTTTTCGAGAAAGGTACGCCTACGAAAGACGTGTGGTACTTCGAGCATCCTTACCCTGCTGGGGTGAAGAGCTACAACAAAGGAAAGCCGATTAACATTAAGGAATTTGACTTAGAAAAAGCATGGTGGAACAACCGTGAAGACGAGCAGTTTGCCAAACACGCTTGGAAGGTTGATGCCCAAGAAATTAAAGACCGAGGCTATAACCTCGATATCAAAAACCCTCACCAAGAAAGCGATGACTTGGCTTCTCCAGAAGAGTTGCTGAAGCAATACAATGCCACTTCTGCAAAAGTGAGTGCCATCCAAGGTGAAATAATTAAAGTACTAAATGAAGCCCTCTCCTAGCCGTCATTGCGAGGGAGGAACGACCGTGGCAATCTCATGAAATTACTCGAAATATTCAAAGATCTAACTGTACACCCTAAAAATGCTCAAGAGCTGAAGGGTCTGATTTTGCAATTGGCCATACAAGCGAAACTGACAAAAAAATGGCGTGAACAAAACCCTAATGTGCAGCCGGCTTCTGTTTTATTGAAGAAGATACAAGAAGAGAAAGCTCAACTCATTAAAGAGAAAAAGATAAAGAAGGAGAACATACCTCCTGTTGATTTGGCAGAAGTTTATTTCAATATACCAGATTCATGGGTATGGGAAAGGTTAGGTCAAATTGGTTTCGTTTTCAATGGAGATAGTGTTAATAAAAGTATCAAAGAAGCTAAGTATGCAAATTTAAAAGAAGGATTTCCTTATATAGCCACTAAAGATGTTGGTTATTTAAACGATCCAATTAATCATGATAATGGCGTGAAAATACCTTTTAATGAGCCAAAATTTAAAGTAGCAAGGAAAGGTACAGTCTTGATTTGTTCTGAAGGTGGCAGTGCTGGAAAAAAAATGGGGATTTTAGAGCAAGATTCATGCTTTGGAAATAAGCTCTATGCTATTGAGCAGTTTGGTGGGATTCAATCGGTATATATTCAATCTATTTATGGTTCAGAATCTTTTGGAAGTGCATTCAAAGAAAGCATGACTGGTATAATTGGCGGTATTTCCAGCAGCGCTTTTAAAAGTTTATATGTTCCACTCCCACCCCTCGAAGAACAAAAAGCAATTGTTGAAATCGTGAATCAGTTGTTTACCGAAGTAGAAGCCTTGGAGGAGCAAACCAAAGTACGGGTACAACTCAAAGAAGACTTTGTAACTTCTGCCTTGCAACAACTCACCACAGGCGATACTATTGAGCAATGGTCGTTTTTACGAGACCACTTCAAAACCTTCTTTACCGAAAAGAGTTCAGTTAAAAAGCTGCGAGAAAGCATCTTACAATTAGCTGTTCAAGGTAAACTCACCCAACATTGGCGTAGCGAAAACCCTGTGCAAGAAACCGCTGCTGAGTTGTTGGAGAAAATCAAAGCTGAGAAAGCCCAACTCATTAAGGATAAAAAAATCAAAAAGGAAAAACCACTTCCCGAAATCACCGAAGACGAAATTCCCTATGAACTACCAGAGGACTGGGTTTGGTGTAGATTGGGGGAGGTTGTTAGTTTAAAGTCTGGACAAGACCTTAAGCCATCAGAATATTCCGACAAGGAAGATTTTGGCTTACCATACATTACAGGTGCAAGTAACTTAAAAGATGAAAAGGTAATAATTAATAGATGGACTAACGCTCCAAGGTCCTTAGCCAAAAAAGGAGATCTACTTCTCACTTGTAAGGGCTCTGGCGTTGGCAAAATGGGTTGGTTACATGTGGATTCTGCTCATATTGCCCGTCAAATTATGGCTTTGGATACTTTTTTATCACCATTAGATTTTGTGAAAATTATAATGGACGTGAATGCAATGACATATAGAAGAAATGCTAATGGTTTGATACCTGGCATAGATAGAAATACTGTTCTATATACTTTAATTGCATTTCCTCCATCAGAAGAACAACAAACGATAGTAACAAAGGTAAATGCCTTAATGGCTTTATGTGATGCCTTAGAACAAGAAATAGAAAACAGCACTAACCAAGTAGAGCAGCTTATGCAAAGTTGTTTGAGGGAGGTATTTGAGGGTGCTGATCAGAAATAGGTTAACCGGATAATCATCATTGAGTTATCCTGAATTAAAATGATTTAATATGACAATTAATTTTTTACTTAATGAATTACCCTGGTACCTTCTAGGTATTTGGACTTTTTATTCATTATATGTCAGTTATGCATATAAAACATCAGTTAGAAATAGATGGACCAATTACTACATATTTGAATCAATCCCCTCTGTTTTTATAACCCTTGGACTACTTGGTACTTTCGCAGGCATAACTTATGGTTTAATCTATTTTGATACCGACCCTGAGTTCATCAAAACCAGTATAACAGATCTACTTGACGGATTGAAAAATGCTTTTTACACATCACTATATGGTATCTGCGGTAATCTGATTTTTTCAAAAATTGTAAAGTATAAAATGGTTCGTGGAATAGCAGTAGAACCAGAATATGAAAACGAACTACAAGAATTAAAAAATATCAATGCTAACCTCATTGGTATGTCAGACAAAATTGCCAATCAAATTGATTCTGCAATAGTTGAATCACTTAAAGGCATGGTTGAGGATGTAAATAACACCTTCAAGTCATTTATTAATGAATTGGTCGAAAAGAACTTTGACAAACTCACTGAAGCAATTAATCAACTTATAGAATGGCAGCGAGAATACAGGCTTGAAATCCAATCTATAAAAGAGGCTTATGAATCATTAGTAAATAAACATAAAGAGTTTACAGAAACAACATATACTTGGGTAGATAAATTGGACGAAATAGCAGGTCAGACATCTCAACTAGCTATGATCATTGATGAGTTTAAAGCCATAACAGATGATGACTCCAAATTCAGTAAAATAATAACTGAGGTAAAGGAGTCTACCGCCAATATGCAAACCACATCAAAAGCGTTGGAAGAACATTCTAATAAACTTGATGAAGTGCGATTAGCATTCATAGATTCAAAAAATGAGATTTCTGAGTGGTTAGAGAGAGAAGATGGTGTAAGGGATAGTACTAATGCATTATCACACTCCTTACAAGAACTTAGAAAATTTGAAATAAGCACTATTGAAAAGTTAGATGAAAAGTTCATGAAAGATCTTGAGGCTACTTTTAAAACATTCGACTCATTAATCAAAGAGTACATACTTTACTTACAAACTCAAATCAATGAGAAGAAGTAAAAATGAATCTAATTGGATATCCCTAGCGGATATGATGACTGGACTAATGGTGATATTTATGTTCATTGCCATTAATTATATATTGCAAATTATAGAGTACAAATTCGTAGAAAATGACATCTACAATGCTTTATTAGAAGAGTTCAAAAAGGAAATTGAATCAGAAGAGCTTGATCTTAGTCCTGATGGCACAGTTACCTTTAATCCAGAGAATAAAATTCTTTTTAATACAGGGAGTAGTAGGTTAACGAGAGACTTTAATGATATACTTGACGATTTCATTCCTCGCTATATTGAAACATTGAGCAATTTTGAAAATATAGATTATGTAAAAGAAATACGTATTGAAGGTCATACAGATAATGACCCTCCAAAATCAGGTGAGGATAGCTATAAATACAATTTAAACCTATCATCGAATAGGGCCCAAAATGTTTTAGATAAATTGAGAAACTCTAATGCATATTTAACACTGCCTGATTCAATGAAAGACAGGCTCGAATTTTTGTTTACGGCAAATGGCATGTCATATTCAAGAGCATTAAATAAGTCGAGTGAAATAATTTATGCCAGTTCAGATAAAGAAATAGATAAAAATTTATCCCGAAGAGTAGAGTTTAGAGTAATTACATCTAGTGATAAATTGGCTGAAGAAATTTATTCTAAAAGAGATTCTATAAAATGATTTACGATTTCTTAAAAGGCAAATCATCAGAATGGCTTGAAAGTAAGCTTTTAAGAAAACTCAAAACTGAAAGCCATTTTAACTACGCCCCTGTATTTAATGCTACCTGGAATAAAATTAAGGTTAGCAATAGCTTCTATTATCATGAAGAAGATGAATGTATAAATTACATGTTCGCATATAAAAACAAATATGCGACCGAGCATTGGGGTCATTTACCAAGGTTTCATATAGCAGAATGCGAAGTACGTCAGCAGTATTCTAATTATGTTTTTGCTAGTCAAATGCCTGTAGGCATCTATTGTACAGATAAAAGAGTAAATATTGGACAACATAAACTTGAGCTATGCTCAAAATGCAACAAGGAAATAACACTCTTTTCTTTTGGGTCACCCGACAAAGAATGGTTCGATGTGATTTTAGATATTGCCTCTAAAAAACACAAAAAATATGTGCCTTCTGAAATTAGTAGAACAGGTTATACAAAAGATTGGGGGCAAGTATCTTATGCACGTAGAGCACAGGAAGATTTCACCTGTGAAGGGTGCAAGATTCAATTATTACATGATGACGCATATTACTTGGAAGTACATCATAAAAACAGAAAGAAAGAAGATAATAGAAAGAAGAATCTAAAAGTACTGTGTATTGAGTGTCACAGTGAAGTTGATGACTTACATAGGAAGAACTATAGTCAAGGCGATAATGCATTGAAATTATCGAGTTTTAAAAATCGTTTTAGAAATTGATTCAATATTAGCTACTTGTTAACCTATTTAATCCCCTTCACCACCTCATACTTCACCACCGCCTTCGTGGGCCACTTGGAGATATCGATGATCTGAAGTAATTCGTAATTGCTGTTGTATTTGCTTACTGCATCCTGGTAGTACACATCAATCAACTCATCCCTGTCTCTATCCGTTCTGTTTAAGAGGTTGGTTTCAATGGCATTCTCTGCTTTTAATTCTATTTCAAGTATGCCGGGTTTGAGTTCTTTGGTGATGTATTTCATAAGAAGAGGATATTGTCATGTCGTAACGAAGTGCAGACATCTTTACCATCATGTAAATGATTTACTTTCTAATTGGTAAGGATTTCTTCGTTGCACTACGAAATGACCGTTTTAATTTGAATTTAGCCTCTAACAAACATAAATGATCTAATGAACCCCAACAACCGTAAACGTTGTATTTTGCTTAGACAATTTTAAAAAAGATGTCATGTCGTAACGAAGTGGAGACATCTTTGCCATCATGTTAATGATCTGTACTTCTAATTGCTAAAGATTTCTTCTCCGCCAGTTGGCGGATGCGAAATGACCGTTTTAATTCGAATTTAGCTTCTAACAAACATAAATGATCTAATGAGCCCCAACAACAGTGAACGTTGTATTTTGCTTAGACAATTTTAAAAAAGATGTCATGTCGTAACGAAGTGGGGACATCTTTGCCAGTATGTAAATGATCTTTACTTTCTAATTGGCAAGGACTTCTTCTCCGCCAGTTGACGGATGCGAAATGACCGGGTTAGTTGGGCCTTTCAGAAACAAAAAACCCTGACATTTATCGTCAGGGTTTTTGAGCCTCCTATCGGGATCGAACCAATGACCTACTGATTACAAGTCAGTTGCTCTACCAGCTGAGCTAAGGAGGCGTTCCTTAGTGCTTCCTTTCAGAAGCGAGTGCAATTCTAATACTCTTCGGTTTTAAAACCAAACATCTTTGAAAAAAAATTAAGAGTATTCTCTTACAATTCTCAGTTGGCTTTTTAACCCTTTCAACTCCTTGCTTGCAGCGTCTATTTTTGTCTCAAATTCACCTTTGAGTTTATCTGCCGTTTTAGAGTTAGCAAAGAATTCCATATTGTTTTTCCAAACGGCTATGTCGTTCTCCAACTGGCCTATTTGTTTTCTTATCGTTTGCTCTTTTCTATAAATCTTGTCGCTGGCATTAGGCCCTGATTTTAATTTATTGATCTGGTTTTCAATTCTAATTTTTTGCCTCTCTTCATTCGTAATACCTTCAATGCTATTGATAAACTTATCAACCGCTTCAGACCATTTACTCTTAATTTTTGAAATGGCATTTTTAGGAACAAACCCTATTTCATTAAACTGATCCTGCAACTCTCTGAACTTATCGAGGTCAGAAGTCTTATTTTCGGCCAGTTTTACAATCTCTTCGCAAATGGCTTCTTTCTTCTTCAGGTTTTCAGAAAAATCTTTCTCTGCTTCCCCAAGTTGCGCTCTTTTTTGATCGAAGAAATAGTCACATGCTTCTTTAAACTCACGATAAACGGATTCTCTGAACTTTTCAGGAACAGGCCCAATTTCACGCCATTGATTTTGAAGCTTTTTCAACTCATTGGCGGTTTTCTGCCACTCCGTGCTGGTCTTCAGCTCATTTGCCTTTTCTAAAAGCTCTTTTTTCTTCTCAAGGTTGCCCTCGCGCATGCTGTCGAGCTTTTTAAAGAACTGCCCTTTATTGTTGAAAAATGTTTTAAATGCAGACCAGAAAGTCTTATTTATTTCTTTGGCTTTAGCCCGTGGTAAACCACCAGTAGCTTCCCATTTCTTTTGAATCTCCTGAAGTTCTTTGGTTTTCTTGTTCCACTCCTTAATTCTGTCAGAATCAAATTGAGTGAATTCCTGAACTTGCTTGGCCAGCTCCTCTTTTACAACCAAATTGGCTTCTAACTCTTCCTTCAGCCCTTCAATAAAATCCTTCCTACGATCATACACGGCATCAGAAGCAGCTTTAAATCGCTGCCATAGAGGCTCACGCTCATCGTTAGGTACAGGGCCTATGTGTTTAAATTCATGGTGCAAGTCATTCAGGTCTTTAATAGCCTGACTTACGTTTTCAACTTTTGATAGTGCTTCTGCCTTTTCACACAGCTCAAGCTTGGATTCAAGGTTTTTCTTTCTATCAAGTTCTTTTAACTCAAAGTAGATGTGCCTATTGTCATAGAATCTGTCAACCAGCGCATTGTAATTAGCCCATAAGGTTTTGGCATAAGCTCCCGGTACAGGACCTACCTCCTTCCACTCGTTTTGAATGGCCTTAAATGCATTGAATTCAATATTGGTCTCCTCAGAATCAACAAACTCTCTGAGTTTTTCTAAAATCTCCTGTTTTTTCTTCAGGTTCGCATCTTTGCGATTCTCCTGATCCTTAACGTATTGTATTTTATGATCGCGGATAAGCTTGTAATTCGCTTCAAAGCGATCGGTCAATTCATCATTCTTGAAATCAAAATCTGCTTCTTCACCACCATCGGCAATGAATTTATCTAGCGCAGCTTGTCTTTCCTTATCTTTAATTTCATCGAAATAAGGTTTTATCTCGCGCGCTTTACGTTCTGCTTTGATAAAATTCGAGCTCTGTGACAATTCACGAATAGCAGCAACTAATTCCTCTTTATTCAGGTTGCTGTAATCAACATCTTCGTGCTCCTCTTCCTCTTCGTCTTCATCATCAGATTTTTCTGATAAATCTTCTTCCGTATTGAGCTTAACTTCTTTTTTGGATTTAGAACCTTCCTGACTTTCCGTTGCGTCAGCCTGTGGTTCTTCAGTTTTTTCTTCAGTAGAATCTTCAGATTCACTTACTGTAGGATTATTGGAAGCTATTTCAACCTCATCTGTTTCACTTTTAGATGCTTCTACTTTTTCTGATTCTGTAGCTTCACTCTTAAGTTCTTCACCATTTTCAGGTGTAACAGATGGTATTTCCTCTCTTCCCTGTTCTTGTAGTTCCTTCTCGTTGTCCATCATATACCGATTACGTCTTCATAAAGCGTAAAATTAGTAAATTCATTCAATTTAGTCTTGGGTCAGTAGGATAATTTGAATAGACGTTATAACGCCCGCCCAAACCTTTTAGAACTCGCTTCCAGAGTGCTTCTGAATCATGATCGAATACCAAGGCGCTTGTGGCATTCGGTGTTACAATCCATGAGTTAGCATCAAGTTCTTCCTGCAGCTGGCCTGAAGACCACCCCGAATAACCAACGAAGAATTTAAAATCTTCTGCTTTAATCTTTTTTGTATCTATTAAAATTAATAATTGCTCAAAATTACCGCCCCAATAGAGCCCGTTGCCTAAATCTACACCTCCTTCCAGGTAATCTGCTTTGTGAATAAAGTGTAATGTATCTTGCTGCACAGGTCCACCAATGTGCACAGGCTCCGGAAAGTCATGAATGTCTTCCATAATGTCTTCAAGATTAACTGTGCTTGGTTTGTTTAAAATAAACCCAAAAGAACCTTCTTCATTATGCTCACACATGAGCACAACGGTGCGCTCAAAATTAGGGTCAGGAAGAAAAGGCTCTGAAATTAATAATTTGCCCTTCTCCGGCTTTAGGTCATTTTTAAACTTAAAAAAATCCATCAATGCAATGCTGCTTTTATTGGTTGCTTGCTGAGAATCTCAGCTTCAATTTTATTTAACTCTTTCAATCTATTATAAACATCATCTTCATCAAAATAATTTAAAGCCATTTTAACAAAGATGTTTCCGTGCTTTGCCTCGCTTGCCCAAAGGTTGTGATAAAACTTCTTTAGATCACCCTCAGGCAGGTTCTCGTATACCAGCCTAAACCGTTCGGCTCCTCTACATTCTACGATGGAAGCGAGTAAAAGTCTATCCATAAAACGATTTTCTACGTCAGACCTGCAGTTATCTACCAGTTCTTTCACGTACATATCCTGCCCCATTTTGGTGGGAAGTCTCACGCCTCTCTTTTCCATGATTTCATATACCTGTTGGAAATGCTCCAGTTCCTCTACGGCTGTTTCTATGAGCTCCGGAATAATTTCTACCCTGTCCGGAAATTTAGCAACAAAGCTCATGGCCATGGCAGAGGCCTTGCGCTCACAATCGGCATGATCCTGAAGAAAGGTATCAAAATCATTCATCACAGCATCTACCCATTCCTGTGAGCTCTTACTTTCCAACTCAATACTAAATTTCATACTTCAATTAACCGCAAAAGATTTATTTATTAAAAATCATCAGGTGATTAATCTTTAAACAATTTATTTTTGGAATATGAATAAAGATATTTCTTCACTCAGAAAAGAGTATACTAAGCTGTCGTTAGACGTGAATGATGTAGATAAAAACCCGTTAAACACGTTTAACAAATGGTTTGATGAAGCCTTAAAGTCTGAGGTGATTGAGCCTAATGCTATGAGCCTGGCCACTGTTGATAAAAATGGCATACCAGCTAACCGCATCGTGCTATTAAAAGAAGTGGACAAAGGATTTGTGTTTTACACGAATTATCAAAGCGATAAAGGAAGAGAGCTTGAAGTGAATCCTGTGGCTTCTATTAACTTTTTCTGGCCGGAACTTGAAAGACAGGTTCGTATCCAGGGTAATGTTGAAAAAGTGAGTGAAGAAATGTCTACAAAGTACTTCCAAAGCAGGCCTAAAGAAAGTCAGATTGGCGCCTGGACCTCTCCACAAAGCACAGCAATAAAGAACAGGGCAATCTTAGAACAAAGGGCTAAAGAGCTTGCGGAGAAGTATAAAAATGATGGCGTTTTACCCAAGCCAAAACAATGGGGTGGCTACAGAGTGAACCCTTTCCATATTGAGTTTTGGCAAGGCAGGCCCAGCAGGTTGCATGATCGAATTTCATATACTTTGATAGACAATCAGTGGAAAATCAATAGGTTGGCACCTTGAGTAACCTCTATTTTGATAGATACGCATACAAAAAACACATAATAGCGCAAAGGCCTTCAGAAAACCTGGGCCTTGTGATTACAATTCCTTGTTTCAATGAGCCTCACCTGCTTAAGAGTTTAGCCAGTATCGCCTATTGTCATCCCGGGCGTGCCGATGTAGAGGTCATTGTGGTGATTAATCATAGCTTTGATGCCTCAGATAGCATCAAGCAACATAACCAAAAAACGTTTGAAGAAGCGCTGCAATTTGCTGAAACGTATAACACGGATCATTTAAAGTTTTACATCCTGCTGGAAGAGCTACCTGCTAAACATGCCGGTGTTGGTCTGGCTCGGAAAATTGCCATGGATGAGGCAGCTTACAGACTGTCCAGTATTAACAAGGATGATGGAATTATTGTATGTTATGATGCTGATAGTCAATGCGATGACAACTATTTGTTAGAGTTAGAAAGGTACTTTACACAGCATAAGGATTGTCCGGGTTGCAGCATCTATTTTGAGCACACGTTAGAAGGAGAATTTGAAGACAAGGTGTATGAGGCTATCGTAGATTACGAACTGTTCTTACGGTATTATGTGCATGCCTTACGTTATGCCGGCTTTCCATTTGCCCACCAAACCATTGGTTCTAGTATGGCTGTTAGAAACGCTGTATACCAGAGGCAAGGCGGTATGAACAGGCGAAAGGCCGGAGAAGACTTTTATTTCCTGCACAAGATAATTCCACTGGGTAATTTTGGTGAATTGAATACCACCAGGGTAATACCTTCACCTCGCAAGAGTGATCGCGTTCCTTTTGGTACTGGCAAAGCCGTAAATGATTGGCTGAACAGAGGAAATTTAGATACCTATAACTTCAAAAGCTTCGAAGATTTAAGGAATTTTTACACCAAATTAAATTTGGTTGTCGATTATAACTCATTAATATACAATTGGTTAGAATCTATACCTGAATCGCTGATTGAATTTGGAAAAACGATCGATCTAACAGAGAATATAGAACGCATCAAAAAGAATTCTTCCAATCTGGATTCATTCAAATCGAATTTTCACCGCTGGTTTGACGGGTTTATGGTCTTAAAATTCGTCCACTTTGCACGTGATCATTATTATCCCAACTACCCTATTTCAAAGGCTGTTGAAGAGCTATTCATGGTAAACAATTGGAAAATAGAAGAAAGCAATAAAGCTAATTTACTAGCCTTACGAACTATTGACAGAAGTACTTAACTTACTTTCTCCAGCTTATACTTCCCTTCCCTCACCTGCTTAATTAATTCAGTACCCAGCTTGTCTGCTACGTTCATTAAATAAGTATCTAATGTTTTGGCCAGCAGGTAAACATCCGGACCCCAAATATTATTGAGCAGGTTATCTCTTGAAATGATTTTCTTAGGGTTTTGCGCAAAGAAATAGATGATTTCAAATTCTGACTCAGACAGAACAATTTCTTTACCCTTATACGCCACCGATCGCTTTCTCCTGTTGATTGTCAGGTCACCAAGGTGAATCTCCTTGACACATTTACGAATGATCAGCTTTCTTTTAAGCACAGTGCTTATTTTATGGGTCAAAGCTCTGAGTCCGGTAATCTTCTGTATAAAATCATCACCACCGGTTTCCAGGGCTTCAATTTGCAGCTCTTTATCCGACTTGGCTGTTAGAAAAAAGATGTATGTATTATTAAATTCAGAACTCTCCCTCAGCTGGCGACATACTTCGATACCGTTTATTTTAGGCATCATTATATCCAAAATAATTAGATCTGGCTGAAAGCTTTTGGCAGCATTTAAGCTATCGGTGCTTTTACTAACAGTTTCAACCTCATAACCTTCTTTATCAAGATTATAAGCCAGTAGCTCAAGAATATCTTTGTCATCATCAATAATTAGAATTTTGTGTTTCCTTTTTTCAGAGTTCATTCGCTACTATTTTATCTACTATTGCCTGGGTTTCGTCTTGATAGTTTACTTCTATATGCTGATCTGTATCGATCCAGTTTTGAATTTTTTCTATTGATTTTTTACCGAGCTTTTTTGCTATTGGAATGCCCATTTCTTTCAGGGCTTCGGCATTGCACTGTTGCTCATACTGGCCCTTCATTGGTATTACCATCAATTTCTTTTGCAGGAAAAGTGCCTCAGAAGGTGTTTCAAAACCTGCACCACAAAGCACTCCTATTGAGCTTGTAAGAGAATTCACAAATCGTTCATTATTGATTGGCTCAATACTTACATTTTCATGCCAGTGTTTTGATTTGGTATGCTTTGAAAAAACCTTCCAGTCAACCCCTTTTACCTGGCTCAATATTTTGATGATTTTTTCATCTGAATAGGCTGGTAAATAGACCGTGTAATGTCCATTTTTTGTTAATTCTTTTTGTCTGATAGAATTTCTGACAATAGGTGTATAGATATTCTCATCGAAAGAATTGAAATGAAAGCCATAGTGCTTGGTAGCCGGAGCATAGTTCTTTAGGATGGATTGGCCCACAATGTCCAAAGACTTCGGTTTAGGGCATTTACTGGACAGTAACGCACTTTGATGGCTCAGGGCAATTACTTTTTTACCTTTTAATTTAGCAGCCCAGGCAGAAATGGGTTCAAAATCATTGATTATTAAATCATATTGCTCGATGGGTAAATCGTGAACTTCTTTCCAGATTCTTCGGCTACTGTTTTCATTGAATGTTCTGCCTATATCAATACCTCCCTTCTTACCAAAGAAGAAGCTCAGGCCTTTCGATTTGTATTTAATTGAATACGGTAGAGCTATATCTGCTTGTGCACCGCTTACCATATAATCAACCTGGCCATGTTTCTCCAAGGCAGGAGCTACATCCATAGCTCTACTCATATGGCCATTGCCTGTACCTTGTATTGCGTATAGAATTTTCATTTTTTGGAAGCCGTTAAAAATTCCGTGACCATATCTTGAAACAAATCGTTATTGGTTTGATATTTCTCTTTGACCTTACCATTCGATTTTTTGATCTGTTTGGCCAGCTCGTCTGTTCTATAATCATAAATAGACCATTGGCCTTTATTGTACTCCAGGGCTGTCATGTTCTCTACCCAATCGCCACTATTTAAATAGGTAACCTGGCCTTTAGAAGTGTTTATTTCCCTATGTTGTGGTTGATGAATATGGCCGCAGATTACGTAATCGTATCTATTATCAATGGCGATATCTGCAGCAGTATTTTCAAAATCATCAATGAACTTTACAGCCGTTTTTACACTGTCTTTTATTCGTTTTGACAGCGATATTTTACCTCTACCTACAGAGCGAAGACAAAAATTTACGAATGTGTTAAGGATGATTAAGGAGTCGTAGCCCACTGCTCCGAGCTTTGCCAACCACTTGGAGTATTGCATGGTAACGTCAAATACGTCTCCATGAAAGAACCATGCTTTTTTACCATCTAATTTTAATACCAGCTTATTTTCTATTTTGAATGAACCTAGCTTAAACCCAACAAAGCGTCTAAGCATTTCATCATGGTTGCCTGTGATATACACCACTTCGGTCTTACGACTCAAAACACTGGTTATATATTTAATAATTTGCATGTGAGAGGAGGGCCAGTAACGCTTGCTGAACTGCCACATGTCGATGATATCACCGTTGAGGATTAGTTTTTTAGGGTTGATAGTTTTGAGATATTGAAGCAATTCTTCCGCCTGGCAACCATACGTACCGAGGTGTACATCGGAAATAACTACTACTTCTACATCTCTTCTAAATTCTTTTTTCATGGGTATAAACAAAAAAAGATACCTCGCCTGATATCTTTATAACTAATGTTAAAATCAAACGGGTATCTATTAACCATACATTGCAAATGTATCGTCTTGTTTTTACCTCATAATATCCAAAGTATTAACTATCGATTACTAATCGTAATATTTCGATTACCTTACTATGAAGAATGTTATGGGATTGTTAGTACTATTCATATCTAAGGCTATCAACCGGATTGGTATTGTTCAATTTCAATAAATGAAACGCGATTGTTCCAATCATAATCACTGTTAGAAGTGTAGTGGGCAAAAGGAATGTGATAACATCTAAATCAATTTTAAAAGCATATTCTTGGAGCCATTTTTCACCAATGAAATAGGCAGATGGTATGGCTATGAAAGAAGCTAAAAGCATCATTTGAAGAAAAGGTTTTAGGTTATTCCAAAACAATGAAATTGAACTAGCTCCCAATGTTTTCCTTATGCCAACCTCTTTCGTTTTTCTTTCAACACTGTAAAGCGACAATCCGAACAGGCCTAGAATGGCCAATAGTATTGCAATGGACGTGAAACCAATAACGATACGTGATAGAAACGTTGCAAACGCATAGGCCTCTCCAAATTTTTGATCTAAAAAGGCATAATCAAAATTGGTTGTAGGAAATATTTGGGTGTAAATCTGCTTAACTTCCTCTATTAAATTAGCCGTATTGGCCAATGAATTGGTGCCCGTATTGTAAGAAATAGTGAATATCTGGGCGTTTTCACGAAACAGGAAAATTGCCGGCTTACTCTCCTCTAAGATAGAGTTGTGCTGATAGTTTTCTATCACTCCCACTATTTCTATCGTATCAGCACCGTTTACCACCTTCATTCCCAGCGCAGCTTCCACACTGGGTATCTCCAATGGTTCTAGCCCTTTCAGGTTCACTAGTGCCTTTAACTGGCTAGTATTTTCATTTACGCGATCGGTACCAGCTATTAATTTTAAATTGTAGAGTTCCGCATAATCATTATCAATATAAGTTACATTAATGCCATACTCACCTACCCGATCAGCCGTTTTATCAATTCTGTGCATGTTGTTGGTAGACCAGTTAAAATGATGCGATGGAACACTCCCAGAAGCTGAAACCCCATTTGTACTGGCTAATTTGCTCAACTCATTTTTGAACGACTGTGCCTTAGCCTCGTAATTTTCAATCGATTCTTTGGGCTTATAAACAAGCAATTTTTGATCGATGTCAATCCCTAAATCTTTATTCTGTAGATAGTTAATCTGTTGGTAAAGGATAAGTGAGCAAGTAAGCATTAAAGCAGATGCTGCAAATTGTATGATAACACTAATTTTTCGATAACCTGATTTCCCATTAACAGACCTTAAATCGCCTTTGAGAATATTAATCATAGGATAAGAAGATATTATTATCGCTGGCTGAATAGAAGCCCAAATAAGTACAAGAAGAATGGGTGCCAATACCCAGCTTATAACCGATTGATTGGCCCAAATAGATTCACCAAATGCACCCCCAAAACCAGCATTAAATAATGGATAACACAATTGGATGATGGTGATGGCCAACAGAATGGATAAACTTATAATGATGATCGATTCTGTTGTAAATTGGAGAAGTAAATGGAGTTTTGTTGCTCCCATATTCTTCCTCACTCCTACTTCTTTGGCTCTTTTTAGTCCTCTGGCTGTGAATAGGTTAATGTAATTCACCGAAGCTAAGAACAGAATAATGATTGCCACTGCTATTAGAAAATGTATAATTCGCTCGTCCCTTACTGGCTGATATTCATTCATGAACCCTGAGCTTATATGAATATCCTTTATTGGCTGAAGCTGCACTTCAATACCGGCACGCTCACGGTTTTCTTTACCAATGTGTTTATCTATGAACTGATTGCTTTGTTCCTGCGTAATTGTCGAAGCAGGATTTAATTCGATATAAGTGTAAAAGCCATTCCAGCCCCAGTTATCGAATTTCGCCCAAAAATTATCGCTATTCTCCAGGGTTTTCATGGAGAAAACGGCATCTACCGGTAAGTGTGTATTTGATTTAGCATTAGAAAAAACTCCTGCTACATTGAGCTTTAGTTCACCAAAATTGCGCTCAAAGAAGATTAACTCACGATTCAACGGATCAACATCACCAAAGTATTTAGTAGCTAAAGATTCACTTATAAATAGCTGAAGGGGCTCATTCAGCAGCTTTTCATTACCTGCCTTTAAAGGGTAGTTGAAAAGTTGGAAAAACCCTGGTGTTACGCTAACCACTCTTTCTTCGATATCTGAAACGGTATTTCCTGAATTATCAAAAGATTTAAGAATGCCTTCAGAATGACGAACAGCGGTGGTCTGCTTCAACTGCTCAAATTCATCCTTGATTAATGGTTCAACGGGTGCCGGTGTGGTAGCTGAGATGCCGCCATCATCTTTAACAACTAAGCGATATTTGTTTTCTATATTTTGTTGATGATCGTCATAACTCAACTCGTAAAATGAGTAATGCAGAAGTAAAATACTGGCTGCAATACCAACAGATAGGCCGATAAGATTAAGGAAAAAATAGATTGGCGACTTCCTTAAATTCCGAACGATTATTTTAATGTAGTTCAATAACATGGCTTATTCGTATCTAAGACTATCAACCGGGTTTTTCATGGTGGCAGATAATACCTGCGAACCAATGATAGCGCAAGCAATAAGTACTATTGATAGTATTGGAATTACGAGCATCCATGGTGTTAACTCTATGCGATAGGCATATGCCTCCAACCAATTTTCAAGACCCAAGTAGGCTAATGGTATCGCCACAACAATTCCCACTAAAATGAGCCATAAATACTGCATAGTTAGTAGTTGAATAATTCTTCCCGAAGACGCTCCTAATACTTTTCTAATGCCTATTTCCTTAGTTCGTTGAACTACGGCATAAGAAGCCAAACCTAACAACCCTAACCCAGCAATTATTACCGAAAGCAAGGCAAACAGGCTTATGATAAAACTGAATTCCTGATCGCTCTTGTATTGCTCGTTAAAGCGTGAATCGAGAAAATTATAATCAAATGGATACTCAGGGAAGAATTTCACCCAAATAGCTTCTATTTGATCGAGTGACTCCTTTAACAGTACTGCTTTTCTTTCTGAAGACAGACTCTCATCAATATTTAAAGCAAGTGAATAATAATTGCTCCAGCTACTGTACACCAAAGCCATTGGCTCAATTTTACTTTTTAAGGACTGCTGGTGAAAGTCTTTCACAACACCCACGATGGTTAATTCCGGAAACATGCGTCCCTCAATTAGGTTTTTACCGATTGCTTCTTCAGCTGTTTCAAACCCTAGTAATGACAAGGCGGCCTCGTTGATCACAAAATGACCTTTATCAAAGGTGCCATCACCCAAATTGTAGAATCTACCAGCTGCCATTTCTATGTCATACGCATCTACGAAATTTCTATCGCAAGCTAGTAGACTGATGTTCTTCTTATCATCATCTGTTTCGTTGGATAATCTCAAAGAAGTAGCCCAACCTGTGTCCTGACCTGGAATATCGCTGCTGGCAGTAATATGCTTTATTGCATTTAGTTGATTGATTTCTTCCTTAAAAGAATTGATCACCTGATATCTATCGGTGCTTGATGATGTCACATCAGTTGGTGGGGCATCCAAAATTAATATGTTATTGATGTTAAGACCTAAGTCTTTATTTTTCATATACGTGATTTGCTCATAAACCACATAAGTGCCTATTATCATAATGGAAGATGCAGCAAACTGAAATATTACAAGACCTTTGCGTAATAATTCACCACTTTTAAAGCTTGTTATTTTGCCTTTTAAAACAACGGTTGGTTTAAATCCTGATAAAACAAACGCTGGGTACAAACCTGACAAAAATGAACCCAACACCAGTACCGAGGTGAAAGTTGTCCAGAAGAACATACTAGAGTCTTCGGAGAGTGCCATCAAATCTTTAGATCCGAAAAGGGCCGGCAAGCACAGCTGAGTAATGGTTAGTGCTATGGCCGCAGCTAAACAATTAATAATGAATGATTCAACCATAAATTGTAACCTAATTTGATAGAGATGAGAGCCTAATGCTTTTCTCACGCCTACTTCTCGAGCTCGTTCGATGGCCCTGGCAGTAGAAAGGTTAATAAAATTAATCCAGGCTATCGTTAATATGAACAGTCCTATCAATTGCAATCCTAATAATAGCTTTTCTGCCGATTTATCCAATGTTGCCTCTTGAGTTACCGTAGTAAGGTGTAGATCAGTAAGCGGCAGCATGTCTAGCGACCATATCGTTTCATCGTTGTGAAAAATATCCAGATCAGTCACATTTCTCTTTAATGCATTCTGAATCTTGTTTATCGAATTGTCACTTAGAATATACGTTTCGGCATTCCAGCTATTCCAATTATCCAACTGTTCTGCACCTTCAATTGACCCTTTCGAAGGCATTGACAAAAGCACAGATAAATTAAAAGTTGTGTTAGTAGGTAAATCCTTGGTAACACCCACAATTTCATAGTCGTGGTTGCCTATATTCCCACTTAAAGTGATGGTTTTTCCAATTGCTTGTTGTGGATCAAAGAATTTAGCAGCTACAGACTCCGACAGTACTACTTTCATTGGTTGATCCATTTTAGCAAAAGATCCTGAAACCAATTCTAGGTCGAGCACATTTTTAATTGACTTATCCGCAAACTGAACGCCTTGCTGTGCAAGTGCTACTCTACCAGCGTCACTGTCATAAATCAGTGAATTATTTTGGTAATCAATTTTAACCAATCTAAAGGCTCCTTCAATTTCCGGAATTTCATCAAGCTTGTTTTTTAAGGCTGTTCCGGCATTAAAATAGACCCTATTCTCACCATCCTCCATCTGTCTTGTGAAGTAAGTACGATAAATAGTGCTGCTGTTGGAAAAGTTTTGGTTGTAGCTAAACTCATAATTCACATAATAGTAAATACTCAGACATGCAGCCATTCCTAAAGCCAGGCCAGCGATGTTGATGAAGCTAAAAACCTTCTTATTTAATAAATTTCGTATGGCTATTTTAATGTAGTTGGTAATCATGGTTGTTTCATTATATGATTCACGAACAACAAGCCAATTGCGATGCCAAAATCATAAGTTACTTAATATCAGATAGTTAAAAATAAATTTATATTCTCTAGAAGTAAACATGTGTCATAATGAGACATATAATTTGTGTCAATATGATACAATGTTTAGTTTCGTTGAATAAGCTAGTGAAATAATAACAGTTATGGGTAAAAAAGGTCTTGTTCTTTTAGTAGATGATGATGAGGATGTTTTATTAACTAGTAAAATGATCTTACGGCCCCACTTTGAAAAGATATTGACAGAATCATCCCCAAAGAAATTGGAGTCAATTCTATCCACTTCAAACCCTGATGTAATCATACTAGACATGAACTATAAGACCGGAGCTACCACCGGTAATGAAGGACTGTTTTGGCTAAGAAAGATTCAGGAAATAGATGATTCTATCAAAGTGATTATGAATACAGCCTATGGTGATATTCAATTGGCCGTGGAATGTATGAAAGAAGGTGCAGCTGATTTTATTACAAAGCCATGGGAGAAAGAGAAGATTCTAAATACAGTTCTAAACGTTTACAAATTGCGTGTTTCAGAAAAGGAGGTTTCTAAGCTAGAATCAGCGCAAAAAGTGTTGGTTACTGATCTCAACAGATCAGAAAATCCAATTATTGGCAACTCAGAAGCTATGAAAAAGGTTTTTGACCTGATTGATAAAGTAGCTGCTACCGATGCAAATGTTCTAATAACCGGTGAAAATGGAACTGGTAAGGAATTGATAGCCAAAGCAATTCACAAAAAATCGAAACGTAATAACAGGCCTTTTATTAAAGCAGATTTAGGTGCTCTATCCGCTAACTTGTTTGAATCTGAACTGTTTGGCTACAAAAAAGGAGCATTTACTGATGCCAAGGAAGATCGACCCGGCAGAATTACCATTGCTGATAAAGGAACACTATTTTTAGATGAAATTGGCAATATAAGTGAGGCGCAGCAAACTAAGCTGTTGAGTGTATTACAAAATAGAGAGGTGATTCCGCTTGGTGGGCACTCTCCCACTCCCATTGATATACGCATAGTTTCAGCAACTAATAAAAACATTTCTAAAGCGGTTGATAATGGCAGTTTTAGAATGGACTTACTCTATCGACTGAATACTATTGAAATTCATATTCCGGCCCTGAGAGATCGAAAAGCGGATATACCTTTACTAGTAGATCATTACCTAACAAAGTTTACATCGAAGTATGACAAACCTATACTATACACCACCGATGATTGCCTGAAAAAGCTGCAAGAATATCATTGGCCAGGCAACATCCGTGAATTAGAACATGCGGTAGAACGTGCCGTAATTATGGCCTCAGGTAAGGAATTGCAATCTGAAGATTTTATGCTCACTAATGCCAAGAAACCAGAATCTAATGATTCTTTAAAAGTGGAAGATGTAGAAAAAGACCTCATACTCCAGGCAATTGATAAGCACAAGGGCAACTTATCTAAAGCATCGGAAGAACTGGGTATGGGTAGAAGTACGCTCTACAGAAAAATGGAGCGCTATAAAATAAAATAAGCCAGGCGTAGTAGCCTAGCTTATATTTAATGTATGTCTGCTTACTTATTTGAAAACTCCACTGAAGAAGGTCTTCATTTCCTCCCATGAAGCCTCATCAGCCTTAGCATTATACTCTAATGGCAATTCAAATTTCTCACCCATGGCCGTTGCGCCTTTGCTTGTAAACGCATGCTTAGCACTATCATAGGCTATGTATTTGTAATTTGCATTTACACTGTCCATCGCTGATTTAAACGTTTCAACTGACTCTTCAGAAATAAAAGGATCTGCAGCACCATTGCATACCAATATTTTGGCTTGAATATCATTCGTAGGCATTACTGGCAGCTGAAGCCCGCTATGAAATGCAGCTACAGCATCTATATCTTTGCCCATGTTAGCCATCGTTAATGCTACACTTCCTCCAAAGCAATAACCAACGACACCAATTTGATCTGGATCTACATTCTCATTCGACTTTAACAGCTCCATCGCCTTATCGAATCTTGCTTCCGCTTCATCCATATTTGAAAAGACAGACGTCATAAATTTCTGAGCATCTTTAGGGTGCTCAGCCACTTTTCCATCGCCATACATATCTACTGCCAACGCTACATAGCCTAACTCAGCAAGCATATCCGCACGCTTTCTTGTGTATTCGTTGTGTCCCCACCATTCGTGAACTACTAAAATTCCTGGTTTCTTCTCTGTACTATTTTTATCATAAGCTAAATAGCCTTTCATCGTTGTTGAATCAGTAGAATAAGTAACCTCTTCCCCGACATATTCCGGAGTGGTTTCTACAGCTACCGTTTCATCTGACCCATTATCTGATTTCTTACCACAAGAAATAATAATGGTTAATAGAAAGAGTATTACTAGAAATTTTGTACTTAATTGTTTCATCTGCTTAAATTTTAGGTTTAGCTTCAATATAATAATTTGTTTTAGATACTTCTAAACACGATCCTATTTAATCAAGTAACCAAATCAAATTTTGATATCCTTCCGATTAAACATCAGCCTGAAGATAGTGTTCATATCTATCTTACTTTTTTCAGGATTTTACGTGCTCACTCAAACCTATTTCTGGCTGGTTTCAATTTGGCTGTTTCTTGGAGCATTGATTATGCTGGTATCGCTGATTCACACGATAGAAAGGCACCAACGGGATCTTACTAATTTTTTAATTGGCATCAGTCAGAATGATTTTTCTATTTATTACAAAGGCAAAGGAAAAAATAAATTAGACAGAGAAATGCAAGCGGCCTTTTCAATCATTTCTGATAAGATGCTTGAGCTGAGAAAAATTAGTGAGGCTAATTACCACTTTTTAAAAGCTGTGGTTGAACATTCCTCCATAGCTATGCTTGGTTACGTAGAAAATACAGGCGAAATAACACTTTTAAATAATGCTGCCAAACAGATATTTGGTAGCCAATTCATTAAGAATATCAAGCAGTTAAACTCTATCGATTCGCATCTCTTTGAAACAATTAAGGGACTTGAAAGCGGGGATCGCTCCTTACTAAAACTTCAGCATGACAATGAGTTGGTCAACTTATCTATTAGTGCCAAGGAATTAAAACTGAATGATGAGATGTATAAACTCGTTTCATTGCAGAATATCAATGCTGAACTGGATGAAAAAGAACTAGAGTCGTGGCAGAAATTGATTCGTGTGTTAACTCATGAAATTAAAAACTCCGTTATCCCAATTTCTACTCTTACAGAGGTAATTAATCAGCTTATATTAGATTCAAATGGCAATCTAAAGGAATTAGCCTCTCTAGATGAAGAGGATAGTGAAGATGTGAAACAGGGGCTTAAAACAGTTGAAAAAAGAAGTAAAGGATTAGTGAAGTTTGTTAACTCATACAGTGAGTTTGCCAAAATACCGGAACCTAATTTAGAGAAAGTATCAATCAAAGTATTGTTTGATGATGTTACATCACTACTGAAAGAATCTTTTCAGAAAAACAAGGTTGAACTAGACATACAGTCTACTCCAGCAGAATTGTTAATTGACCATGAGCTGATAGAACAGGTGTTAATTAATCTTTTAAAAAATGCACTTGAAGCAGTAAAAGATATTCCTGACGCTACCGTAACGATGCAAAATTACATTACAGCTGATGGCCGCAATTCTATAACAATTACAGATAATGGCCCTGGAATTGATCAAAATACATTAGAGAATATTTTTGTTCCTTTTTTTACAACAAAAAAAGAAGGCTCAGGTATTGGCCTGAGCCTTTCAAAACAAATTATGCGAGCTCACAAGGGTTCTATTAAGCTGGTTCCTTTAGAAACAGGAACAAGAGCCACGCTAGAGTTTTAATTAATCTCCTCTTAAATTATTTACCGGATTGGCTTTTCCTACTTTGTACACCTGTCTAGCCACTGTTATGATAAACGAAAGCATAATAATGAGGATGGCAACTATAACTGGGTAAGCTGTCATTTGTGTTGTATCAGGGTAAACACTGGCTATGAGTTGGTTCATCATATAAACTCCAAATGGTGCCCCTATAATAAGTGCAACAACAAGCAGCCACATATATTCTTTGTTAATCAGTTTGATGATGTAAAATAAGTTAGCGCCAAGCACCTTTCTAATACTAAACTCTTTCATGCGTCTGCTAATATTATAAGCTACCAACCCATATAAGCCGATGCTTGCAATTATCAAGGTAACAACCGCCAGAAACGAAATGATAAGCATATTCATTTGATTCTCATCAAAAAAACTATCCATAATCTTGGCTTGATAAAATCCATCAAAAGGGTCGTCCGGTGCTAATTCCTTCCAATAACCTTTTAAATCTGACATCGCTTTCATTGATGCATTTTCTTGCGTTTTAAAGGTGATGTAGTTCGGTTCTTTATCATGCAAAGGTTTAAATAGCATCGGGGACATGCCTCCATAATAATCACTAATTACAACATCCTTTACCACTCCTATCACATCGTATCTCGTAGAGTCAATAACCAAATGTTCTCGTAGTGGAGCATCCCAGCCCATTTTTCTCACTAATTTTTCATTAATAATTATTTTTTGATAATCACCCTTCTCATTAAAAGGTCTTCCTTCCAGTATTTCTAGCCCCATTACATCTACATAATTATGATCAATTTCATAACTATTGGTTTGGACGGTTGTCTCACCATATCGGGCAGAAATTAAGGGGTTATATGGACCAATATGTCCAAAAGATTTTGCCGCCTGCTGCACTGAAGAATTAGACACTATTTTGTTGTACAGTGCTTCTGAAGTACTATTTTTTACAGTAGGTGTTGAAATGATATCATTAGGAGTATAACCCCAATCGGCATTGGCCAACTGCAAACTGGCATCGGTAAAAACAAAACTTCCAACAATGGTAAAAAAAGCGATCACAAATTGAAATGTGAGTAATATTCTGCTCAACCATGATTTTCTACCAAACTTTTGCGACCCTCTAAAAATACTTATTGGCTGAAATTTTGAAATAAATAACGCAGGGTATAATCCAGACAATAAACCCAACCCAATTAAAAGGCCTGCATAAAGCAGTACATTATTCAGCATATTGTAGGACGAAAAAGGTATTTCAACAGGCATAGCCATATTAAACCCCGGCAACAGAAAAAAGTAGCTTAAGAATGTACCTATTATAACCGCAATGAGACATACTAAAATATTTTCAATAATAAATTGCCTCATAATCATCCCTCTGCTGCCGCCTAATACTTTTCTCATAGCAATTTCCTTGAGCCTTTTACTTGCTGAGCTTACAGAAATGTTAATGTAATTTGAACAGGCCAGTAGTAAAAGAAGAATAGAAGTAACACCGAGCGCTATTCTACCTGCCGGATGCCCACCGCCCATTATGCTACCAACAATTTCATAGTTAATATCCAAAACATGGTTATAAGATAGCAAACTGGAGCTAATTACTTTCTTATTGGCTTGTACATTATTTTGCTCTTCAACTGTGGCCTTTAAAATATCATTCGCTGCTGTTGGTCCTGCACCATCATGTACCATCACAAATATGGCATCTGTATCGTACGAAAGTGATTCATACTCTTCTGGCCTTAATTCTTTAAATACATCGATGGATATAATTACATTAGGATTAAAGCTGTGTCTTGGTGGCGTTTTGTCCAACACACCGCCAATTTGAAATGCTAAAATTTTATCATCCTTAAACTTGATTGATACTTGTTTACCTATTGGGTTGGTTTGTCCAAAATACTTCTGAGCTATTCTATCACTGATTATGATTTTAGACTTTTCTGAAAGAGCATCAGGTTCCATTTGTTTTGTTGGAAAGCTGAAAATTTCTTTAAAATCAGGATCAACAAAATGGATAAACTCACTAAAAACATTGTCTTCATAACGCATGTTTCCATTGCCATATTCTATTCTTGTAACCTTCTCAACATCTGCAATATCCCTTAATTTGCTTTCTAAGGTTATGGGTACATCACTGTATTTCTGATGATGTCCATTGTCATTAACTACATTAATTACTTGATAAATTCTTTCTTTATTTAAATGAAAAGCATCCATTCCAATAAAGTAATCGATGCAAAAGAAGGTGGTAATGGCGCAACCTACGGCTAATGATAACCCTAGAACGCTTATTGTGGTGGTAACTTTATCCTTAAGTAAGTTACGATAACCAGTTTTAAAATAATTTCCGAGCATAATTGTGTTGTTTAAATAGTTATTTTGAGTTGTTGTTCTTTTAATCGTTGACCAGCGAAAGAACCTGATGACATCCCAGACAAAAAGGCGCTTTGCTCTTGCAGTATTCTGTTCTAATCGTTTCTCAAAGAGTTCATATACATCCCCTTGTATTTCCTCGAGTAGTTCAGGATTACAATACCATGCTAGAAACTTATCGGCCCATTTTGGTGGTGTAACTTTCATTTATCCAATGTTGAATGAAACCTTTGGAATCTGATTGTATAATTGTGATCTTACTTCCATAGACTCATCTAAGGCCTTTTTACCCAGGTTGGTTAAATTGAATATTCGTTTTCTCCTTCCACCCCTTTCAGCAGTAGCACCACCCATTTTCGATTTCACCATTCCTTTTTTTTCTAACCTTTTCAACACGGAGTGCACGGCACTTATATTGAGAGATCTTCCGGTTTGCCGTTCAATTTCTTCCATGATACTAACACCATAAGATTCTTCAAAAAGCGCACCTACAGTTAGCAAAACCAATTCTTCAAGTTCGCCTATGTGATTTCCTTTCATAGCTTTTGATTTGTTATACAAACGTGAATCTAATTTATATGTTTCACTTTTGTATAATTTACCTTATTATAATTTTCAGTATCAATCACTTACATTTGAACCAATAAAATTATAATCCTATGAAATTGAACAAGCTATTTTATTTTTTACTGGCATTTACCATTGTATTAGCAGGTTGTAATGACGATGATGACTCTACACCTTCTCAGTCGCTAGAAAATGCAGAATTAAGTTTCTCTGCCTCAGACACTCCCATTGAGTTGCCTGCTGCGATGCTAGCATCAGATGATCCGAATGCTCAATTAGCAGTTGGCTATGTGCAACAAATCAACGGCTTATCAACACAACTATCTTTGTTTGAGGTTCCTGCGGGAGCAACAAAATCAACCACACCAATAGGAAAGAAAGGTGCTGAAAACGGAAGAACTGAAGAAGATTATTTAGTTTATACCTTCACTGATGGTGATTACTCAGTTGCCTACCAAATTTCTGAAACAACAACACATTATGTATTTGAACTTTTTTGGAAGTTTACTCCAGAGTCTGACTATGTAAAAATTGTGAAGGCACAAGAATCTAAATTAATTCGAGAAGGTTTCTTGGAATATTACACAGGTCAGGCCGAGAGCGAATTTGTGTTTAGGTATGAATGGTTCGAAGACCCTGATGGAGTATTGTATTTTGATTTATTAACATCTGATGATGAATTTAGAATTAATGCAATTATAAATCCAAATAACTCTGGTACAATTGATTACTATATAAATGGAGTGATTTTCTATGAAATTTCATGGAATGCGGATGGCAGCGGGTCTTGGAGAAGTTATGATTTTGAAGGGAATCTATCTGAAACTGGTGAATGGACCGTATAATCCATTAAAACATAAATTTAGAAGGAGGCCTTTAGCCTCCTTTTTTTATATATTAACTTTCAGTGATATTGATTGATCTAAAAGTTCATATTCCCACCCCGGTTTGGATAACTAATTATACATGATTAAATTATCCTATTAATTCTTCCTAAATGCGTTTAATCGCCTTTACATTACTTTTCATAACCTTTGGCTGTTCTACCATCGCACAGTCCTTAGATTCTGTTGCCATCAAGAACTTTGGTACCGGAGACTATAAAGCGGCTTCTGCCAACTACTCTGTAGTAATGGATGAAATGGGAGTGCTTTATTTCGCAAACGAAAATGGAATTCTTAAGTATGATGGTAGTGAATGGGAACTAATACCCATAGTCAATTTTGGTGGCGTCTATTCCATTAATATTAGTGACGATGGTAAATTTTATGTAGGTGGCATTAATGAATATGGCTACCTCGAACGTGATTCTTCTGATGGCTTTACATATCATTCACTAAGAAGTTCATTAACAAAGCAACATGAGTTTGGGGCATTCTGGCAGATAGAAACTGTCGGACAGGACGTTTACTTTGCCTCCTATGAAGGAATAGTGAAGTATGATGGCGAAGGTTCAAAGCATATCGACATTAATAATAGCGGAATATTTGTGCTGAACAACGAAGTAATAGCTTCAAAATTTAATGAATACTTATATAAAGTAAAGGGAGATACAACTGAGCTTCTTAATAATCAATTTAAGTGGAAGGAAGACAATGTTTATTCTGCATTAAAAAGTTTAACTGATGAATCCTATGTGTTTGCAACTTCTGAAAATGGCTTGTTTAAGTACTTTCCCCAAAAGAATGAAATGGTTCAGTTTGAATCCTCTGATGACGAGTATCTAAAAAAATATGGTATTTATGATGCACACATTTTTAGGGATAGCTTGTATGCCTTTTCATCCTGGAGCGGAGGACTAATCATCATGGATAAGTATGGTAAAATCTTATCAAAAATTGATAAATCACAAGGAATGCAAAGCAATGCACTGCACGACTTTGTAGTGGATAAAAGAGGCCATGTATGGGCAGGTAGACCAACAGGAATCAGCTATATACAATGGTCAACTGATTTTGTTCAAGTAGGGTATGTCCCAAAAACCTATATCACTAAAGTAAGATCAAAGTATGACCTCGATGACAATTTAAGGTCTTTAGAGTTTCACTTCGCCACGCCCGGATATGACAAATCAGATTTACAGTATTCGTACTATTTGGATGGATATGATCAGGGATTTGGTGATTGGGTAAGCGATGTTAAGAAAGAATACACTAACCTTGATGGTGGTGAATATGCCTTTAAAGTAAAGGCTAAGTTGCCTGACGGGTCATCAACTCAAATGCAGGTACATTCTTTTAAGATACCCATCCCCTGGTATAAGACTAAATTATTCATCTTCCTGGCAGTTCTTGCCATCTCAGCATTGATTTTTGTGATTTTTAGATTTAGAACCAAGCGGCTAAAACTTCTTAACAAACGCCTCGAAAGAATTATTAATAACCGTACCCAAGAACTAATACAGCAAAGGGAACAACTAAGGCAAGCCAATGATGAATTAATTATCACCAATACCGAATTAGACAATTTTGTTTATCGCTCTTCGCATGACTTAGTTGCACCATTAAAGTCCTTAAAAGGTTTAATCAATCTGGCCAGAGCCGAAGAGCCAAATGAAAGGCAAAGTGAATACCTAAAAATGATGAATTCGAGTGTAGCCAAACTTGAAGATTTCATTAAGAGTATAATGGAATACTCAATAAACTCTAAGCGTGAAGTGGTAAAAAATGATGTTTTATTGGACGGCATCATCGAAGGCATTTGTCAGGACCTAAAGTATTACGACAATGCCGATAGGGTGACATTTTATAGGAATTATGATAAGGATCTAACGATTAAGTCAGATGAAAGTCGATTGAAAATTGTACTTAGCAACCTAATTACAAATTGCATTAAGTACCATAATTACGATCAGGACGCACCCAAAATTGAGGTAAATGTTGATCTCAATTACCCTAAAGGTATTTCAACAATAGAAATTGTAGACAATGGTATGGGCATAGATAAAGAGCATTTGGACAAAATTTTCAATATGTTCTTCAGAGCCTCCAGCGATAAGGCCGAAGGGTCTGGCCTTGGGTTATATATTGTGAAGGATACAGTGACCAAAATTGGCGGTCAAATAGATGTAGACTCTGAAATTGGAAAGGGTACGGTATTCAAGGTTACGTTATATGACTCCTTAGAAGTGGTGCACGAGAAGGCATAATACTACTTTACTTCTTCTTTAATTCATCTAATTGCTTAGCAACATTTTCAAGTAACTCCTGACCGTCAGAATCGAGCTGCGATGAAATTGATTTTGCTTTCAGGTAATTAAAGACTTTTTTTAAAGTAACATGAATGGGATTTTCAGGCTCACCTTGCTTCTCTTTTAAAGATTTGTCCAACTCCTCCTTCAGTTTATTGAAGTGGGTTTGGAGCATTAAATCAGACATGGATTTCATTGATGAAAAAGTTTATCTGAAAATTGATTAGTCAAAAAAATAGTTACTACCAACTCACCAAAAGGTGCCCTGGCAATAAATAAAGTATACTAATTTAACAATTTTTGAGAAATAATCGATTGAGAGCTCTTTAGGCTATTTTTAGGATAAACTTAGCCCCCTAACCTTGTTTTTTTATCGGTAACTTTTTTGATTAATCTTTTTAGCGCATCGAAATAAAGTGTAACAAATAAGGTGATGGTCATCAACCAGATTACCACTATATTGAATTTAAACGTATCGAAGTACATGCCTGCAAAATGTTTTACAGGCACATAGAATTTCGCTCTAAAGTCAAGAAAATGGTCAGGCTTATGGTCAGTATAATAAATTGGGTAAATTTTCCTAACCAGCCTGTTATCTAACTCAATTACTCTAAATTCTGATGTATTGTTAAGCAAGGCGGTAACAATAGCTTCATTTTGATAGGTAAATTTCATGGTACTCAAAGAATCCAGACCATCTTCTGACGAATTAAATTGAGCCAAAATAGCAGCCTTTTCTTGTTCAGCTTCAACAAACTGATTAGTGTACATTTTCTTTAATTTCGCCAAGAAATCTTTTGTATCATTATAAGTAGCTGAATCAAAACGCTCAATAACCAATCTATCTAACTTCTTGAATTTATCGTCTCCTACCCGCTCCAATTCGCTAGCCACTTCATTTCGAACTATCTCCAACGATTTTCTAATGTCAACTGCCATGTCCGCATTTAGCTTATAACGCATATTTACAAATGCATTAGAAAGCTCAGATTCAATTCGGGGTATATAATATAACTTCTTATACTCAGCATCTGCAGCCTTCTTATCAACTTCGTAAAATAGCTTTTCGTAAGGATTATCCTTGTATTGAGTGACAAGTGCAGCTTCAAATGCCCAGCGAGAAGCCATCATCTCTCCTACTATCGGCACACCATCCATGGTGCTTACGGCAGGATTAAACTTATCGAAGTTAATCACAACACCGCTTAGCAGTAACTGTGGTATTAAAAGCAATGGGATAAGAATGTAAATGGTAACAGCTGAATTAAAGGAGGCAGAAATATTTAAGCCAAGCATATTCGAAAAGCACGAACAGCTGAACAAGATCATCCAGAAAGACAAGCCCATATCCTTCAAACCAAGAATAAAGTTTCCAATGATCACAAATGAGCCTGTCTGTATAGCAGATAGGGCAAACAGTATCAAGATTTTTGAAAGTAAATAACTGCCTTTACTAAGATTTAAGAAGCGCTCTCGCTTCAGTATCTTCCTGTCTCTAAATATTTCTTCGGCACTAACCGTTAAACCCATAAAAAGAGCAACGATAATACTCATGAAGAAATAGACAGGAATGTTATCATTCTCGTAGAATGAATAATGCGGATTATCTCTTTCGATAGTGGCATAATACCGCACTAAAAACGTCATAAAAATGGCAAGAATAGGCGCTTGAACCAGGTTAATGATCAAATACTGCTTGTCGCTAAGTTTTGAAAGCAAATCTCTGATTGAGAATACTTTTAGCTGTTTAAAGAAGTTAGGAATCTTCTGAGAGACCTTTATTCGCTCTTTCGTATGCTCTATTTTCTTCGGTTTATTATTCTCCCTGAAGTATTGGTACCATTGCCCCGGAGATATCTTTCGGGTGTTGGTTAGCCTCCCAAATTCATTCACCACCTTGGTTTCGATGATACTGAAAATCTGTTCTGGATTAATATTGCCACATTCAGGACAAGCATTTTGCTTTCGATTAGCAGCATTGACCACATTCTTGAAGTAAGTGATTGCTTCAACAGGGTTGCCATAATAAATCTGAAATCCACCGGAATCGAGTATCAATAGATCGTCAAACATTTTAAAAATATCTGACGATGGCTGGTGTATCACCACAAAAACCAGCTTGCCTCTTAGGGATAATTCCTTCAAAAGATCCATGATATTCTCAGAATCCTGCGATGATAAACCCGATGTTGGTTCATCTACATATAATACACTGGGCTCACGAAGTAGCTCTAAGCCAATATTTACTCGCTTTCTTTGTCCGCCACTAATGGTTTTGTCGAGCGGAGAGCCTACTTTTAAATGCTTAATTTCATGTAAGCCAAGGTTCAATAAAACCTTATCAACGAGTTCTTCTGTTTCTTCTTCGGAATACTGACTAAAGCACAATCTGGCCGCATAATATAGGTTTTGCGCTACAGAAAGTTCTTCCATCAGAAGGTCGTCCTGTGGGATATAACCTATCACACCTTCAACCAATTCGGGTGTATCATGAATATTAATATTATTAATAAGCACTCTACCGCCAGAAGGCATCTCATTACCATTAATAACGTTGAGCAAAGTAGATTTTCCGGAGCCACTGGCACCCATGATACCAATAAGTTTCCCACCGTTAACATTGAAGTTTACATTTTGCAGTCCGGCCCTACCGCTTTTAAAATGATAAAAGAGGTGTTCCGCACTGAACGTTATATTAATCTTATGTCTGGAGTGAAGGAATCTGCTGACAACATCGCTGTAGTAAATGGTATCAATCTTATCTCCCCGAATGGTGCTACCAGTAGGAAATATTTCTATTTTTCTACTCTTTAACGCAATACCATTAAGATATAACGTGCTGATACCTAAATACTTAATGAAGTAAGTTTCAATATCAGCTAATCGAAATATTGAAATTAGGCCGGTTAAATGCTTAGATACTATTCTCGGACCTTTCGTATGATATTCTCCAGATCCCTCATCAATAATTAGTATGTCTTTAGAGGATAACTCTTCCAAATCTTCACCAACCACAAACGTTTTTAAGGCACCTATATTTTTACGGGTAATTTTTAAAGCCTCACCAATGTAAAAAATCAGATTCTCCTGTCGCTCAGATATCTCATGATCGGCATATACCAGCTCAATAATTTTAGCCACTAACACAACCTTTTGCTGAGCTGTAAGGGCAAGGTTTACCTGTTTCGCAATGGCCATAATTTTTGACCAGTCTTCAACAAAGGCTAAAGTATCATCATCGAGGTCATCTAAGTCCTCATTTTCCTTAACATTCTCACGGCAGTGATTATCGAATAACTGAAGGTAATACGGTATTGCATCCTGATTAAGATGAACTGATAGGAATTCCTTAATATTTGCTCTCTCATCTTCCGTTACCCGTTCTTTTGCTACTATGGCAAATAACTGGATAATGGCCTTCAGTAATTCTTCGCTCATTTATTGTCAGTTATCTTCTATTGTTTTTAAAGACAAGGCCAAATAATAAAAGGTTGTCCATTGATACAATTAAACTAGTGGTTAATTTACTAATTATTGCTATCAGTAAAATGATTATTTGACCGAAACAGTAAATCGCTTGACTGAAGCAGCTTGTTTTTTAGGTCTTGCGGCATATTATGATTTTGATAAAGAAAATTCTTAACCACTTCATAAGCCTCTTCAGAATTGTGCCCCTGAAATACTGCATCTAACCATCGTTTGGGAAAGAAGATATCACCAGTTAGTTTAATCTCCTCCAGTAATTCCAAACTAGCCTCCAACTGATTGATTGATTGATCCTGCATCAATGGGTGATTAAATAGGCGTAAGGATTCTAATACCCACTCTTCATTCTCCCTGTTTTCCGGTTGTTTGAGGCTATTAAAAAATTGTAGTCTTTCGTCAGGATCGGTTGTAATTGCCTGCCGTACAAACTGAAATCTTGCTAATTCATCCGGGTTGTCCAATTCAGTTTCATGGTAATTTAAAATGGAATCTGCCTTTTCTTCATTTCTCATTGAAAGCTGGTAAGCTAACTGCGTTTGATCAGATTTACTGAGGTTGTAATCTTCCAACTCAAGATTTCCATTCCATATGTTGTAAAGTACCTGCCAGGCTTGCTCCGACTCAAATACTTTACAAAGTGCATGGAACATCGTACTTCTGGCCCCGGCTTCTGTTCTGTTAACAATACCATTTAGTAAGACCCCTTCTAAGCTTGGAGATATTGCCTTGCGCTCTTTTTCAGTAAGAAACTGCCAATAAAGTATCTCTATGCTTTCACAGAGGTAGTTGAGGACAATCTGTTCATTTTCAATCGACAGGTTTCTGATCATGGTTTTTAATACGTTCATTCTGTCAATATTTCCTCTAATCGCTCCCTCGTAAAAATTCATCCAAATTGCACTGCGTTGAATAGGATTAGACATTGAGTCCACCTTATTCATATAATGAACTGCACTAGCCGAGTCAATCTTAAAATACCCATACCCCAAACTATTACTATTGGGTAGTAAGTGATTAACTGTACCTACATCTGTAACCACATGATAATTATCGAAATAGATAGTGTGGGTGGCTGAATCGTTAATCAAAGAAGTGAGTGATTGGTGCCAGTACTTGCGTGTATTATTATTCTGATGAAAGAATATAAGCCCCTTACTTCCCTTTCTATAATCTACAGCAGGCATTCCTTCTCGCTCAACCCAATCTTTATTCCATTGCTTTAAGTCCTTATCCGTTTGGTCAGCAAGAATAGTGATTAGTTGATCCCATGTGGCATTGCCAAATGAGTAAGTAGCTAAATATGTGCGAATGCCATTTTGAAACTCTTCCTCCCCCATAATTCTTTCCAATTTATCCATAACAATTGGAGCCTTTTGGTAGATAATATTTCCATAGAGAAAACCCGCATTTTTTAAGTTATCAAGATTCTGACTTATCGGATGGGTTCCTAAAGTGCGATCTACCTCATAAGCTTTTGGGTAGTGCGACAAGATAAACTGTAGTTCGTGGTTAATTTCGGAAAATGAAGGTGCAATGATCTTTGCAGCCATGAAGTTGGCAAATACTTCTTTTAGCCAGACATCGTCAAACCATTTCATGGTCACCAAATTGCCAAACCACATGTGAGCTACTTCATGCGCAATTAACCGCGCTCTGTTAAGCTTCTGTACGTCCGATGCATTTTCATCTAAAAACAACGAAGATGCCTTATAAAAAATAGCACCCGGATGCTCCATACCATTGTATTGAAATGCAGGCAACAAGACATAATCTAGTTTATTAAACGAGTAATCAATGCCAGTATAATTTTCTAGCCATAACTGTGATTTGGCATGCCAATCGAAAATAGCATTTAAGTTCTTGGCCACTTTAGCTGAGTCAGTTTCTCTATGGTACAATCTTGTTTCTCTACCATTTAACTCAACCTTTTCCACCTTAAACTCACCCGCAGCAAAAGCAAAAAGATAGGAGCTGATAGGCAGTGTCTTCTCAAATGTATAGTGCAACTTCTCTCCTGCCTTTTTCTGATTAATTACTTTTGAATTAGCCACAGCCTTCCAGTAAGATGGAATTGTTAATTCAAGCGAATATTTGGCTTTAATGTCTGGCTGATCGAAAAGTGGAAAGCACGTAGCTGCTCTGTCAGGAACAAATAAGGTGTAAAGAAAATCCTCTTTTCTATTGAGTGATAAATCACCAGCAATAAACTCAATGTCAATCTTATTACGCTCATTGATGTATTTGCCTTCAATAACAACGTGCTCATTGATGTAGTCAAATGGAACATTGGTATTATCAATTTTTACCGAAAGAACACTACTGTCATTGGTATTGAAGTCGAGAATAAGATCTTCAGAGCTCGGCTCAGAATCGAAATTAATGGAAACCTTACCTTTTATTTCCTTTTCCTTATTTGCCGGTATATCAAATGATAAATGGTATTCGACATTTGAAATTTGGCTTTTACGCAATGCTGCTAGTTCCTTAGAAACTCCAGCATCCAGCAACGTACTATTGTCACTGCATGACGTTAGAATAAAAAATGAAGCAAGGGATAAAATGAATCCGAACCTAAACATCTCATAAACTTAATGAGATTGGTTCAATTTTATAACATTCTTAATGTAGACATACCACCGTCTACACCAATCACTTGTCCGGTAATCCAACTTGATTTATCGCTCAGTAAAAACTCGGCTATGTTAGCGATATCCTCAGCCTCACCTACTCTTTTTAGAGGATGCCTCTCACCAGATTTTTCCTTCTTATCACTGGAGGATAAGATTTTGGATGCAAGTGGCGTATCTGTCACTGATGGGGCAATAATATTGACCCGCACAGAGGGAGCTAATTCCGCTGCCAAAGATTTTCCAAAACCTTCAATAGCCCCTTTAGCTGCAGCCACAGATGTATGGAAAGGCATACCTTGTGTTACAGCCACAGTACTAAATAAAACAATAGACGCCTGAGTTGATTTTTTGAGTTTGCCTAAATTGGCCTGTATCGTTTTTACCGCTCCTAAGAGGTTAATATTTATATCAGATTCAAAATCCTCAATGGATAATCTGTTAAATGGTTTTAAGTTAATTGAACCGGGGCAGTAAACCAACCCATCCAATTGATCGCCTTCATATTCAAACACCTCTTTTGTAACATCTGACTTAACATGATTAACATCACTTGCAAGCTCATCACTGGATTCTCTACTGACAACTGTAACCTTGTTTGTTTTGGCCAAAGCATTTGCCAGACTTAACCCTATACCTTTTGTTCCTCCGATAATTAATATATTGCTCATGCCATCTTAACCAATCAAAGAAGCATTTGTTCACATCCATATTTGTTAAAATATCCTAATAAATAACCATTCATTAAATTTTGTAATAATTTTCAGCTTGTTGTTACTAACATTGGAAAGTATTAACCCAAACAAATTAAAAATGAAAAAAATAACTCTTTTTGTAATAGGACTTTTTGTTGCAGGAATGGCAACAGCCCAAACTGCCAACGAAATTGTAGATGGCTACATAGAAGCTACTGGTGGTTATGAAGCATGGGACAATATCAAAAACCTAAAGATTAAAGCGAAAGTAAATCAAGGCGGTTTAGAAATCCCTATTGAAGTAGTAAACATGAAAGATGGAAGGCAGTATACTAAATTTACCGTTCAAGGTAATGACTTTATGCAAGGTGTATTTGATGGTGAAACACTTTGGAGTACAAACTTCCAATCAACTAAACCAGAAAAAGCTGATGCTGAATCTACAGCTAACCAAAAATTAGAAGCTAATGACTTTCCAAGCGACCTTTTTAATTACGAAGACAAAGGTTATACACTGGAATTAGAAGGTGAGGAAACCATTGAAGGAACCGAAGCATACAAGTTAAAACTTACGAAAGAGCCAATCACTGTTGATGGTGAAGAAGTAGAAGACGTGGTATATTTCTTCTTCGACAAAGAAAGTAACGTGCTTTTAGCGCAAGAAGAATCTATTGTTAGAGGTCCTCAAAAAGGAGCTATTGCACAAACTGTATTTAGTGATTATGACGAAGTGGAAGGCGTTTACTTCCCTTTCTCAATCAGCCAGGGAATTAAAGGTGTAGGCATGCAGCCTTTAATAATCGATAGTATCGAAGCAAATGTAGAAATTGATGAGACTATGTTTGCTTTCCCAGAAGAAGCTGGAGAATAATCAATAATTTCTAAGGCTACCTATTCGGGTAGCCTATTTTATTAACTAAGATTTAGAAAATGAAGAAAATATTATTTGCTGCATCAGCTCTGCTATTATCAGGCTGGAGTGTAGCACAAGAAGAAGAAATAGTGCTTAATGGCAAGGAGCTTTTTGGTGACTTACAAGCCAGACAAATTGGACCTGCTATCATGAGTGGGCGTATTTCGGATTTAGAAACGCATCCTACGAATGATCGCGTAATCATAGCCGGAACGGCAGGTGGTGGTGTTTGGAAGAGCTCCAATGGCGGATCATCTTTCACCTCTATTTTTGATGAACATGCGCAATCAATTGGTGCGGTGGCTATCGATCCTTCAGATCCTGACAAAACCATTTGGGTAGGTACAGGTGAAGTTTGGACTCGAAATAGCGTTTCCGTGGGCGATGGTTTATACAAATCTACAGACGGTGGTGTAAACTGGGAAGAGATCAAGGGTTTTGAAAAGTCTGAGCGAATTAGCGGGATTGAGATCAACCCAAATAACTCCAATGAAGTATATGTTGGTGTATTGGGCGCTCTTTATTCCGACAGCGAAGTAAGAGGTGTATACAAAACTATTGATGGCGGCAAGACATGGAATAAAGTACTATACACTGATCAAAAGACAGGTTGTAGCGACATCATTATGGATCCAAATGATCCTAATACATTGTATGCTGCCATGTGGGAGTTTAGAAGAACGCCTTGGTCATTCAATTCTGGTGGAGAAAATAGTGCACTCTATAAAACTACTGATGGCGGTAAGACATGGAATAAAATTCATAATGGCTTTCCTAAAGGGAAACTAGGAAGATTCGCTATTGCAGTAGCACCTTCTAACTCAAACAGGTTATATGCTGTTGTTGAATCTGAAAAAGACGAAAATAAAGGCCTTTACAGGTCTGATGATGCAGGTAAATCGTGGGAGCATTTAAATAAAGATTTCGGTTTGGTTGTGAGGCCATTCTATTTCTCAAGAATTACAGTAGATCCTAAAAACCCTGATATCGTTGTAAAAGGTGGTTTATTTGGTTCCATCAGTAGAGATGGAGGTAAAACTTTCAGAAACTTAGGAAACATGCACCCTGATATTCATGATATTGTATTCGATATCAATAATTCAGACAGAATGTATGTAGCTACCGATGGTGGCGTATATCGTTCTTGGGACGGTGGAAATACGATGGAAATAGTTGCCAACCTTCCAGTATCACAATTTTATCACATCAGTATCGATGACAAAGAGCCTTACAACATCTATGGAGGTCTTCAGGATAACGGTTCTTGGTATGGCCCTTCAAGATCTCCGGGCGGAATTGAAGCCAGAGACTGGAATGTAGTGGGTTTTGGTGATGGTTTCCGAGTATTGAAACACCCTACCAAAGACTTCATTTACACTGAAATGCAAGGTGCACAGAATGTATGGCGAATTGATCTTAAAAACTCAAAAACTAAGACTATTCAGCCTTTACCCGTAAAAGGTGATCCTAAACTTCGATTCAACTGGAATGCTCCAATGGCGGTTAGTAAACACCAGCCAGACCGTTTTTACATGGGTAGCCAGTTCCTTCATAAATCAGAAGATATGGGTAATACCTGGACTAAAATATCTCCAGATCTAACGACCAATGATCCTAAAAAACAAAATCAGGAAGAGTCCGGTGGGTTATCTAAAGATAATTCAGGTGCAGAAAACCATACTACTATATTCACCATTGCAGAGTCACCTATTGATGAAAAAGTAATTTGGGTTGGTACGGATGATGGAAACGTTCAGGTAACAAAAGATGGAGGTAAAACATGGACAAACACTGTTAAGAATATAAGTGGTCTGCCAGCCAATACGTGGGTCTATCACATTGAAGCTAGTGTGCATGATAAAGGAACTGCCTATGCGGTATTCGATGGCCACCAAAGTGGTGATATGAACACTTATGTTTATAAAACTTCAGACTATGGTAGCACATGGAAGTCTATTGCAACAGATGAAATCAAAGGCTTTGCAAGAAACATTCAGGAAGATTACGTTCAGCCCGATTTACTTTACTTAGGTACAGAGTTTGGTTTATTTATCACTATCGATGGTGGTAAGCACTGGAACAGGTTTACCAATAATATGCCTGCTACAGCAGTACACTTTATTGAGTTAAGTGAAAAAACAAATGACCTTGTTTTAGGAACTCACGGTAGAGGGATTATTATCATTGATGATATCAGTCCATTGAGACAAATAAATCAATTAGTATTAAAGGAAGATGTACATTTCTTCGAATCTAAACCCACTGTCATTGATGAGGAAAGTGGATTTGGTGGTACTGCCACAGAGCGTGAATTTGTTGGGCCAAACCCAAACAGAGACGCAAAAATTATCTATTACCTCAAAAAGCGCCACACGTTTGGTAAGATGAGTATGGATGTTTACGATAGCGAAGGTAATCACATGATCGACCTCTCTCCCGGTAAGTCGAAAGGTATAAATGTAGTTACCTGGAATTACAGAATTAAACAACCAAAAGTGGCAAAGGGTAAATCATTAAGCTTTGGTGGTTTTACAGCTCCAAGGGTACCTGCTGGTAAATACAAAGTAGTAATGACCAAAGGAAAAGACACCTATGAAACGGAAATTAAATTGGTGAATGATCCTAATTCAGCTCTTACTGCGGAAGACAGAATTGCTCTGCATAGAACTACAATGGAGTTGTATGAAATGTCTGAACAACTTGCTTACCTTGTTTACAGAATAGACGAAACTATTGAAACAGCGGAAAAAGTTGTGGCCTCTGGTAAGTCAGGCGCTAAAGTAGCTCAGCCTATCTTAGACGATTTAAATAAGTTGAAAGAAACGTTGGTAATAACTACTGGCGACAACTATGTAGGCAGTGGTGAGCCACAATTAAGAGAAAAAATATCTGATTTATTTGGAAAGATTGCCGGTGGATTTGAAGCACCTTCTGCTTCAGAAATGGAAAACTTAAGTTTATTAGAAGGCAAGTTTAATGAAGCCAAAAAAGAATATGAGAAGATTGAGGAGAAGCAAGTTTCTAAAATGAATAAATATATGAATGAAAGTAAAATGAACCCCACCGTTCATAAATCATTCGAAGAGTTTATTGATCATTAGTTTGTTCTTTTAAACATAGTTAAAGGCGCTTTCGAGCGCCTTTTTTTTTGTCATTCCGTAGTGGAAACGAAGGAATCCTTGCCACATAGAAAGTGTGCTGTTTACTTTCAAAATGGTAAAGATGTCTCCACTACGTTGCGACATGACGTTAAATAGTTGAGTTCGCTTAAATTCTTAAACCGTGTAGTCATTCCGTAGTGCTAACGAAGGAATCCTTGCACATAGAAAGTGTGCTACTTACTTTCAGGACGGCAAAGATATCTCCACTACGTTACGATATGACGTTAAATAGTTGAGTTCGCTTAAATTCTTAAACCTTGTAGTCATTCCCTAGTGGTAACGAAGGAATCTTTGCCATATCGAAAATCCACTATTTGCTTTCAGGACTGTAAAGATGTCTTCACTACGTTACGACATGACGTTAAATAGTTGAGTTCGCTTAAATTCCTATACCCTACAGTCATTCCGTAGTGCTAACAAAGGAATCTTTGCCATATAGAAATTCTGCTGCTTACTTTCACAATGGTAAAGATGTCTCCACTGCGTTGCGACATGACTACATATTTAGAAGTACCGTTCTACAATGCTTTGTCAACTCTGTGACATAAGATTTCAGATTAGGTGAGCTACCTTAGCAATATGAAAAAAATAGCCATATCACTCCTTTGCCTAATTGCATTCGGAGCATGTAATCAAACACCAAAATCAGATAGTGAAAATATTGCTAGTGAAGAAGCTCAGGAAACCAAAAACAATTATCCTGAATTGTTAACTGCAGCATTGGAAGCACACGGTGGAATTGATCAATGGAACAGCTTTTCAACCATGCAGTATGATCTTAGCATGGCGGGTAATGATCAAACAGAAACACACATCATCGACCTAAATAAAAGATTAGTTCGAATTAACAGTGAAAATTTTACGATTGGGTTTGATGGCAAAGAAGTGTGGGCCTCTCCTACCATCGAAGCTACTGGAAAGAACTCACCCAGGTTTTATCATAATTTGTTCTTTTATTTCTTTGCCATTCCTTATGTACTGGCTGACCCGGGAATCAATTATGATGACTTGGGTACAGTGAAAATCATGGATAAAGAGTATCGAGCGTTGAAAGTATCCTTTAATGAAGGTGTTGGCGATGCCGATGAAGATTTATATATTGCTCATTTTAACCCTGAAACATTTAAGCTGGAGCTCTTACTTTATACAGTTACCTACTACACTGGCGAGAAGCACGAGAACTATAACGCATTAAAGTATGGCGCTTACAAAAATGTAAATGGTCTGCTATTTCCAATGTCATTAAAAGGCCATAAATACGACAGTGGTAAAATTGGCGATCTTCGATATGACGTCACCTTTAGCAATGTTGCGTTAAGTAAAGAACCAGCTGTAGATTCGTTATTTGTAATGCCTGAAGGTGCTGAGGTGGATAGTTTGAAGGTGAATTAGTTAAATATTATTTACCTGAAAGCTTAATTATTTTATTGAGCTTGTCCTTTGGAACTAATTCAACATTTTTAATAGATTTAAATGCCAAAGAATGCTTAAGCATAGGACATAATTCTGAATTACTAGGAATACCAAGCGTGCTTTGAACCCATTTATTATTTGATTCATATTGCCAGAATTCTGCGTCAATTTCAGTTACCGCCATGGTAACATGGGATTTATCAGCCAATTCAAAATACAATAAACTTTGATTATCTTTTAAATTACGCAGTTCTTTAGCTGATAGACTATTTATTTTACAATGTTCTAATTGAGGAATAAAAGTATATTCCTTATTTACTGTATAATAACCAACAGAAAGTAAAGAACAAATAAATTTATCAGAGTTTGTTTCATTTAATTCAATTTGATCAATATCATTTATTAATATTGATACTTCTACATTATCGACAAATGTATTTAAGTAGTATACATTGGTCTTTTCTATAATGTTACAAGGCTCTATTCCTAAATAGGATGAAATCAATATCATTAAAACAGTCAATTTCATAACTTCCTCTTCAACTCCATATCACTCAATTCCAAATTCAATGCTTTGGTGCTTATCTGAAGCTCACGTAAACTAATAGCTAATGAAATAAGCAATAGAATCATACTCGCACCGAAAATCCAGCTGCCAACTTTTGCGGCATTCTGAAATAGAAAGAGCATACTTAGCACGCACAGAAAGAAACTAGATACACCAAACACCTGCATCATCTTAATTAAAGACAACCTGGAACGCAAATTTTCTATTTGTCCAATAATAGGCGTGGGGTGCTCCGGATTGCTAATATGCTTTTGATGCAAGCTTCTTATGAGCGTTGCAATGGCCAAAAAACGATTGGTATATGCCAAAAGCAAAAGCGAGATGGCGGGAAAAAGAAGCGCTGGTGTAGTTAAATTTATAAGCATTCTTTCTATTTTTAAATTTCATTCATCAACCAAAGATAAATGTATCCGCTTATGAAAACCAGAAAACTCGTTTTACTTGTTCTAGCTTTATCATGTTTCTTCCATACTCATGCTCAAAAAGAAGCCAATTCATTACTATGGGAAGTTTCAGGAAATGGGCTTGACAAACCATCCTACATTTTTGGCATACTAAAATTCATTCCTGCCGATGATTACTACTGGCCAAAGAAGGCTGATGATGCATTTAAATCGAGCCAGATATTATCTACTGAAACGCAATTAGATCATCACGCGCGACACGAGCTCAACAAAGCCGCACATTTGGAAGGCGGAAATTCTCTAGAAGATTATTTAACCGAAGCAGAAATGGAAAAACTCTCCGGAATTTTTTCTGATCGTTTTGGAATCTCAGATTTCAAATTCAATGTGGTGTATAAAAAGTTCAAGCCTATCATGCTATCTACCACAATGACTCGCCTCTCCTACGGAGAAAATGTAAAGTATTATGAGTTAGAACTGATTAATCAAGCTAACACGCTTGGTATTACCACTCAGGCTTTGGAGAAAGTTGAGAAAGAGGTGGAAGCTTTAGAAAAGATCAAATTGGATGATCAGTTAAAATCATTAAAGCATACTTTAGAAAATTTTGATGCTCAACTAAAAGATTATGAAGAACTGGTGAGCTTCTATAAAAAAGGTGATTTACATAAAACCCTGGAATACACCATGCACCCTTTGGAAAATCATGAGGATTATGAAACGCATTTCATATTCGGAAGAAATAGGTCATGGATTCCTAAAATTGAAGAATACATGAAGTCAGGCCAGACGTTTTTCGCCTTGGGTGCCTCGCATCTATCAGAAGAAGCAGGCGTTTTAAATTTATTAAGAAAGAAGGGTTATACTGTTGAGCCTGTTCAATAACAAGGCTATTTAAAGAAGGTTATGTAAGTCAGAAACACCCAAATTTTTAACTTTAATAAATCCTTCCCCGTAGCTAACACCAATAGAATAACCTAAATCTTTGGCCCTTCCTTCAATCATTTTCATGAAGTCGAGCGAAGAAATAAAGGTTTCAGGCTCCTTGCTTTCAGGGTCGTAAAATTGAGTCTTAAAGCATTTGATCGCCTGCATTTTTGTATCCCACGAATCTGTAACATCCACTACAAAATCGGGTATCATATTGTTGCTTTGAATGTAGTGGTATACTGATTTCGGTCTCCAGGGAGTTTGTTTCTCACCATCTAGTTCCGTTTCAACTTTAACCAGTCCCGCCAAAAAGCAAGAATCTAATTCCAGCTGTGCTGCCCTGCCATGATCTGGGTGTCTGTCGCTAGGTGCGTTAATCAACACTATGTCAGGCTGATACTTTCTTAGGACTTTTATTAATTCCAGCTGACTGTCTTTATCATTCTGAAAAAAACCGTCTGCAAGGTTCAAATTATCTCGAACTGATAGCCCTAGGACTTTCGCAGATTCAGCAGCCTCTTTAGCTCGAATTTCATCTGTACCTCTGGTTCCTAATTCACCGGCTGTTAAGTCCACTACACCTACCTTATAACCTTTTCTAACATGTGTGGCCAGTGTGCCTGCACAAGATAATTCAGTATCGTCAGGGTGAGCTGCAAATGCGAGTATATTTAATTTCATCGGTTAAACTGGTTATTATAGGATGAAGGCGCAGATGACTCAAGGTTGTTAAATATAAAAAATTCTGTTCTACCCTTTTCTCCTTCAAAGTACAATTCTTCGGTCATCGAGTCATTCCCTTTGCCTATAGCTGTAAACTTAATGTTATTCGCTCCATCTTTTAAAGGAACACGTGCATAATGTATGTCGTGCGGTAAAGTTTGCCAGTTTCTGGTATCTGCCTTTTCAGTAACTGCGTTCACTAATGAGACGAGTGCCCCAAGGTTTTCATTTTCACTTCTTGTAGCCTCTTCAGCAGCTTGCTTTAGTGCCAAACGTAATAATGAGTTCGCAAACTCTCTCAACATTCTGTCTTCTAGTGTTACAAATGCAATAGCTGATATATCTTCACCCTTCTCGAGAGCATAGGTCTTATCGCCTATTGATAATTTGGCTTTATCAAAATAAGGTTCTCGGTCAACATATTTAGGAAAGGCCGCACGAACTATTTTCAAATCGCCCAATTGTGTCTTACCATCTTGATCCTGGCGCACATAAAAAGGAAAATTCATTCCATATTCTTTGTTTTCAAATGTCACCAATCCGCCTTGGCCTTTAATCACAACAAAATTAACAGTCCATTCACTTTTAACAGGCCCTAGACCATTATGCCAGAAAAAAACTAACTCTCCAGATTTATCTTTTTTAGGCTCATATTTTAGATTGAACTCTTTTTCATAAGTTTCCAATTCAGTTCTAAAGCCCATAAGACCTGCAGTGCGTACTAAATCTCTTTTCAGCTGATCAGGGGCTTTCACATTCAATATTGAACCAACTTCCTGATAAGCCTCATACGCATTACGATAAGCGATAAATGCATCGTTAATCTCACCACTTGCTTCAAAGATTATTCCCATCAGGTTATGGGCAAAAGGATCGACCTTATACCGATTTTTCTTATCCTCATAACGATCGTTGAGCTTATTGAGCTTAATATTTATTCTTCTACACTCTACAAGAGCTTCCTCCATTTGACCCATTCTTAAATAGTTTAGGGCCTTATAATAATGAATGAAAATTACCTCATGGTCTTCACCGGTATATGGCTTTACATTAGGATTTGTGAGAAGACTAAGTGCTTCTAATGAGTAGTTCTTTTTATAGTCTTCAGTAAAAATATAGGCCTCTTCGAAGTAGGTGTTACTAGCCTCATACTCGTCTAGCAGTTGTAATACAACACCCTTCTGAAGGTTATATAGTAATTGATTGTTTCCTTTGCTGAGCTTTTTATTCTTATCTAAAAACTTGTCGGCAGCCTCAATTTGTCCACTGGTGAACTTCTGCTGAAACTCTATATTTTTCTGATAATAGGTAGCGCAGCTAAAAAAAATTAATATAAAAGGTATAAAATAATAGTGCCGCAGAGCGGCACTTAAATACTTGGTCATCAATAAGATGCTTAGTTAATGACTTTCTTAATTTTCTTAGATCCTATCCAAACTTTTTCATTAGTCTCTAAGTGTGTAAGTTCCAAATCAGTTTGATAGAACAATAATGACTGTTTCCCATTAGAATCGGTTACAGAGCTTACAGTACCTTGAAGAATAAAATCGGCACCGCGCTCCATACCCCATCTTTTGGTAGTAGCTGCAGAAGCAAATTCCTGCTGGTCTGCTCTTTCTTTTCTTAGCTCTTCTCTTTCTTCACCACCTTGCACGACTCTTACCTTTCCAGAATTGATAAACTCTCTTTCAATATCATTAGTAAAAGTTTCTGTACTAATATGCTCACTGGTCTTATTTCTAATAATACCCACAATTACAGTAGGCTTCTTTCCATTTTCTTCCACGAAGTCAGTTACCCATACCCTGCTCAAACCGTCACGAACCATTTCTTCGGCTACAAGCCTGCTATCGGTGTCATTCCATCTGCCACTAAGGTCTATTTGTGAGTCGGAATCAACTCTGGTAACTGTTTTTGAAGAAGAACATCCTGTGAAAATGGCTGCCCCTACTAGTAATACTAAAGCTATTTTTTTCATCATTGTTTATTTATGCAGTTTCAAATTCTTTTGCTTGCAAAAACCGTTCCGCATCCAAAGCACCCATACAACCCATACCGGCAGCTGTTACAGCTTGTCTATATACTTTATCGGCAGCATCACCAGTTACAAATACTCCTTCAATCTTAGTTTTAGATGTTCCCGGCACTACTTTTAAATAACCAGTCTCGTCCATATCTAGATATTCTTTAAAAATATCTGTATTAGGTTTGTGCCCAATAGCCACAAAGAAACCATCTATTTCTAAATCTTTCTTCTCTCCTGTCTTATTATTAAATACCCTTACACCAGTTACGGCCTCACCATCACCCAGCACTTCCTCAGTTTCAGTATTCCATAAAACTTCAATATTTGGTGTGTTCATCACACGTTCCTGCATAATTTTAGAAGCTCTTAATTCATCTCTTCTAACAATCATATATACTTTAGGGCAGATATTAGCCAAATAAGTAGCTTCTTCAGCCGCAGTATCACCACCACCAACTAATGCAACTGGCTTACCTTTGTAAAAGAAGCCATCGCAAACAGCACACGCAGAAACTCCTTTATTCGCATATTTCTTTTCTGATTCTAAACCTAGATATTTTGCACTGGCACCTGTAGATATGATCACAGCTTCGGCAGTTATCTCATGTTTCTCATCAACTACCGCTTTATGAGGGTATGAAGAAAAATCAACAGAAGTTACCATTCCATAACGAACATCCGTACCAAAACGCTCTGCTTGCTTTTGGAAGTCCATCATCATTTGCGGACCATTAACACCCTCAGGATAACCAGGATAGTTTTCTACATCATTAGTAGTGGTTAATTGTCCACCTGGCTCGCCACCTGTTACTAATACCGGGTTAAGTCCGGCTCTAGATGCATAAATAGCTGCAGTATAGCCTGCAGGCCCAGATCCTATAATTAATACTTTTACTTTTTCTTGAGTCATTTTTCTAATTTATTCTCCACTAACTAACTACGAACTCTTCAAAAAAGTTGTAGATAATTTAAATTTTTAACTTACTGTAAAACCAATGACAAAATTAAAAAAAAGAGGCCTCAAATTTCCTTGAGACCTCAACTATTCTTCGTTCAATTTATGTTATCCTAAATAAGGCTTTAAAGCTCTGCTTCTTGAAGTATGTCTCAACCTTCTTATAGCTTTTTCCTTTATCTGACGTACTCTTTCGCGAGTTAAAGCAAATTTTTCACCTATCTCCTCCAGGGTCATCGAATGTTCGCCATTTAAGCCAAAATAATAGGCAATCACATCAGATTCTCGTTGAGTTAAGGTTGAAAGTGCACGCTGCACTTCTCTTCGTAGTGAGTCAGACATTAATTCAGAATCAGGTGTTTCTTCCAAATCATTCTCCAATACATCTAACAGGCTATTCTCCTCACCTTGTACAAATGGCGCATCCATGGAAACATGCCTACCTGAAATTTTCATTGTGTCAACAACTTCTGCTGTTGTTACTTCCAAAACTTCAGCCAACTCATCTGGTGAGGGCTCACGCTCAAACTTTTGCTCTAATTCAGAAAATGTTTTTGAAATCTTATTGAGTGACCCTACTCTATTCAGTGGTAGTCTCACAATTCTCGACTGCTCTGCCAATGCTTGTAAAATAGACTGGCGAATCCACCAAACGGCATATGAAATGAACTTAAAACCACGTGTTTCATCGAATCTCTGAGCGGCCTTAATCAAACCGAGGTTGCCTTCATTGATTAAATCACCTAAAGACAACCCCTGGTTTTGGTATTGTTTTGCTACTGAAACTACAAATCTAAGATTAGCTTTCGTAAGTTTTTCAAGAGCAAGCTGATCGCCCTCCCTTATCCTTTGCGCTAATTCTACCTCTTCATCGGGAGTGAGCAGGTCTACTTTCCCTATCTCCTGCAGATATTTATCGAGAGATTGGCTCTCTCGGTTAGTTATCTGTTTACTAATCTTAAGTTGCCTCATTCAAAAAATCGTTGTCGTTCATAACTGATCAACAACGATTTTAAAGAATTAACTACCAAATGGCAAGATTTGTAGAATATTTAATTATTCCTTACTTGCTGTTTCTTCTTTCTTTTCAGGTTTTGGCAATAATACCTTTCGTGAAAGACGGAATTTGCCAGTTTTTTTATCGATTTCTATCAACTTCACCTTCACATTCTCTCCAACTTCCATTACGCCATCCATTTTCTCAACACGTTCCCACTTAATTTCGGAGATATGTAGAAGACCATCTTTACCTGGCATAAACTCAACAAATGCACCAAAAGGCATAATTGATTTTACAACACCATCATACACTTCACCAACTTCTGGCTGAGCTACGATAGCTTTTATTTTGGCTAATGCACCGTCCATAGATTCCTGATCAACAGCAAAAATGCTTACCTCACCATGGTTATCAACTTCTTCGATAACTACAGTTGCACCAGTATCTTTCTGTATCTGCTGGATAATTTTTCCACCAGGTCCGATAACTGCACCAATAAGATCCTTATCAATAGTCAACTTTACAGATCTTGGAGCATTAGGCTTAAGATCAGCTTTAGGCGCGGCAATGGTTTTCTTCATTTCATTCAATATGTGAAGTCTGCCTTCTTTAGCTTGCTCTAATGCCTCTTTTAATACTTCGTATGATAAACCATCTACTTTAATATCCATTTGAGTAGCAGTAATACCTTTCTCAGTACCTGTAACTTTAAAGTCCATATCACCCAGGTGATCTTCATCACCTAAAATATCAGATAGAATTGCATGGTTTTTACCATCAGAGATCATACCCATTGCAATACCTGATACAGGAGCTTTTATTTGAATACCCGCATCCATCAATGCTAATGAACCAGCACACACAGTGGCCATTGATGAAGAACCATTAGATTCCAAGATATCAGAAACAATTCTGATTGTATATGGATTTTCTTCAGGAAGCATATCTTTTAACGCTCTCCAAGCTAAATTACCATGACCAACTTCTCTTCTACCTGGTCCTCTGTTTGGTCTTACTTCACCAGTTGAGAAACCAGGGAAGTTATAATGAAGCATGAATTTGTTAGTGCCAGAGTACATGGCTCCATCAATAAGTTGCTCATCAAGCTTAGTACCTAATGTAACAGTACTTAAAGATTGTGTTTCACCTCTTGTAAATACAGAAGAACCGTGTGCGCTTGGCAAATAATCAACTTCTGACCAGATAGGTCTGATTTCGTTCATTTTTCTACCATCTAATCTTTTCTTCTCGTTCAATACTAGGTCTCTACAAGCTTTCTTCTGTATAGATTTATAGTATTTCGAAATCAGGGTAGAATCATATTCATGTTCTTCACCTAAGCTTTCTACAAACTCTTCTTTTATTTTTGAGAATGATTCTGATCTGATTGATTTATCAGTTATCTGTTTTGCAGCTACAGCATAAACCTTGTCATATAGCTCAGAGTTCATTCTTTTTTCAAGTTCCTCATCATTAGTTTCATGAGAATACTCTCTCTTTTCTGTTTTTCCAGCTTCTTTTTCAAGTTCAATTTGAACTTTGCATTGTTCTTTGATTGCATCATGAGCTATTTTGATAGCCTCTAGCATATCATCTTCAGAAGCTTCTTTCATCTCACCTTCTACCATCAAGATATTATCGATGCTGGCAGCAACGATCAAATCCATATCGGCATCTTCCTTTTGAGACTTTGTTGGATTAACTAACCACTCTCCATTGACTCTAGCTACACGTACTTCAGAAATAGGTCCGTTGAACGGAATATCTGAAACTGCAAGCGCAGAAGAAGCAGCTAATGCCGCTAACGAATCGGGAAGAGAATCTTCGTCTCCTGAAATTAATGAAATCATGATCTGAATGTCAGCATGATAATCATCTGGAAACATTGGTCTGATAGCTCTGTCAACCAATCGGCTAATTAAAATTTCATAATCAGATAATCTACTCTCTCTCTTAAGAAATCCTCCAGGGATTTTACCAGTTGAAGCAAACTTCTCTTGGTAATCTACTGATAGAGGTAAAAAATCCACACCTTCTTTGGCCTCTTTGTTGGCCACCACTGTTGCAAGAAGCATGGTATTACCCATTCTTACTACAACTGAACCGTCAGCTTGCTTAGCTAACTTACCAGTTTCAATGGTGATGGTTCTCCCATCAGGTAGGTTAATTGTTTTGTTAATAATCTGCATATATATTTATTGTTAAAAAATTTCTGTTGAATGGTTAAAACTAACCATAATGAAAAAAAGGAACCCGAGGGTTCCCTTTTTATTATTTTCTCAAGTTCAATTCAGCTATTATAGCTCTGTATCTTTCGATATCAGTTTTGTGAAGATAGTTGAGCAATTTTCTTCTCTTACCAACCAATCTTAAAAGACCCTGCTGTGTAGAGTAGTCTTTTTTATTAGATTTCATGTGGTTTGTAAGGTGAGTGATACGGTGGGTAAAAAGTGCTATTTGCGATTCTGGTGAACCAGTATCACTCTTAGACTTTAACCGACCATGATTCTCGAAAACCTTTTCTTTGTTCTCTTTAGATAAATACATGACTAGCAAAAGTTTAGTTTCTTAAAAATTAAGCCGCAAAAGTAACATTAAACTTAATAAGTAGCAATTATTTAGATGTAATTTCTTTTTTGTCTTTGTTCTTACTGAACCATTGTTTGAATTTATCGAAAACAACATTGTAGAAGTCTGCTTCAAACAATCGGGCATCGTTTCGGGCCTGACGTAAAAACAATAACCCAACAGGTAAAAGAATAAAGTTTGCAGACCAGATTGCCACGAATGGATCAACTAAATCCTGTTTAGCATACTTTTCACCAGTCATTGAAATCACATAAAAAATAATAAAAAAGATAATCGACAATAAAACAGGCATACCCAATCCACCTCTTTTAATAATTGCACCTAACGGAGCACCGATTAAAAACATGATGATACACGCTACAGAATTGGCTAATATCTTATGATACTGTATCGCAAAAACGTTTTGATCGTATACCTGCCTTTCTAATGTTGTATTATGTGCTTGTATCTTGGCCCTTGCCTGTCGCACATTATTCAATGTTGTTTGAACGGTACGCATGGAAGGTTCGCTCAATTCAGTTTCTACATACTTAACTATTTCCTCGTGGTTAAGGGTATCATTGATATCCTTTTTAACTTGTGGAGTAACTGTTTGGACTGGCACAGGAGGCACTCTTCTCTGCCTCTTATTTTTATTTTGCTCGTTGCGCTTAACAATTGTATTACTTTTTGATCTTTCTTTCTTTTTGGGTTTAGGTGCAGGTTTAATAGTGGTTGTATCTTTAGTTACTGGTGCTAAAGCTTTTTTCTTTCTTCTAAGCTCTTTTAAATTTGCACCTTCAACATTCAACTCTTGCTTTTCAGGTGTAACTACTTTCGCACTTTCTCTTGTGAGCAATTTTTTATTGTTTTCCGTTTCAGAAGACGTCTTACTACTCTCTTTAGAGGCTGTTGGTTTACCCTCCTTCACTTTAGCCACAGTATTAGGTTCAACCTGTTTTTCTTTATTCTGCTTCTGAACCACATCAGGTGTCTTTTCTTTACTCTCCTCTTCTACTTTGTTGTTCTTAGTTTTTATGGAGTCTTGCTTTACCAGTTCACGGCTGGCTTTGGCAAGAGAATCTTGTACCTCTAACTCTCTTTTATATGCATTTAACTTTTCCTGAGCAGCCTTCAGGTCATCAGTAAGCGGAATTGTGTCGTTCCTTAAGTGATAAAAGAAAGTGAATTTAGGTTCTTCAAATACTTTTAGTTTTGTTTCATAAATGCCGCGTTGAACAGAATCTACATCATTAGTGAGTTGACTCATATTGCGCATTATACGGTTACCCTCAAACAGGCTTTTATCTGTTCTATCGAGACCAAAAGATGATAGATCTAATACATACTCACTACGTTCAAAGCTACTTCTTGCCATTGTTTCATCAGACCTTGATTTAGCCGTTTCTTTGTAATCTTCGAAATAAAAATTCCCTCTGAAAAGCTCCAATTTCAGGTAACGATCATTGTTAATGGTGTACATTAATCCTGAGTCTGCCAGAATTACTTTCTTGTTGCCGACCGAGTTTCGATGATCATACATGATGATATCCTCAATGGTCTTTCCATCATCACTCTTCTTCTCTACTTTAATACTAAAATCAGGGATACCATTATAAAATGCTCCCTGCTTTAAATCTAAGGCTGGTTTCTTTTGCTTGATGTCGTATAACAAGCTGTAGGCCTCAAGTGCAGCCTTTGGAACGAAGTAGTTATTAGAATAAAATGCAACTACAGATAGACCCAATACAAAAATAAAAATGGGGAAAAGTGCCCTAAGTAATGAAATACCGGCACTTTTGATGGCTGTTAGTTCGAAGTGTTCCCCTAGATTACCAAATGTCATTAATGATGATAATAAAACAGCAAGGGGAATTGCTATTGGTGTCATAAACACCGCAAAATAGAACAGTAGCTGAGCCAAAACATCCCAACCCAAGTCTTTGCCAACAATGTCATCGAAGTATTTGAGCATGTGTTGGGTGAGCAGAATAAACACTACCACAACAAAAGTCAGGATAAACGGACCTAAAAATGACGATATGATTAACTTATCTATGCGCTTCATTGAGCCTCATTGAGCAAAAAGAAGGCCAAAATTAAGTAATAAAATAGAGATTGATTAACCGCCTACGGTTTCTTTTAAATTATCGATGAGTCCCTGCCATAAATCAGTCAACTCTTCTACATCTTCCATCTCAGAATAATCGGTGATTTTAATAAAAACGGATTGCGTTATTTCATTCAATTCCAATCTTATTTCAAAGTAAGCAGGGTCTTCTTCATCTTCAGGAGTCTCTGGAAGAAACTCGAACTTAACGTAGTGATTCGTTCTGTGCGAAACCATTTTGGCTTTGTGGTCTTCATCATCCCAAATAAAGTTGTATACTTTATCTTCATCGATGGTTACATCATCTGCAAACCATTGGGCTAAACCACTTGCTGAATTTAGGTATGGATACAGCATCGGTTTGGATGCATTGATCTCAAAATCACCAGTATATAAAAACTTACTCATCGCTGCTTAAGTTATACCATTTTTATGAAAGTGCCAACACAAAATAAAAATTATGAAGGGGTTGGTAATTAAAACACAAACTTATTAAGTTTGCGCTCCATTTAACAAATGGCGAGGTTCCCGATAGCTATCGGGACAGATGGTCGTTGACGAAGCAAAGCTTGTCACGATGCTGAACGTAACGTCAGCATTAGAGTGCAGGATTCATATCCGCCAGTTGGCGGACGGGGGTAAAAGTTCTTCCGTAAAATAGTTAGAGAAATTATGGCGAGGTAGCTCAGATGGTTAGAGCGCAGGATTCATAACCCTGAGGTCGGGGGTTCAATTCCCCCTCTCGCTACTAAAAGCAGCTTAACAGCTGCTTTTTTTTATTCCTAATGCTTACAGTAAACGTTTTAAATAGCAAGAGCAATCTATAGCCTTTACCACCTTATTAGTTTTGATTAAAGGTCTCTGAAACTTCTCGTCTTTATTTATCACCCTTGTTTATTGCCGTGCGATCTTTTTTAATCATCTTCTGCATAAATATGTTACTAGGCATAGTTATTTCCTCACCATCTATCGTTTTTATTGTTAAAAAGAAAATGCTTATATCCATAATTCTACCGGATATATGATAGTCCTTATCCAAAACGGATATTGTATCACCCACTTTTACAGGGTGACTGAAATAAACAATTATTGTTGAAGTAATATTAGAAATGATAGACCATTGGGCAAAAAAGGCAATACCAATAATTGCTAACAATGATGTGGTATAATAAACTATTTTGTTCTGATCTACACCCCAAATGAAAAGGACAATTCCTGCAGTAATGTAAAATAAAATAGAGTTGATGATTTTGCTCAGCATTTGAACACGAACACGCGGATAGGCAAATTTTAGTCCTACGCTATTAATTATTTTATTGCTAACTAAGCGTAATACAAAGTATAATAATACAAGAATGAGGCTTTCAATTATCTGTTCTTTATGATCAATTATATAGGTCATGGTTTTCTAACTTATCATTCGTAACTATTGGAAATATTATTTTTTATCTGAGTAAAAAAATAAGAAGCAATAATACCAATCATTCCTATTATTGCCAGCAGGCCAAATAAATATTCATGACCCCTTGAACCTGGAAACTCATCTAGCAAATAGCCCATGAGAGGACCAAAAAAAACATCAGGTGTAAAACCAATGACAGAGACCACTCCTACCGCGCTACCTGTATACTTTAATGGAATATCCGATTCTTTAAAGAGCGCATAATACAAGCCGCGTAACCCAAATATTCCGGCACTTATCGCTGCAATAGTAATAACTGCTTGTACTCCATTATTTTCATTGATTAGCCCGCTGTAAATGGTTAAGCCACCTGCAATAATTATCATAAAGCAGACTGATACTATTTTCGAATGGAGATACTTATCGCCAAGTAAACCAGCCCCTAATGCAGCTACTGGCCTCATCCAAAATGCGATAGTGGCAATGTGTGCAGAGCTAACATCATCATAATGAAGTACATCATACGCAAAAAGTGAGAAATCATCGGTGCATTTATAGGCCACATAGGCGCACAACAAAATTCCAGATTGAATCCATACTGATTTTTTTCGTAGACAATAGCGAAGGCCTTCTAAATCAATCTTGGTTGATTTGATAGTTGCAGTTTCATACTTAGGAATTGCCAACCAGGTAATAATAGCAGTGCAAAGTGTGAATAAGGAAAAAGCATATATAACATTACTAAGGGCGTTTGAAAGAACTTGTACAGATGGTTCGGCAATACTTTCCGGAATAAAGAAATCTATCATAATAACTGAAAGTGATGCTAGCAAAGCCGCAACCAACCCCCTACCTCCATCAACTAATCCAAAAGCCTTTCCCTGATCTTCAATACCACCCCAAACGCGTGTAGCCTTTGTAAATGCTGCCCAAAACAAAAGAATAGTGGTTACTCCCCAAAAGCCGTATAAGATAGTTAGAGTGAGTAATGAGGGTATTTTGGCCATGATAAATCCAGCTAATGAAGTAACTACCAATGAAAATGAAATAAGTTTCCTGGACTCAAATCGATCGGCAATTGGTCCTCCCAGGAAATAAGAAATCATGGCAGTAATTCCATATACTGAAAAGGCAGACCCTAATTCAAAGTTATTGATATCAAAAACTGCAAGGAATGTAGGTCTGTATATTCGAGTGACAACAAAGGGTAACAGAAATATCACCTCACCAGCCAATATTAGAGCCGTGATGGTAAAGTACTTCTTAAGTAATTTTTTTTCAATCAAAACCACCTACACTAATCAAAAATTCTAGTTTTGCCTTCTTTTAATTAGAACTATTATGCTTAAAGATATCAATCCTACAAAAACACAGGCCTGGAAAAAGCTGAAATCTCATTTTGAGGAAGTTTCAAGTACTCACATGAAAGATTTATTTCAGAATGATAAAGCGAGGTTTTCTAACTTTTCTGTACTGTTTGAAGATATATTGTTAGACTATTCTAAAAATAGGATTGATAAAAATACGCTTCCATTATTAGTTGAACTGGCCAATGAGTGTAGTTTAAAAGATGCTATCCATGCCATGTTTAATGGTGACCCTATTAATGCCACTGAAAAAAGAGCTGTATTACATACTGCTTTAAGAAACATATCTAACAACAAAGTTTTAATAGATGGCAAAGACGTTATGCCTGACATTAACCGAGTACTTGCGCAGATGAAATCATTTTCAGAAGCAATAATTTCCGGTGAGTGGAAAGGCTATAGTGGAAAAACCATTAACACCATCGTAAATATAGGAATAGGCGGCTCGGACTTAGGTCCTGTAATGGTTACCGAAGCTTTGAAACCATACAAGATTCCACACATAGAAACATATTTTGTATCAAACGTTGATGGTACTCATATCTCTGAAGTTTTGAAAAAAGTGGATGCAGAGACCACATTATTTATGATTGCCTCAAAGACATTTACAACTCAGGAAACAATGACAAATGCCCACAGCGCACGCGACTGGTTTCTGTATAATGGAGGATCTGAGTCTGCCGTAAAAAATCACTTTGTGGCAATTAGCACAAACGCCAGTGCCGTTGCAGAATTTGGTATTGATACTAAAAACATGTTCGAATTCTGGGATTGGGTTGGAGGAAGATATTCATTGTGGTCGGCCATTGGCTTATCGATAGCTTGCAGCATTGGCTATGATAACTTTGAAAAGCTTTTAAGTGGTGCTCATGCAATGGATAACCATTTTAAGGAAGCAGATTTTAAGGAAAATCTACCTGTAATTTTGGCGCTTTTAGGCGTTTGGTATAACAATTTCTTTGGTGCCGAATCTCATGCTCTTTTACCATACGATCAGTATATGCATCGTTTTGCAGCATATATGCAGCAAGGTGATATGGAGAGTAATGGCAAGTATGTAGACAGGGGCGGTAAAAAAGTTGATTACCAAACAGGGCCTATTATTTGGGGAGAACCAGGCACAAATGGTCAGCATGCGTTTTATCAACTGATTCATCAGGGAACCAAACTCATTCCTTGCGATTTTATGGCTCCAGCGATAAGTCATAATCAATTAGGCGATCATCATGAAAAACTTTTGGCCAATTTCTTTGCCCAGACCGAGGCATTAATGAACGGTAAAACAGAAGATGAAGTAGCAGCTGAATTAGGGGGATTATCAATAGAAGAAGCAGATCAATTAAAACCATTTAAAGTCTTTGAAGGCAATAGGCCTACCAATTCTATTCTGTTTAAGAAACTTACCCCCGAAACACTCGGAAGCTTAATTGCCATGTATGAGCACAAAATATTCGTGCAAGGTGTTATCTGGAATATTTATAGTTTTGATCAATGGGGTGTGGAATTAGGTAAGCAATTGGCTAAGCAAATTCTGCCAGAACTTAGAAGTGAAGATGAAGTTACTACGCATGATAGTTCAACAAATGGGTTGATAAACGCTTATAAAGTATTTAGAAATAATTTACGATGAATGAAACTTTTATCGGCTAATTACGATTAAGGTAGTATGGGACACTCAAAATCAGAACAATTCAGTGCTAAACACAATCAAATGGCTGTGCTGGCAAAAGCATTGGGTCATCCGGCTCGCATTGCTATCATAGAGCATTTGATTAACAGTCCATCTTGTATTTGTGGCGACATTGTAGAAGAACTTCCGCTCTCACAGTCTACCGTTTCACAGCATCTTAAAGAATTGAAAAATGCAGGTATAATTAAAGGAACTATAGAAGGTCCAAGTGTATGTTATTGCATCAACGATGAGATGTGGGACAAGGTGAAGTCTCAATTTGCTTCTTTCTTTGAAGCCTATGTACCAAGCAACGGTTGTTGCTAAAAAAATTTAAATACATCCATCGTAATATTACGATATATTAATTACTAACATGAAGAATCAAATAAAAAACCAAAATCCAGATATGAGCAATAATCACAATTGTTGTAGATCACTTCCCAATCATGGCGGTATAAGCAACAAAGAACTCAATTGGAAAAATCTAGGCATTATTAAGTTTATTATGAATCAATTCGTAAATCCATTGACTATAACCACTTAAAAAATTTGCCTTCTTTCATCGCATTATTACGATTTTAAAATTTAATTTAACATTATGAAACTCTCAGAGATCAAAAAACAACTTTTAACACTTGAAACTATAGGGTTTAAATTACCAGATGGTTCTATGGTTGCGGGGCATTTCCACGTTACCGAAGTAGGTAAAATCAATAAGCACTTTATCGATTGTGGTGGTACTGTTCGTAAAGAAGAAAAGGCTAACTTTCAACTTTGGGAAGCCAATGATTATGATCATAGATTACACCCTGAAAAGCTGCTAAAAATAATTGAGCTTTCTGAAAAGGTATTGGAAATGGGTGATTTGGAAATAGAAGTAGAATATCAGGGTACTACCATTGGTAAATATGGGTTGGACTTTGATGGTGAAAATTTTCTTTTAACCACCACCCTAACTGATTGCCTTGCCAAAGACAATTGCGGCATTCCTGCAGCAAAACCAAAAGTAAGATTATCTGAATTAACCACAGAAGCAGCTTGTTGCACACCCGGTGGGAATTGTTGTTAATTTTATGCAGATAGAATCGTTATCCAAATCAAATTATCCAGATGTAGCTAACATTTACCAGCAAGGTATCTCTACTGGTATTGCCACATTTGAAACCAAAGTACCTGGTTGGGAAGACTGGGACAAATCCCACCTACCCTATGGGCGTTTGGTGGCTGTGGAGGGTAATACGGTGTTAGGTTGGGCTGCACTATCACCTGTATCGAGTAGATGTGTATATGGCGGTGTGGCCGAAGTAAGCATTTATTTAGCTGAGCAAGCCCGTGGCAAAGGTATTGGCAAGCAATTGCTCAATGCGCTTATAGCCGCAAGTGAGGAAAATGGCATTTGGACTTTGCAGGCAGGCGTATTTCCTATGAACAAGGCCAGCATAGCGCTACACGAAAAATGTGGCTTTAGAATGATAGGTTACAAAGAGCGCATTGGACAATTGAACGGCCAGTGGATAGACAACATATTATTAGAAAGAAGAAGTAAAATCGTAGGAATTTAAACAATGTATCATCCACTAAAAGAAACCATTGCTCAATTAGATATAAGCTCCATAACTAATGACCGAAAGGCGGTTTTAAAAGAACTAATTGATTACATCAACAATAAATTAGCAAAGAAAGAGGCTGTGCGATTAAATTTTATTTGCACTCATAACTCACGCAGAAGCCAACTATCTCAAATTTGGGCTAAGATAGCCGCTGCTTATTATGGCATATCTATAGCAACCTATTCAGGCGGTGTTGAGGTTACAGCCTTTAATGAACGTGCAGTTGAAGCGTTGAAGAAATCGGGATTAAAAATCGAAGGAGAAGTTGCTGATAACCCCGTTTACAAAGTTTATTATAGTGATTCAGAAGAACCAATCTTGGCTTTTTCAAAAGTATACGATAATCCTATCAACCCAAACTCAGGTTTTGCGGCTGTAATGACTTGCTCCCATGCAGATGAAAACTGCCCGTTTATACCTGGCACTGAACAACGCATTCCGGTAAGGTATGACGATCCAAAAGAATTTGATGGCACTGATCAAGAGGCAGAGAAATACTTAGAACGTTCGTTACAAATTGCTAACGAAATGTTTTATGTATTCTCAAAAATCAGAGAAAAATAATGATCAATAAACAAAAAAAACTTTCTTTTTTAGACAAATACTTAACCCTTTGGATATTCCTTGCAATGGTATTTGGCGTTGGTATCGGTTATTTTTTTCCATCGAGTTCTGGTTTTATTAATTCATTTAGTACTGGCAGCACTAATATACCTATTGCCATTGGCCTTATTTTGATGATGTATCCTCCATTGGCAAAGGTAAATTACAAACTACTGCCACAGGTGTTCAAGAATGTAAAGGTGCTGTCCGTTTCGTTATTACTCAATTGGATCATAGGTCCTGTGTTAATGTTTGCGCTGGCAGTGCTATTTCTTCAAGACTATCCCGAATATATGGTGGGACTAATTCTGATTGGCCTGGCGCGCTGTATTGCCATGGTGTTGGTTTGGAATGATCTGGCAGAAGGTAGTAGCGAATACGGTGCTGGGTTGGTGGCTCTCAACAGTATTTTCCAGGTATTTGCCTATAGTTTATATGCATGGATATTTATTACCATACTACCTCCTTATTTTGGGTTTGAAGGCGCAATCGTTGACATTTCCATAGCTACTATTGCTGAGAGTGTGGCTATCTATTTGGGTATACCTTTTTTAATGGGCATTTTGAGTAGGACAGTCTTAGTAAAGATGAAAGGTGAAGAATGGTTCAAAACAATATTTATCCCGACAATATCACCTATGACTTTGATTGCGTTGCTGTTCACCATTTTGGTGATGTTCTCTCTAAAAGGTCAACTGATCGTTCAGATACCAATGGATATTGTAAGAATAGCCATTCCGCTATTAATTTATTTTGCATTGATGTTCCTAATTGGGTTTTTCATCAGCAAAGCAATGGGTGCAGAATATGACAAAAATGCGGCAATTGCCTTTACCGCTGCAGGGAATAACTTTGAATTGGCCATTGCCGTTGCCATAGCTGTTTTTGGTCTCAACTCCGGACAGGCATTTGCAGGTGTTGTTGGTCCTTTGGTGGAAGTTCCTGCATTAATCCTATTGGTAAGAGTTTCTTTTTGGTTGAAAAAGAAATATTATACCTAACGGTGACAGACTGATAGATCCATTGTCCTCTGCTTATTAACAGAAAGACAATCTCTTGTTCAGTAAATCATCAACTTAATGCATTTCAAAAGTTGTTTTGTAATGTTACCAATTAGCTTCATGTTGTAGATTGAGATCTATTTTTATCATCAAACAGCTATATCTCAATCTATTGGTTACAACACCATAACTATTCATTTTTCAGACTTTCAACTGGATTGACAATAGCAGCTTTTATGCTTTGATAACTAACAGTTAATATTGCTATTCCTGCAGCTAAAAGCGCACAAATAATAAGTAGCCCTACACCTAGTTCTATACGATATGAGAAATTCTGCAGCCATTTATTCATAAGCAACCAACTTAGGGGAAGTGCTACTACCAGTGCAATACCTACAAGCTTCAAAAAGTCGACTGATAATCTCACAAAAATCTGTCCTATACCCGCCCCAAGCACTTTTCGTATTCCTATTTCTTTGGTTCTTTTCTCTGTGTTGAAAGCCGCTAAGCCAAATAAACCTATACACGCAATGAATATGGAGAGAGAAGTGAAGAGCAGAAAAATACTCCCCAGTCTCAATTCCGAACGATAAGTATTATCAAATGATTCATCCATAAAATAATACTCAAAGGGCTGACCAGGACTAACCTTTTCCCATATTGTCTGAATATTCTCGATAGCTTTCTGGTAGTCTCCACCTTTAAGCTTCACCATCATCTTATTGGCATCTGCCCCCAAACGAAAAGTAAGACCATTAATAGCATTTCGCATAGATTCGAAATGAAAATCCTTAACAACTCCTATAACAGTATAGTACTCCATATTCTCTTTATCCTCTCTCTGAAAATCTCTTGTCACCCGCATACCTATGGCTTCTTCAATACTGATATCAAACATGGATAATGATGTTTCATTTATCAATAATGCTGAAGAATCAGCGGCATTAGTTGGATCAAAGTTTCTTCCAGCTACCAACTCAAGTCCAAGCGTTTCCAGATAATCATGATCGATTCTCCAATTGCCAATTATAACGGCATCACTCGGCCCTAATGAAGACTCCTTAAAAAATGTAGTGCCATTTCTATCTGATGGAGTAGGCAAAAAACTGCTTAGCGAAACATTTTCAGTACGTGCAAGAGTTTGAACTTCTTGTTTGAATACATTCAAATTATTGCCAGCTGACTTTACATTATCAATGACCAAAATTCGATTCTTATCATAGCCCAGAGATTTAGTTTTAATGTATTGCAGTTGCTGATAAACAACAAGTGTACCCACCATAAAGCAAACCGAAATTGTAAATTGAAAAACAACTAATACATTACGCATCAATCCACCAGAGCTTGTTACTTTACCATTACCAGCCAGTGCTTTAATCGGAGCAAATCTGGAAATTACTAATGCAGGATAGATCCCTGCCAACAATCCTAAGATCAGCGTGGATAAAACCACAATCAACCAAAACAAAATACTGTCAAAAGGTATTGTTAATGATGTTCCGCCCAATTGATTAAAAAATGGCAGCATTGTAACAGCCAAAATCAAAGCCAGGATTACTGAAACACTTGCTATTAATTCAGATTCCACCAAAAACTGCCTCACCAAACCGAAACGGTTAGAGCCCACTGTTTTGCGAATACCTACTTCTTTGGCTCGCTTTAACGATTGAGCTGTAGATAAATTCATGAAATTTACCACCGCCATAACTACTAGGAACAGACCTACAATAGCAAGAATATAAATATTGCGTATGTCACCATTCTCATTAAAATCTCCCGATCTGTCCTGAGAGTTCAAGTGAATATCTGTTAATGCTATGGAACTAAAGCGCATATAATTCCCAGTTTCTTCTGAGGATTTACGTGAGCTTTCCACAGTTAACCCAGGTATGAACGTCATGGCCCAAGGAATTAAATAACCTTCCACTACCCCACTTAAAAACACATCCAGGTCTTGCTGATTTTGAGTAGAATTCAATTTCACAAATGTTGGAAAATACCACGTATTCCAAGCTTCGGTTTTTGCATCCTTATAACTTGATAAGGATATTAACATACTGTAATTCTTTAAGAAACTGTTTGAAGGAAAATCCTCGATAATACCAGTAATAACATAACTCTCGCCATCATCTATAATCATTGACTGATTCATTGCATCATTAGACGATCCAAAATATTTTTCAGCCATTGTACGCGTTAGAACCAGAGAAAATGGTTTAAGTAGCGCATCTTCTTCATTTCCAATTATCAGTGATAGACCAAACATTTCAAAGAACGTTTCATCAACAGCTGTGACTTTGTCTATTTTAGCGTTTGACTCAGCCCCTTCCTTTTTAATTAGAATAGGATCAACTTCTCTAAATCTGGTAACTAGCTGTTGATAAGGAAAATCAGTCCTTAAAACATCTGCCAAAGGAGCAGATACAGAGGCATATTTAGTAACCTCACCAGCTGTTTTATTATCAATATTTACTCGATAGATTAACTCAGATTGGGTGAACATGCGATCATACCCAAGCTCTTCATAAAGATATAGCGCAATAAGTATTGCACCCGCCATACCAATCGCAAGCCCCATCACATTGAGAAAGCTAAAAAATGGCTGTTTTGTAACGCTTCTAAGCGCAATTTTGATGTAATTTCTATACATAGTAAGTGGAATGTTTGATCGAACTTGTTGAGTAGTAAATTCTTCGTCTGCCATAGTTGGTATTTCGCCAAATTCTTGAACAGCCGTATTAAAAGCTTCTTCCTCCGTAAGGCCTTCTGCAATTAAATCATCAATATGATCTTTAATATGCAATTCCATTTCTCGAATATGACCATGATCGAAAGCACGATGTTTTCGGAATTGCTTTAGCCATTTTTGTATAGATCTTTCTAGATGAAACATATCAGAATTTGCTTATAAGTGAGAGGAATAACCTTCTAATAAAATGATACTCAATGGCGTATATAACTAATAGAACTAGGCCTATAACAACTGGCAATACACCTCCAAATCCAACAATCATACTTAAGACAAACCCAAGATAATACTCCACTGTGTAAAGAGGGATAAATAACGCAATACCGAAGGTTAGAAGTAAACCGTAAGAAGTTAAATCTGGAATAGTATAGAACAATACTGTTATGAGTAAACCAAATAACAAACCTCCAATAAACCCAATGTAAACTTGCTTTGTAACAGGTGTCTTCTTGCTAATGAAAATGAGTCCTGTCCATGCTGCTAGAGGCAGAGTTAACAAGCTCCACCAATTAGACAACTTTGGCATATTCTTATCATGCAAAAAGTAGTGTGATGCTACTCCACCATTAAAATGTTCATAAAGGATAACCGCCAATGCTACTAGAAAAAATAGCGCGGTGATTAATAATCTGTTTGTATTAGTTAATTGCATTGCTACTGAATCATTTTGTTGCTGTACCCCAAATGGCATTAAGTACCGAGTTGACTTGTGACCATTGTTCTTGTTCTGCAATGAGTTCCTGCTTTCCTGCTTCGGTTATTTCATAGTATTTTCTAGGTCTCGCATCATCCTTTACAGTCCAATGAGAAACGATTAAACCATCCTTTTCTAATCTGTGCAATACCGGATAAAGCATACCATCGGAATACTTCATCTTGCCATCAGAAAGCTCTTTAATTTTTTTAATTATCAGATACCCATAACTATTTCCTTGTTTAAGTATTCCAAGAATAATGGGCTTGGTTGATGCTGCTGTTAGGTTCTTTGAAATCATAGTTTTGTTTTTCTATATACATAGAATACCAAAGTATAACGAATCATAAAACCTAAGGTTACATAAACATGAAATAATTATGCGTCAGGATCAGGCGAGTAAGCAAACGATTGCAAAACTTACTCACATAATTTAATCTTCAATAAGCTTTATTAAGATGAATTAATCTGCTTATTTCGCTTGATACGGTTTGAAAGATGAGCAAAGGAAATAAGAAATACTTTATAATCGATTTTGATAGCACCTTCACACAAGTTGAAGCCTTAGATATTCTTGGGGAGATTTCCCTAAAAGATGCTCCCGATAAAAAAGAACGTTTAGAAAAAATCAAAAGCATTACGGACCAGGGAATGAATGGTTCTTTCTCGTTTCGTGAATCTCTGGAACAAAGAATTGAAATACTTCAGGCACACAAAAGCCATTTACCCAAGCTAATAGAAGAGTTGCGTAAGTTGGTTTCGAAATCCTTTCAAAGAAACACTGACTTTTTTAAAGCTCATGCTGATAATGTGTTCATTATGTCTAATGGGTTTAAAGATTTTATCGTACCCATTGTTAGTGAATACCATATACAACCGGAAAATGTTTATGCGAATGATTTTGAGTTCGATTCAGCCGGAAACATTGTAGGCTTTAATAAAGACAATGTACTCTCATCGAATAATGGAAAAGTAGAGCAGCTTCGGTCACTTGAATTAAAAGGAGATATTTATGTCATTGGTGATGGCTATACCGATTATGAAATTAAAGCAGCCGGGCTTGCCAATAAGTTTTATGCTTTCACAGAAAATGTAGAAAGAAATAACGTTACAGAAAAAGCGGATCATGTTGCCCCAAGCCTGGATGAATTCTTATATCTTAATAACTTGAACACAGCAATATCTTATCCTAAGAACAGAATTAATGTACTTCTCCTTGAGGGTGTTCATCCCAAGGCCATAGAATTAATGAAGTATGAAGGTTATAACGTAGAAGTTTACCCTGCCGGACTTGATGAAGACGAGCTGGTTAAAAAGATTAAAAACGTATCTATTCTCGGTATCCGCTCTAAAACGCAGGTTACAAAAAAAGTATTGGATAATGCCAAACGCTTAATTTCCATAGGTGCATTTTGCATTGGCACTAATCAAATTGATCTGGAAGAATGTCTTAAAAAAGGAATAGCAGTATTTAATGCTCCATTTAGTAATACACGATCTGTTGTTGAAATAGCCATTGCAGAAATAATCGTGCTCATGCGAAAGCTTTTTGATCGCTCTGCGGCTATGCACGAAGGCCAATGGGATAAATCAGCGAAAGGAAGTTTTGAAATAAGAGGTAAAAGCCTTGGCATCATTGGCTATGGTAATATTGGTGCACAGCTTTCTGTTTTGGCAGAGTCATTAGGTTTAAATGTACTGTATTACGATGTAGAAGAGAAACTGGCATTGGGTAATGCTACGAAGTGCGATTCTTTAGAAGACCTACTCAAAAGATCCGATATCGTTTCGCTACATGTTGATGGAAGAAAGGAGAATCAGGATATCATAGGTGCTAACGAGTTCAATCTCATGAAAGATGGGGTAATTTTTATTAACCTAAGTCGTGGCCATGTGGTTGATTTACAAGCTTTAAAAGCAAATGTAGAAAGTGGTAAAGTGGCTGGTTGTGCCGTTGATGTATTCCCTGAAGAACCAAAAAGTAATGACGAAGAGTTCATGTCTGAATTGCGTGGTTTACCTAATACCATTCTAACTCCGCATATTGGTGGTAGCACCATGGAAGCGCAAGAAAACATTGCAGCTTTTGTTCCAAATAAAATTATGGATTACATCAATACAGGTGGAACAACCAATAGCGTTAACTTTCCTAACCTTCAGTTGCCCAAGCTACAAAATGCTCATCGATTAATTCATATTCACCACAATATGCCGGGTATTCTGGCGAAAATTAATAACGTGTTAGCTGATCATGCGATCAATATTGTGGGGCAATACTTAAAGACTAATGAAACCATCGGTTATGTGATTACAGATATCGATAAGGAATATGATAATGAGCTCATCAGAGAATTGCGACAAATTGAGCATACCATCAAGTTCAGGGTCTTATATTGATGCCCGATTAACTATCTTTAATTATGAGCCAGGAGTCCAATATCCAATTAATTACTAAGTTTTACGAGGCATTTCAAAACAGAGATGCTGAAACCATGGCCAGCTGCTATCACGAGGATATAACTTTCGAAGACCCTGTATTTGGAGAATTAAAAGAGCAACACGCGTCAAACATGTGGCGAATGCTTTTGAAGCAAGGTGATTCAGAACTCAAAATAAGATACTCTAATGTCAATGCTTCTGACTCTGTCGGAAGCTGCAATTGGGAAGCAGATTATCATTTTTCTAAAACCGGTAGACTAGTTAAAAACAGAATTAAAGCCAATTTTAAATTTAAGGATGGGCTAATTATTGACCATAGAGATTCTTTTAGCATGTGGAAATGGGCACAAATGGCACTCGGTCCTGTCGGCCTACTATTAGGGTTCACTCCTATCATTAAAAATAAAGTAAGAGCTCAGGCCTTAAAGGCACTTTCGCAATTCGAAAGTCAATTTTAACCTATTTACAATTATTATTTTTGGTATCAATTCTGTTAATTGTGCCCTAAATTATAGTTTATGAGAGCATTACTATTACTCATCATTTTATCTATTCCATTACTTTTTTCTGCTTGTACATCAGGAAAAAAAGCTTTCGAACGAGGCAGTTATTACGAAGCCTGTGTAAAAGCTATCAATCGATTAAGGCAGAAACCTAATCACAAAAAATCGAAAGAAATATTGAGAAAAAGTTATCCTCTAGCTATTCAAACGTTGGAAGATAATGCGCAACAAGCTATGATCAGCAACGATCAGTATAAATACAAAAAGAAGCTGCAGGCATACGAGGCCATTAATAATCTACATCAAAACATCAAAGCTTCTCCCGCTGCCAGAAAAGTAATTTCCAACCCTAAAAACTATTTTGCCGAAGTAGCTGATCTAAAAGAAAAGGCAGCTGAAGAAAGTTATGCTATAGGCATGAATTATTTGAGCAATAATACACGTGAAGATGCCAAACAGGCGTATTACCATTTTAGAGATGTAGACTCATTTGTGCCCGGCTTCAAAGATGTTAGAAGTAAAATGGACGAAGCCAAATTCACAGCAACGTTAAAAGTAATTGTCGAACAAATACCAGTTCCTTCTATTTACAGCCTTAGTGCCGATTTTTTTCAGGATAAAGTGGAAGAATACTTACACTCCCAATACCGAAGTAATGAATTTGTACGATTCTACACTCAAGCGGAGGCTGATGCTGAAGATTTACCTTATGTAGATCAATATCTGAGGCTACAGTTTGATGATTTTGTTGTTGGTGAAACTCACATAGAGCGAATTACAGAAACATTTACAAGAGATAGTGTTGTAGTAGGTAAAACAAAAGTGAGAGATGGCAAAGAAGTGAATGTCTATGGAACAGTGAAAGCAAAACTTACCGTCAATAGAAAAGAGGTGAAATCCAGAGGTTTATTTAGTATGAGAGCAGTTGATGCTCATTCGAAGGCAGTATTAACACATAGAAAGTTCACTGGTGAGTTTATTTGGTTTACCCAATGGGGAAATTTTAACGGTGATGAACGCGCTCTTACCGATGAACAACTAGCTATTTGCGCAGCTTATGATGTTCCGCCCCCAGCACCACAAGTGCTTTTTATAGAATTTACCAAGCCTATTTATGATCAGCTAGTGCCGGCATTAAATCAGTTCTATCAGCAGTACTAGTTCCTTTTACTATTTCTACTTTTCGATTTTCGATTAGAGGATCTTGTAAACTTCGATGGGTCATAGACAGGGCCTTCGCCAAGATGTGCAGGCAACTTTGCTTTTGGTACCGGATCGCCCAATAATTCCTCTATCTGGTAGAATTTTCTTTGTTCTTTCTCATTGACAAATGTAAATGCAGCGCCCTTAGAAGCTGCTCTCGCTGTTCGACCAATTCGGTGAATATAATCTTCGCCTTCATTAGGCACATCATAATTAATTACCAATTCAATATCTTCAACATCTATCCCTCTGGATAAAATATCGGTAGCTACCAGCACATTCAATTTTTTATTTTTGAAGCTCCTCAAAACATTTTCTCTTTCCTTTTGATCTAAATCTGAATGAATCTCTTCAGATGCAATGTCATGCTTCTTTAATTCTCTATTTAAGGCTTTAGCACTCGATTTTGTGCTGCAAAAAATAATGACACTTTGAAGTTTTTTAGCTTTCAATAAATGCTTCACCAATTCAATCTTTTGGGTATCATACACTGAAAAAGCAACCTGAACCACCCTTTCTGCTGGTTTTGAAATGGCTATGTTAATTTCAGCCGGATCGTTCTTTAATAGCTTACGTGCCAAATCCCGTATTTTGTTTGGCATTGTTGCTGAAAACATGAGGCTCTGGCGTTCTTTCGGAAGCTTATTCACAATTTTCATGATATCTTCATTAAAGCCCATATCCAACATTCTGTCGGCTTCATCAAGGATTAAGAACCCTAACTTATCCCACTTAACATAGCCCATATTTAAATGTGCAATTAGTCTACCAGGCGTGCCTATTATAATATCAGCCCCATTCATCAGTGCTTTCTTTTCCTGAGAAAATTCAGAACCATCTCCACCACCATATACCGCCAATGAACTTATAGATGTATAATAAGATAAACCTTCCAGCTGCTGATCTATTTGCGTGGCCAGTTCCCGTGTGGGCACAATAATTAGTGCCTTTACAAATTCATCATGCGGCAGGTTCATAATCTTGTTTATAACCGGCAATAAAAAGGCAGCAGTTTTTCCTGTGCCGGTTTGTGCTGATGCAATTAGGTCCCTTCCTTCTAAAATTAACGGGATTGTTTGTTCTTGAACAGGTGTAGTTTCTTTGAAGCCCATGGCTTCAATACCTTCCACCAATTTGTCTTCAAGGTTTAGGTCTTTAAATTTTACAGGCATTTATTACTCATTAAGCTCGCAATTTAGCTAAAAATAGTAGAATAGCTGTGAGTAAAAAATTATCATTGTACATCAATCAGACAACCCAATGAAGTTCAAACATATTATTTTTGACTGTGATGGTGTGCTTGTAGATAGCGAAATTGTTGCTGCTGAAGTAATGGCCCCGGTATTAAGCACTTTTGGTTTGTCCATAACTGTAAAACACTATTTAGCTAATTATACAGGCAAAACCTTCAGACATATATTTGAGCAATTTAAGATTGATCAGCGAGTGGATATTGATATGCTCATAAAGAATGTGGAGGAGCGTGTTTATAGCGACATTAGGCCGGTTGATGGCATTGTTGAAGTAGTGAAGTCGATAGAACTTCCAAAATCTGTGGTGTCAAATAGTGGCTTAAGCCAAATAAAGCATGCCGTTGAAAGTGTTGAATTATCAGAGCAATTTCTCTTTCAATTTTCATCGTCTCAGGTAAGTATGCCTAAGCCTAGCCCTGAGGTTTACCTTTATGCATCCAAAAAGCTGGAATTGAAGCCGCAGGACTGCTTAGTAATTGAAGACAGCATCAGCGGTTGTACTGCAGCATTAGAAGCCGGAATGACTGTGATTGGCTTCTGTGGTGGCAAACATATTACCCCTAAGCATAAAGTATTGCTCAAAGAATTAGGCGTTCATGATTTGGCTTTGAACTCAAAGGAACTGAATCAAAAAATCTCTAAAATGACAAAAAGCGAATCGGTCTAGCCAATTCGCTTTTTGATTATAATGCCAAATTAATTTCAGCTTGGTATACTTACCCTTTAAACTTGCTGATATCCATAGCTACCAGCATTACTTTGTTAATACTGCCATCTCTGCCTTTTATAGGAGCGTAATTCTCAGCCAGCCATACAACCTTACCGCCTTTTCCTAAACGACTGAATTCGCCCGTTTTAGACCTTCCGGCAGCCAGATCTTTCCAGAACTGTCTGTACTCATCGCTTGCTTTATCGTCTTTATTAACAAAAATTCTATGACTTTCGCCTTGAATCTCATCTTTGAAATAACCCGTTAAATCCAGGAAGTTCTGATTGGCATTAAGTATTGTTCCATGCTCATCAAACTCAATAATGGCCACTGAACTGTTAATAGCTTCCATCGTAGATTCTGCTTCAGATTGTCCACGTTGCATCTCTTCCTGAGTGGCTTGCAACTCTTCCATATTCTGGCGCATCTCCTCTTCCTGAGATCTCATCTGCTCGGTCATTTCTTGCGACTCTTCTAACAGCTTTTGAGTAGTAGCATTGATTTTAACAGAAGAAACTGTAGAAGCTATACTCTCTGCGATTTTTTGAACAAACTCAATTTCATAGTCTTCAAACATTTTAAAAGAAGCTATTTCAACCACACCATAAATCTCTTCGTTCACTTTTAATGGCACGATTAGTACACTCTTAGGATTCGCGTCCCCTAGCCCTGATGTGATTCTAATGTAGTTGTCAGGAACTTCAGTTAGATAGATTGTATCCATTTCCTGCCATACCTGACCGGAAAGGCCTTCTCCCTTATGTATCTTTTGATCAATGTATTTTTTCTTATCCCAGGCATAGCAAGCCATTAATGTCATAAATGGTTCGCCACTTTCTGAGTCGTCAATAATATAAATTCCTCCTTGGTTACAACCCATGTAGGTTACCAGGTTTCTGATGATATCATCGCAAAGCTTTTCAATGTTATCATTATTTCTACGTAGGATATCTCCAAATTTGGCCAACCCTTCTGTAGACCAGTTACGTTTTTTATCTTCTTCAGCTACTCTTGCTAGGTTACTGCGCATTTCAAGAAGCGCATTACCCAACACATCATGATCACTCAATGGCTTAAATTCAGAATCGTATTTTCCATTACCTATGTTCTCAGCAAATATGGTGGTAGACCTTAGACCTTGAATTAGATTATCCATGGCAATGGCCATTTCACCAATTTCATCATTGTTAAATTTCTTGCCCTGATCTTCCACAAGCTCACCTTTACCAAGCTTAACAACCACATCTTTAATATAATTGATTGGGTTGGTAATAGATCTAGCCATAAAGTAGGCGCTAAGCAGGCCAATAAGTATGATAATAGCTCCAAGTATAATGGTGATACTCCTCAGCCGAACTGTAGCATCAGTCAAAGCCTCGTCAGACTCTTGCGTCACTTCTTGCTGCATTTGAGCCACTTTATCAAGCTTTTCAATAATTGATGCTGTCATTGGTATAACCTGACTTTCGATGGCATCTTCTGCTAATAACTTCACTAGCGGGTCTTCGTAATTCTCAAAGGTTACGAGCTGACTCATAATGTCCTTTTCAATTTCAAGAAGAGCTTCAAATTCCGCTTTGACGGTATCCATTAAATATCTTTGACTGTCGATTTCCCATGATTTTTGAAGATCTTCTATACGATCTTTTAAAGCTGGATAATCCTGAGAGTGCAACACCTTAAGTGCTTCCTTATCATCAACATTATACTGCACATACACCCAGTTAATACTTAGCATTTTTGAGCGTGTTACAAGCAGTTTAAAGTCGCTAATTGCTTCTTTACTTGGTCTTATTATTTCTGAAGACTTCTTTACAACCTGATCTATACCATTACCAGTAATAAATATTACAGCGGCATTAAGCACAAATAAGATTATTAGGATTAGGAAACCTCCAAAAATTTTGTTTCCAATGTTTAGTTTAAACTTTCGCATATTTCGCTGATTGAGTACTTAAGTTTTAAATTACAATTGCCAGTCTGGATAATTCTGATGAAACCTTCAATTGTGCTTCATCAACCGATGATTTATTTAGTTCAAATGCTAATTTACCATTTCTCTCCACAAAATTAATTCCGCTGCCTTCCATGCCTAACCCTTCCTTCTCAGATATTATTAGTGTATTATTTGATAATGCCTTTGCCTTAACTTCTGTAAGCATTTCAGAAGCCGATTTTGATATAAACAGAATATTGGTGCCAGAAACATCTCCGGTTCCATTAAATTTCTTAATAACAATTGATCTTGCGCCTGCTTTCTTGCTGGCGGCCATCTTTTCTAAGTGTTCAATGATTGGCGAATCACCAAGGACACCAATAGTAAAATCTCCTTCATTTAACGGAGCAGGCCATTGGATATAACGTATAAAACTGTAGATATAAACTGTGTGGAGCTGATAACTTTGAGCGCTAGCGACAACTGCACCTAAGCTTAGTAAGGCAGTGATTATCCATTTACTGAAACCAACTTTTAACATACTGAGAGTAAATTAACCTGCAATTAATTTAATTTCAAAAATTAACTTCAAAATAGCAATTATAAATCACAATTAGCTCGTTTCTAGTGTTTTAAATTTGCTGTCAACTAGCAGACAATACATTGGGCTTTCAAAACCTTTTTATCTGATAGTAGTTAAGACAAGTATCAAATGAAACAACAATATGGTACGCGAAACACTATTATCTTTAACGTTAATTTTAAGTTTGATTTCCTGTAGCAAGAGTCAGGAAACTACAAAATCGATGGTAAAGAAAAGTTCCACTGACAAAATTGAAAAAACAGATGAAGAGTGGAAAAAAGAACTCACCGATGAAGAATATTATGTGCTTCGGGAAAAAGGAACTGAAAGAGCATTTACGGGAGATTTGTGGGATAATCATGAAGAAGGAACATATTACTGCGCAGCTTGCCAGACAAAGCTGTTTAGCTCTAAAACAAAGTTTGAGTCAGGCACAGGCTGGCCAAGTTTTTATGAGCCTATCAATGAGGAAAATGTTGAAATAGTGAAAGACACTTCGTTTGGAATGGTTCGAGAAGAAGTGGTATGTGCACGATGTGGTGGGCATTTAGGCCACGTGTTTAATGATGGGCCTGAGCCAACCGGTTTAAGATATTGCATTAATTCAGTAAGCCTGGATTTTGAAAAAGACGATAAATAAAAAAGGGCGACAAAGTCGCCCTTTTACTTTTTCTATAGTTAAACATTAACCTTTGTATTCATCCAACGCATTTTTAATTAACGCTCTCAAATGAGACTTATGCGCTCTAGAAAGTGTATTCCCTGAACTATTAGTAGCCTTTCGGTCTATGGCATTTAAATTATAAAGCACCATTGACTTAGCATGGTTTGAATAACTGCTCGACTTATCCTTAAGTAAAATCTCTGTGAGCATTTTAGTATATTCTATCTGGAGGTTTTGTCGGAACGTATTCACATTTCCGCTAATGTCTGCATCAAAAATAGCAGAATTCAAATCTGTCATAAACTCACCTAATTGATACGAATTACCATAAAGTTCAGAGTCAACCAACCTCTGCAATGTGTTTTCATGCAATAAATGACTTAACACATCTTTTTGAGCGCTAAGAACAGATTCATGTATTTTAGGATCCTCAGGTCCACGATAGAAATTATAACCCCTTCTCTGAAGAGCAAGATAATTGTATATGTCATTAGATGTGTTGAAAGCATTTGGAGCAAACATGTATTTACTAATTCCATTCATTGCTCTTTTTTGTTCGGACTCACTTACGGGAGTATATGGCTTAGTTGCTCCTGGCTGGCCTTGCATTGCTCTATCTACATAAATACCACCAATAAACCTCGACATCACCTCGCCTGCTTGTGCTCTTTGACGTGAAAGAATGTAGTAAGCCTGTCTGAGTTCCTGGTAAGATTCACCCGGATCATTGTACTTTTCTCTAAGGTCCTTCATCAAATTATCTACCAACTCAATTCTATCAATAGAATAAGTAATTTGATCATTTGATAAGTCACCAGTATTAATTCTTGGGTCGATACCTCTGCTTGAGCTGCGCATGTCATCCGCATCATTACCAAACATCAACTCAGGCTCTGTAGACCTTGCCAATAGTTTGTCCATATCTACATCAGAAATATCTGGAGTGTAACCGAACTGGATAGCCCAAACATCATAAGGACCAACTACTGTAGAATAATAGTGACTTTGCTTACTGCGATCCTTAGTCAGATTTATTGTTGCATAGTCCATTACTGAGCCTGTAAGTGCTTTACCCTGAATAAACTCTTTATTATAAAGTTGTTCCGGAGAATATAACTGTGAAGATTTCATATTGTGATTTAATCCAAGTGTGTGGCCTACTTCATGCATGATTAACTCTAACATTGCCTCATTCTGCAAAACATCCAACTCATCAGTTTCAGCAGCAACTGCCATTTGTCCGAATAGGTTGTTTTCCAGCATTAAGCCACTGTACATACAGTAATTTGCCTCATCTCCAGGATTCCAGGCTGGCAACTCTTCATCTGAATTTGCAGATAAGCTATACAACTTCGAGTATCTTACTCTGTTTGTATGATGAACGAACTCCAACATTATATCAGCACCAATGATCTGGCCTGTTCTTGGGTTCTTAAAGCTTGGCCCATAGCCACCAAATGGAGGGTTAGGTGAAGAAGTCCATCTTAATACATTGTATCTAATGTCTCCTGCATCCCACTCTGCTGTGTCTGGCTGAACTTTAACCACCATAGCATTTTTAAAACCAGCTTTTTCAAACGCTTTATTCCATTCCAACACACCCTGTTTGATTGACTCTCGCCATTCTAACGGTGTTGTGTTTTCAATCCACCAAGTAATTGGCTCTATTGGCTCTGAAACAGCTGCTTCTGGATCTTTCTTAACTAAATGCCAACGATTAATCATGTCTCTGTAAGCCACAGCTTCTTTTGAAGTTTGATCATCCACCTGAGTAGTAAAATATCCAACTCTTGGATCATCAAAACGAGGTTTATAATCATTTTCAGGCATTGCTACCAAACTATGAAAAACAGAAATACTCACGTTTCTGGCATCAGCAATGGCGTTAGAACCACCATTTAACACAGAAGAAGTGCTGTATACATACTCCACTTTAAAATCAATGTTCTGCGGGTAATTTCTAATAGCACGTACTTTCGTTTTTTCGCTGGATAAACTTCCTAGTTTAAAAGCCGTTGGCGATTGACCCGGGAAGCTTGGAGGTTTAATCTGTGACCATGTTTCTTTTAAAAAGAGGTTGTCGGCTTTAATGAGATATTTTCCGTTCTCTTCAACTTCAATTTTCTCACTTGCTAACAATGAGTTACTCATATTAGCTTCCTGAGATCTGCTTAATGGATTTTCAGGATCATAATAGAAACTGGTATTCACTTTTACGAACTCTAATTCATTATAGAACTTTCGTATTTTAAATATATCTGAGCCCCGGTAAGCACCTCTAAACGAATATGCTTCTAACACACCATCCGCAATTTGACTGAAATAGATATACTCTTTATCCAGCTGCTCTTTTGAGACTTCCATCATAATACTACCGGATGTAGTATCTCGATAAAAAGTAAAAAGTCCTTCTAATTTATCATGACCTTTTACCTTGCTGGCAATTGTTGTTTTTTCTTCTGTTTTTGGTTTCTCTTCTTCGCCCTTTTTCTTTTTCTTTTTTTGCGCTTCTAATGAACTAAAAGCAAACAGGCAAAGTGTGCTTAGCAAGAGCACATTTAATCTCATTTTTTTATTCATTGGGTTTGGATTTTTTGTCAATCTTCGAAGATAATTAAATGTGACCTGTTTGGGTATATTTGCAACTTCATAAATGACCATAAATGTGAAATACGACATTATAGTTATAGGAGCGGGAATTGTTGGATTAGGAACGGCTTTAAAGCTCCTGGAAAAGAGTCCCAATTTAAGGTTACTTATACTCGAAAAAGAAGGTGAAATAGCTAAACATCAGACCGGAAATAATAGCGGAGTTATTCACTCAGGATTGTACTATAAACCGGGCAGTTTAAAGGCTACTAATTGCATTAATGGATATCACATGTTGGTTGATTTCTGCCAAAAGCAGGATATCCCATTTGAGCTATGTGGTAAAGTGGTGGTAGCTACCTCAGAAGAAGAAATACCATTATTGGATAATCTTGAAAAAAGAGGTGCTGAAAACGGCTTGCAGAATATAAAACCATTAAACAGAGAGGAATTAAAGGAGTATGAACCTCATGTGAATGGTGTAAAAGGAATCTTTGTGCCGCAAACCGGTATTGTTGATTACAAATTGGTTTCACAAAAATATGCTGAGCTAATACAAACGTCTGGTGGTTCTATACACTTTGATGAGAAGGTAATAAACATAACCACAGGCAGCGATGGATGCCATGTTGAAACAAGCAAATCCGGCTACCAGTCTACTTTGGTTGTTAACTGTGCTGGTTTATACTCAGACAAAGTGGCGAAGTTTACCAATCAAAAATTGGATGTTAAAATCATTCCATTTAGAGGTGAATATTACAAGCTATCAAAAGAGAAGGAATACCTGGTTAAAAATTTAATATACCCTGTGCCTGACCCAAATTTTCCGTTTCTTGGAGTACATTTTACCAGAATGGCTAAAGGTGGTGTAGAAGCAGGACCAAATGCAGTGTTAGCCTTTCAGAGGGAAGGTTATAAAAAATCTGATATAAATCTTAGTGAATTGGCGGAGTCATTAGCATGGCCTGGATTTCAAAAAGTAGCTATGAAATATTGGAAAACAGGTTTTGGAGAAATGTATCGTTCATTTTCGAAAGCAGCATTTACTAAAGCCTTACAAAAATTGCTGCCAGAAATTACTGAAAATGACCTAGTAGAAGGTGGTGCGGGTGTACGAGCTCAGGCCTGTGATAGAAATGGTGGTTTAATTGATGATTTTTTAATTATCGAAAATGAGCACGCTATTAATGTCTGTAATGCGCCATCTCCTGCGGCCACGTCTTCATTATCTATTGGTGATACTGTTTCTGACCTGGTTTTAAAGCGATTCTAATGCTCAGTAAAGAGGAAATACAACGGTATCAAAGACATTTTCCTCTGCCAGACTTTGGAGTTGAAGCGCAAGAGAAATTAAAAAAATCTAAAGTGCTAATAGTAGGCTGCGGTGGTCTTGGAAACCCGGTATCTTCTTATTTGGCTGCCTCAGGTGTAAGTTGTATTGGCCTAATTGATTCAGATGTGGTTTCAATTTCTAACCTACAAAGACAAATTCTATATAAAGAACAGGAAATTGGCATATCAAAAGTAAGGCTAACAGCACAAAAGCTAAAGGAGCTGAACCATCATGTTGAAATTGAAGAATACAATCTCAATTTAAACTCAAAAAATGCACTTTCAATTATAGACAAGTTTGATTTGGTTATTGACTGTACTGATAATTTTCCGACACGCTATCTGATTAATGACGCTTGCATTTTACAGAATAAACCTTTCATTTACGGCTCTATCTATCAATATGAAGGGCAAGTAGCAGTCTTTAACGTAAATAAGAGTGCCAATTACAGAGACCTCTATCCTACTCCGCCAAATCCTGAGAGTGTGCCTGATTGTGAAATAGGTGGTGTGTTAGGTACTTTGCCGGGTATTATTGGCAGCATTCAAGCGAATGAAGCAATTAAAGTTATTTGTGGAATTGGCCAACCCTTAATTGAAAAGCTTTTTATATTTGATAGTCAGTCGATGGAAACACGGGTAATTAAAATTAAAAATACGAATGCCCGGGATACTATCACTGGATTAATAGATTACGAAGAATTTTGTCATCCAAACAAGAATAAAATGGTTAAGGAAATTACAGTGAAAGAACTTCACGAAATGATTGAGAACAAGGAAGATTTTCAATTGATAGATGTGCGCGAACCACATGAGGTTGAAATTGCTACACTGGATGGTGAGTTAATACCACTTGGTGATATTCCTCAAAACGAAGATAAAATTGCAAAAAACAAAAAAGTGGTGGTGCATTGTCGCAGTGGGGCTCGTAGCGGGCAGGCAATCCAATACTTACAAGGTAAACTAGGGTTAGAGAATCTGTATAACCTTAAGGGTGGAATACTGGCTTGGGCCGATGAGATTGACCCGAGTATGGAAAAGTATTAATATCGAATAATGAACATTCGGGAGAAGGCCGATTATCTATTTAAACACGGAGAGTTTATTGGTGACAGACACGAATTAGGAGTGAAAAAACTCTTGTATTCTCTCAATGGTAAGTTTTACGAAATCAGTTATGTGGCCAATGAAAATGTGATAGACTATATTGAATCACGATCAATCGAATTTGTAGTAAAGTTTTATAGTGATGAGGTGGATTTGGGGGAGATTTAATTTACCGCCCCCAACACCTCCTTTAAAAACTGATTAAAATCAAAAGAACCGCGCTTTTTGGTTTGTCCTAAACGTACAATAACCATGTCTTTTGAAGGAATGATAAACACTCTTTGCCCTTCAAAACCATTGGCGCTAAACAGGTCTTTAGGAGCATCTGGATAATAGACATGCTGGCCTTCTACTGGAGCATTGCCATTTAGCCAAAAATGGGCTCCATATTCCATAGTAGGCGCACCAGGTGTAGGTGTAGAAACATAGTCTGTCCAGTCATCAGGTAATAATTGATTACCATCCCATTCACCTCCATTCAAATATAGCAACCCGAACTTAGCCCAATCCCTGGGCGAAGCATACATGTAGGAAGAACCTACGTAGGTGCCAGAGGCATCTGGCTCAATTACGGCAGTTGTCATGCCTAGTGGTTCAAATAATCTTTCTCTGATGTAATTGTAATAATCCTCCTCTCCCACTTTCTCGCGTACTATTTTAGCCAAAATGTTTGAGGTGCCACTTGAGTAATACCAAACTTCATCTGGCTGATATTGCAACGGTTTTGAGGCTGCATATCCTCCCATATCGGCCTTTTCATACAGCATGCTTACTGCTGCACTTGGGCCGCTGTAAACCTCTTCCCATTCCAAACCGCTGCTCATACGCAATAGGTGATCAACTGTAATTTCACTTCTGTCATCTTCCCAAGATGTAACTGGTGCAGGTTGATTGATGTCCAGCTTACCATCTTTTACCAACATTCCAATTAAAGTAGCTGTAACACTTTTGGTCATCGACCAGCCCATTTGAGGAGTTTGCTCATTGAAATTCTCGGCATATTTCTCTCCAATGATAGTGCCTTTGTAAACAACCACTACTCCTCTGGTATTCACTTTTACTTCTGGATTCTCCTCCTTGAATGCATTTTCTAAAGCTTGATTTAACTTGTCATAATCAACATTGGCATAACTAGTGTCTCTCATTTGGGTACCATACGGCCAATACAATGTATCGGAAGGTTGGCTCAGACTACTTAGTGAATATTTTTGGCTTCTAACCTCTTCTTCAGACAACTCAGAAACTAATGTGCATCCTAGTCCTTTTCTGTAAATGGCCTTTTTTTTAACTAAACCAAACACATCTCCAGTAGCGGAACTATCAGCCCAATTAATTTCAAAAGTACCCGCTGATAAAAGCGGATTCACCTTCAACTCATTGGCTTTTACATCATCCACTGATCTGCCAGAGACAAACACACATGAACATAAATTCTTGGCACCGTAGCCACTAATAATGGGAATAGCCCTGTAACCATAGTTGAGACCAAATAGTAATATGCCTGCTAATGCAAGGAAAATAATGTTGCGTAATGTCTTTTTCATAAACTTTCTTCAGTACTAATTTTTTCTTGAGTGCCTTCGTAATAATCATCTCTTTCACCATCATTATCCCAATCAAGATAACTTTTAAACGTAACTATGTCTTCATTAATTTGTGCGTGATAACTATTGGTTAAGTTGGATTTAGTCATTTTTAATGTATCTCCTATAGCACCCCAAGTACCATTAGTTGACATAATTACATTACCACCAATATCTTTATATACAGAAACAAAAGTGCCATCCTCGTTAAAGCTTGTTTCAATAGGATTAATATTTAAAATTTCTGGCCACTTACCTTCTGGTACATTCAATACGGAGTCCTTTGAATTATTTTTAATGGTTACTTTTAATTCCAAGTTCCTCCATGTGCCTACCATTTGTTGGCTTAGCGTCTGCTCCGGTGCTTTCTCTTCATTTTCAGATGATTTTTTACTTTCACACGCAAAAAGAATAGTGATTAGAATTATTGATATTATTCGATTCATAACTGGATATATTTACAACTAAATTAATAATATAAAACAACTGTGAACGGAACCCGAAGAGAAAATATCAAACCCGGATTAAAAGTAGCCATTGTATTAAAAAAGGATCAGCGAACAGGCAAACTAACTGAAGGAATAGTTAAGGATTTGCTTACTAAATCTCCCACTCACCACCATGGAATTAAAGTGCGTTTAGAGGATGGTCAAATTGGGCGGGTCAAAGAAATACTGGAAGATTAAAACTGTTCTTTTATAAATTCTAAGGCTCTTTTTTCCATATAATTATAATCTGCATTTGGTAATTGAAAACCCACGTGTCCACCATATTTCGGAGTTTCCAAATAGAGGTTTTCGCTAAGTTCACATAAGCCATAAGGATAGCAAGGTTCACCCAAAAACGGATCGTTTACAGCATTGCAAATGAGGAGTGGTACCGAAACTTGTGGTAAGTAGTTACCGGCACTCGCTCGCTTGTAGAAATCCTGAGCATCTTTAAAGCCATGAATGGGTGCCGTGTATTTGTTATCAAAGTCTTCAAATTCTTTTATGTCTTTAAATCCATCATACTCAATTAAACCTGGGTAAGTTTCTGCTTTTAGTTTTACTTTCTCTTCCAGCTTTCTTAGAAATCGTTTCTTATAAAACCCTGTTTTAGAGTGGGTTAGCTGATCAACACTCGATTTAAGACTTACAGGTATTGAAAACGCAATTCCGCCCTTTACTTCTTTTGGTCGAGAATCATTTTCGCCTAAATATTTGATAGTTAAACTTCCTCCCATACTAAATCCAATCAAAACAATGGACTTATAATTTAATTGACACAATACGTGATTTACAACAGTTTCTAAATCATCAGTCGCTCCATGATGATAAAACCTTGCCTGGCGATTTATTTCACCACTACAGCTTCTGCAGTTCCAAGCAAGCACATCAACGCCATTTTCAGACATATATTTGGCCATTCCTAACATATACGGCCTATTACTACTGCCTTCTAAACCATGAGAAATAATGACTAGTTGATCGTTGCCTCTCTTAATCCAATCAAGATCTAAAAAATCATCATCGGGAGTGTCAATACGTTCTCTTGAATATGTTACTCCTTCTACCTTTCGAAAAGTGCTGGGTACGATGGTGGCTATATGTCCATTTCGCATCCAAAACGGAGGTTTGTAACTGGATTTTACTAAAGGCATAGCACAAATAAAATGTAGTTAGTCCTAACAACATGGATTTTCACCAAATAAATAAAAATTTTTGACTGTGGTTTTCAATTACTCTACCTTCACGTTGAACTATGACAGTCAGAAATCTGCTTATTCTTTTCGTTTCAATATTACTGATTACTCCATTCACCATTATGGAGTCGATCATTTTATTGAAAAAAACGCAGGTCAAGCGGGAGATTAAGCATGAGTTGATGCGTTCTATTCCGAAAAATGAACTTACATTAATCACACTATCCCAAGAAGAAGCAAGAACTAAGCTTCGTTGGGAACATTCAAAAGAATTCGAGTTTGATGGAGCTATGTTTGATGTTGTTTATACTGAAGAACATGACAATAAAATCAGTTATTGGTGTTGGCCGGATACGGAAGAATCATCGCTCAACCAACTGTTGAAATCACTAACTAAACAAAAACATCAAAGCACTGATGATGAAGGGATTAAACTTCAAAAGATACTTACTTACACTATTCCAACTAGTACTGAATTGATTTCACTTGTAGCGTATGAACTGGTGAACGAAACAGAATTGGATATACACTATCAATCTATTGATCAGTGTCCCATTACTCCCCCACCCAATTCTTGATTTTCACTATCCATTAAAATCATTTTAAACCATCGAGTTTAACTCGAAAATTAATCTTATACATGAAATACATAGTATGCACATGGCTATTTATGGCCGTGCAAATTGCTGTAAGCGCACAGGTGCTCACAGTAAAAGACAATTCCGGCAACCCTGTTGAATTAGCTACTGTTGCCAGTAAATCGCCCAATGAGTTTATAACAACAGATGAAAACGGCCGAGCTGATATTAGTAAATTAAAAGGTTCTAAAAAAATAGAAATCCGATCGATAGGCTATAAAACAGTGTATACCAATTATGAGGAATTACAATTAATGGGCTTTGATGTAACTATGAAAGCATCTACCCTTTCTATGGATGAAATAGTTATTTCTGCGACTAAATGGGAACTCTCAAGTAGTGAAACACCTACTAAAATTGTTTCGATTCCTACAGAGGAAATAGTGCTTCAAAACCCACAAACAGCCGCTGATTTGCTAAATGTATCGGGCAAAGTCTTTATTCAAAAAAGTCAACAAGGTGGTGGCAGTCCCATGATACGAGGGTTTGCCACCAATCGTTTACTGTACACGTTAGATGGCGTGCGAATGAATACCGCCATCTTCAGAGGTGGAAATATTCAAAATGTAATAAGCCTTGATCCGTTTGCATTGGAAAGCACTGAGGTGTTCTTTGGGCCGGGTTCTGTGATTTACGGTAGTGATGCCATTGGAGGTGTCATGAGTTTTCAAACGCTTACACCCCAGCTATCTGAAAGTAACGAAGTAGAGGTGACCGGCAATGCCGTAGTTAGAACTTCCAGTGCTAACAATGAAAGAACCGGGCATTTAGATGTGAATGTAGGCTGGAATAAATGGGCATTTGTTTCGAGCTTCAGTTCTTGGGATTATGACCACTTGAAGCAAGGCAGTGATGGGCCTGATGATTACTTAAAGCCGTATTATGTACAAAGGCAAGATTCTTCGGATGTAGTGATAACCCAGGATGATCCTTTATTGCAAATACCAACGGCCTATTCGCAAATAAACATGATGCAGAAAGTGCGATTCAAGCCAAATGCACAATGGGATATTCAATATGGCTTTCATTTATCTGAAACATCTTCATATGGCAGATATGACAGGCACAACAGAGTAAGAAACGGAACGGCCAGATATGCAGAATGGGATTACGGTCCACAGAAATGGATGATGAATAATTTAACACTCACACATCAGGGGCTGACGACCATGTACGATAAAATGAATGTACGCCTGGCCTATCAAAAGTTTGAAGAAAGCAGGATTGATCGTTCTTTAAATAGCGATACCCGAACCACGCAGACAGAAATGGTAGATGCCTATTCGGTGAACATAGATCTCTTGAAAAACCTGGGTGAGCAACATACCATTAACTATGGAATTGAGTATGTTTCTAATGAGGTCGAATCTAGCGGATTTGAAACGAATATTAGTACCAATAGCTCCATTGCAAGTACCTCGCGTTACCCTGCGGCTACCTGGGAATCATTGGGTGTATACATTAATGAGCAGTTTAAGGTATTTGATGAGCTGTCATTGCAGGCAGGTTTGCGTTACAATCAGTTTATGATAGATGCTACGTTCGATCAGCAATTTTTCAACTTTCCTTTCAACAATGCTAAGTTGGAAGAGGGATCACTCACAGGAAGTTTAGGAGCTGTTTACAGACCAAATGATAATTGGGTAATCAGTTCTAATTTTGGAACAGCCTTTCGAGCACCTAATGTGGACGATATAGGCAAAATATTTGATTCTGAGCCGGGAGCCATTACAGTTCCTAATCCAGATTTAAAAGCAGAATATGCCTATAACTTTGATATTGGAGTTGCTGCCAAAATTGGAGAAGTAGCCAAGATTGATTTAACTGCCTATTATACATTACTGGATAATGCTTTGGTTCGCAGAAACTTTACTTTAAATGGTAATGATTCCATCATTTATCAGGGGGAATTGAGCCAGGTACAAGCGATACAAAACGCGGCTCAAGCTCGAGTTTATGGTGTGCAAGCAGGTATTGAATTGAATTTGGCTGATCATTTTCAATTTACATCTGACATCAACTATCAACAGGGTGAAGAAGAGCTGGATGATGGCTCTACAAGCAGTTCCCGACATGCAGCACCACTATTTGGAACCTCACGACTTAAATTTAATCATGACAAACTAAAACTAGAGTTTTATGCTTCTTACCAGGGAGAAATTAGTCATGACGACCTTACTGTGGAAGAACAAGGCAAGGATGAAATATACGCCAAAGATTCTGAAGGAAATACCTATGCACCTTCTTGGTATACTTTAAACTTGAAGGCGATGTTCCCGGTATCTGATAAACTAACGGTAACTGCTGGATTGGAGAATATTACAGATCAACGATATAGGCCCTATAGCTCAGGTGTTTCTGCGCCAGGGAGGAACTTTATCCTAGCATTAAGAGCCCGACTTAATTAGTAATAAACAGATAATGAAAGAACCTACGCCTGCTAGTAATAAGCACCTAGCTTTGCAGGCGTAGGTAAAAACTACTTCATATAGTTTGTTCTCCTTTTGGAAGTAAGCGCTCCACAGGAGGTTAGGTTAAAAATTAAAAAGGATCAGGGGTGGTCCTTTTTTTTTTGGAATGAATTCTACTTATGCCATTAATGAACTCCTATAGTTACAATGATTTTAATCCTTTTCATTTAAATATTATTGAGAGTCATCCTGATCATAAATTTGTGAAAAGTTTAATAAAATATAAGCTGACAACACTTTTCCCAAAATCAAATTGTATTAGTTTTGTTTGCTATGAACAACAGTTTGCATGTAGCTATTTGCGGTAACATTGGATGTGGAAAAACCACTTTGGCAGCCATGCTGGCCAAACAATTTGGTTGGAAAGCTGAGATGGAATCCGTGGAGGATAATCCGTATTTAGAAGACTTTTATGAGGATATGAAACGCTGGTCGTTTCACTTGCAGGTGTATTTTCTCAATAGCAGATTCAATCAGATTAAACGAATTCGTGAAAGCGAAACTTCTACCATCCAGGATAGAACTATATATGAAGATGCCTTCATTTTTGCGTCCAATTTGTATGAATCCAAGCTCATGAATGAGCGAGATTATCGTTGCTACCTGACCCTTTTTGAGTCGATGATTCAGCATGTGCAAGCACCTGACCTACTCATTTACTTAAAGGCCGATATTCCAAAACTTGTTGCCCAGATTGAAAAACGAGGTAGAACCTATGAGGAAGCTATTCGAATTGATTACTTAAAAAACTTGAATAAGCGTTACGAAAGCTGGATTGACGGTTATCAGGATAGCAAGCTCTTGATCATTGACATGAACAAAACAGATTTCGTCAATAAGCCCGAAGATTTCTCAGTAATCGTGAATAGAATAGATGTGGAAGTAAACGGGTTATTTAGTTAATTATCCAAAGCCCCATCATCTACCCAACAGGCAATTAGATCAATTTCTGCTTGTGATAAATCAGGCCTACTAGCTGGCGGCATATTACCACTCTGAGTCCGGCTTTTAATGGCGTCTGCCCTACTTTGAACATTTGACAATTCACTATAATCTGGTAAAGATGCCCTGCTTCCATCGTGGCACTGACTCAGAACACAATTGGCTTGAATAATTTCTTTTACCTGGCCCGCCCATGACGTACCTGATGGTACCGTTATCTCTGATGTTACTTCACATCCTGAATCGTCTGTTACTGAAACTGTGTAACTCCCTTGTGCCAAACCATTGAAAGTATTATCCGCGCTTTCTACTCCATCCAGAAAATAGGTAATACCACTTCCACTAGCCGTTATTTCAACAGAACCATTGGATGTGTTGCACCCTGAACTAGTCGCACTTATTTCATCAATGGTTAAATCAGATCCTGCTGCACTGATTAAAATATTCAAATCATCTGTACAACCACTGGCATCAATAACTTGAATATCATAGAAACCTGGACTCAAGCCATCTATAAATGTATTTTGAATAACATTCCTTCTAAGCTGTATTTCAAAAGGTTCCTTACCACCCGTAATAGCCACTTCAATAGTACCATCGCTGGCATTGCAGCTTGTTGCATCTGTTGTGCTTACTAAACTCAAGGTTGGGCCTTCCTGCGTACAGTCAACGGCAGGAGCAGGATCATCTGAACTATCAGAGCATGAGTAAATTATTAAGGCCAAACATATAAATTGAGCAGCTTTCATTCTAATAAATGTTTAAACATTAAGTTAATTAATTATTGGCAGCTTATTACTTAAAAGTATAACAAATCATTTCTCTGACTGACAAAACTCATTATTTGAAAATAACACATTTTGTATTTTTATGTTATGAAAATTGAAAAGATAATATGCGCAGTAGATGCCTCTAACAGCTCAAAACAAGCGTTAGCATTTGCCAATAAACTTGCAACCAAGTTTAGCGCCCAACTTTCAGTGGTACATATTTTTCCTGCCGAATTACGCATGAAAAATGAATTCAAGGAGCATGTGATTGAAGAGATTAATACCTGGCTGAATGGTTTGTTGAAATCTCCAATCATTCATCTTGATGGCATTATTTCAGAGGAACTTCAAAAATTAAGCAAGTCGAATGATTTATTAGTGATGGGACTCAGAGGTTCTAATCATTCTTCGCGCTATTATGGCAGTAATGCAGCCCAGGTTATTCAAACAGCTTCATGCCCTGTATTCTTAATACCTGATGCTGAAACAGATTTTCATTTTAAAAAGATTGTCTTTGCTTCAGACTTTAAAGATATAGTGAGAGATGAAAACTTAGAGGCTTTACGCGATTTAGCAGATCATCAAAAAGCCGAATTACATCTGCTTCATGTTTCTGGAAATACAGTGTTAGATACAGAAGAAGGTGACGAGGCTATTGAATTACACGCTATCTTTAAAGATATTAACCATGCTTTTTTTGTGGTTGAAGAGCAGGACATCGTTAAAGGAATTCAAAAGCATATAAAGGATAATAAAATTGACCTATTGGCCATTATGCCAAGAAAAACAACAAAATTAGCACATACATTGAGTCAGGCAATAATCAATGAAACTGAAAGTATTCCTATCTTCTCATTTCACGCTTAGCACATGAATGTTAGAGTTAAGTTTTTAGGCGCAGCTCAAACAGTAACCGGCTCCAAATATTTATTTGAAGTAGATAACTTTACTTTTTTAGTCGATTGTGGGCTTTTTCAGGGTCTTAAACCATATCGATTAAGGAACTGGGATGAGTTTCCGCATGATGTTTCATCTATTGATGCAGTTGTATTAACTCATGCCCATATAGATCATTCAGGATACCTACCCAGATTAGTAAAACAAGGTTTCAATGGCCCTATTTATTGTACCGAAGCTACCGCTGGCCTGCTGGAAATTCTGCTTTTAGATGCAGCCAAACTTCAGGAAGAAGAAGCTGAATTTGCCAGAAAAAAAGGTTATTCGAAACACACAGTCCCAGAGCCACTCTTCACCACAGAAAATGCCGAACAAGCACTATCATTGGTGACCACCGTTGGTTATGAGCAAGACTTTAAAATTCACGATAATGTGCAAGTTACCTTTAGAAATGCCGGCCATATTTTGGGAAGTGCTTTTGTAGAGTTGCTTTTGAATGGAATTCAGATGACCAAGAAAATTGTACTCTCGGGCGATTTAGGGCGTTTCAATCAGCCACTTCTATCCTCTCCAGAGCAGGTACATAATGCTGACATCCTATTTATTGAATCAACTTACGGAGATCGTTCCAATGATATCGTTGACATTGAAGAGCAATTGAAAGAGAAGATTACAAAAGGACTGGATGAAGGTGGATGTATACTCATACCGTCTTTTGCTGTTGGACGAACGCAGCTAATACTGTATTATCTGCAAAGGCTTCAGAGTGAGGGCAGCATACCTAACGTACCTGTTTATATTGATAGCCCAATGGCTATTAGTGCCACAAACCTGTATAGCAAATACCCTGATTACCACACGCTTTCTCCTTCAGATTTCAAAGGAAATGGTTTGTTTGATTATCCAACTGTTCATTATTACCGATCTCAGGAGTCATCTGTGATATTAAATGATATTTCTTCTAATGCAATAATTATATCTGCCAGTGGTATGTGTACCGGAGGAAGAATACTGCATCATTTATTTCACCGACTAGGAAGAAAAAATGATACGCTCCTATTTGTAGGGTATCAAGCAGAAGGTACGAGAGGTAGAAGAATCTTAGAAGGTGAGCCAACGAGCAGAATCTTTGGAATCGATGTAGAAGTAAAATGCCATATAGATATTGTAACCGGCCTTTCCGCTCATGCCGATAAGAATGAATTACACCAATGGCTCGAAACTTTAGAATCGCCTCCTAAAATGACTTTTATAGTGCATGGTGAGGCAGAGAGCTCATTAGCATTAGCTCATTATCTAAGAATAGATAAACAATGGGACAATGTGTATGTGCCTAATTATTTAGAATCATTTGAGGTTTTTCGCGGTATATAGCTGCTAAAAACAAAATGCCCCGTGAAGAACCTAGCTTCAGGGGGCAAATCGTTGTCTATAGTTGGCTTATGATTCAAATGTAATAGCAAATACCTTAACTGCTAAACCCAAACCGACCAACCTACTTTTTTACCGATAAGTTGCAGCATTCTCTGACGAATGGATAATTGGTCTATTTAATTGTATCGGATTTAATGCTTTTTGAACTATCCTTTTCAAGTATCTCATCCTGAATACGCTCCTTTAGCTGGGATTTTGAGCCTGGAAATGTGGTTTTGGAGGAAATATCGTAACCTATATAGATCATGATTCCGAAAAAGATTAAAGCAAATACCAGAAAGATTTTTTTATTGCGGTTCATCTTAATTTAGGCTCAAGCCACAAATATCCCATACTTACTAGAAACAACAATAAAAACCACCATTTGGATATCAGTTTTTTCACTTCGCGTTCTTTGGCTGCGTAATCATTTATAGAATTGAAATAAGATGCATTCAATATTAGTGTTTGATAGTTCTTTACTGAACTCCATTCATCTTGTTGAAAAACATACTGCCACTTACTCTCAGGTTTATCACTTAACACGATGTTATTCCACCCAGCTTTCCGAGGCCATATCGTTGTTTGCCAGCGGTCATCAATAAACTCATGCTGTCTGAAAGTTAATCTCACACTGTCGAATGCAACCTTAGGAGCGCCATTGTTTATAACCCATAGTTTATTTGGTTCATCCAAATAAACCAACTGACTCTCAATAGTTAGTGGACTCATTTGCTTGTAAATGAATTTACTCAAAATTTTATCCCAGAGAAGTTGATATTGGGTTTCATTTCCATTTAAAGATAATTTGAAGGTATTAATGATTGATAGTATTCCCACTTTACCAAGTCCTAGCGGTTGAGATAGGTTGAAACAAACATCATTAATCGAAAGGTGGCATTCACTCAACGGTTGATTTGAATTAATTCCGACAATAGATTCAATTTCTACACTTTCTTTACCCAGCTGCATGGTCTGTTTATCATCCTCTAACTTGTTAAAAGAGGCATTTATCCAGTCTGGGATTTTGTCTGAGGCGTTAGAAGCCAATAAAAGTAAACCAAGGCCTCGCTCCTTTACTTGCTTTTCAATATTTAATCGCTCATTTCTGCTTAGACTGAAAAAGTCATTAGCTGGAATTATTAATACATCAAATTCACCTAACAAGGACTCTGACAAGTATGGAAGCTTATCAAACTCGAATCCTGAATTTTCATGGCGATATCGGTCTGTGGTAATTTTTGATCGAACAAATACCCGATGTCCTTGCGCTATCAAATGATTTTTCAAAAATTTGGTCTCAAAAGTTGGATGATCATTGAGTATTAAAACATCTGATTTATCTGGCTGATAAACTATAACAGGAAGTTGCTCCAACTGTATTACTGTATTCTCGGCTTCCGCAGTTATATTCAGCAAAGTTTTGCCTGACACTAAAGGTTTGTAATTGAGAGTTACTGCTTTGATCGAGTCTTTCTGAACCATTACCGAATCTACCACACCTCCTAACATCGAAAGCTTGAGCCAAGTATTTTCTAGCTGATTTACTCTTAACTGAACAACCTGATTTTCACCCAAAATAACCTCGCTTTGATGGCAAACATCGATTATACCATTGGGAATCTCTGCTGCGATAAAATCTACTTTTTTACCTTTTAATTTGTACAAATCGTACTCAGGAATGCCATAACCGTTGACAATGACATGATTGGTTAAGTCCGATGTTCTGATTGTATCTGACCATTCAATAAACTTATTATTGGGATACTTGACCCTTAAACTATCTACTTTGTTTGCCTCTTTGGTTGTGATAATGATAGTATCAGCATCTACTTCTGAAAAGTAATATGGCTCCAGGTAAAGCAAGACAATGCTTATGAGTGCCACAACTGTTGCTACCAATCTTGAAAGGTACAACCGTCCATTTTTCGACTCAAGGAAAACAAGCACTGCTAAAAGAGCCAACAGAGTTGGAACGACATACCACCACAAATCAGCATTCAAAACACCCATTATTTATTCATTGAATTGGTAAGTTGATTAAGGTATGCACGTGTAAGACGATCCTCCGATGAATGATTTTGAGGACTTAACTCATCTTCTGAAGGCAACGCCTTGCTTAATTCAGATTGAACCTTTCTCAATGTTGAAAACAAAATAGTCTCATCAACCTGCTTTAAGTTTAATTTTTGTAATAGCTGAAGCGTCATAAAATGCTTCCCGGGTTGATCAATGGCGATTGCTGCTAACTCATTGCCTGCGTTTTTGAATATATCTGACTCATATGCTTTTAATTCTTTTTTAATCAACTCATCAATATAAAAGATAGCCTTTTCAATTGCCGGGTAGCTTTTTTCGGTGACAGACTCAATGGTACTGGTACCTGTTTGGACTTCCTTCACATCACCTGATAGCCGTTTATCTTCTTTTATTGGTGGCGGATCGAAACCAATACGATGAACATAAATACGAGCGTGGTTTTTAATTTCTTTAATAAGCTCAAGTGCCTTGTATTGATAAGGCAACGATTTTTCAGGCTGATAGAGCCGCAGGTACAACTCTGCATCCCACATTTCATTCATGGCAGCCCGTAACTTGCCTTTGATGGATGAGGTAAATAATGTTGCTTCTTCAGGATCTTCATGGTCATGCTTAAACTCATCCAAAGGGTCTTCTTTCTTTTCACTTTCAGGCACTAAATTATGTTCATTGTCACTATCGTGAGCATGGGAATACTCGGCCAAAGGGTCTTCTTCATCATGATCGTGGTCGGCTTCTGCTGACTCACTTTCAGACTCTGTCATTCCACTTTCAAACTCCTCTCCCATAAACTGCCCGTATTTTAAGCGTAGTGACTTTTGATCAAAACCCAACTCATTGCTGGTGAAATTAAAATCATTTTTGGGGATTTTTCCTCGCTGCTTTACCAGCTTTTCGGTATCGATAATGATCTGCCTCTGACTTCTAAAGTATTCCGGCATCAGATCTACCCCTAATGCACCCTCTAAAGAAAACTCAATTTTGGTGGTATCTCTTATACTCACAAAATAGGTCTCCGTTCTGTTTCTGTTGGGTTTGGGTCGTTTATAATCAAAAACCTCTACATAAAAGTACAGTTCATCACCCGGGGTCATATCAAGCTTAGCTATGTCAATTGATTTTGAAAGCGATTGTCTTTTACCGCCTACTTTCAGGGATTTGTCGAATGCCATTCTTTCCTCTCTGAATTTGACGGCTTCGCCAGATCCCTTACTAACAGTAGCTACAATAGCGGTTGAATCAAGCCCGTAGTCATCTGACATTTTGGAAGTAAACTGTACCTTCCAAGGCTCATCAATTTCTAGAACAGTAAATCGATCAATACCTTCGATTGACACTTCAGGTTCTTTGTCAGGCGTAGCTATAAGTTGATAAAGCTCTGTTTCGTACTGTTTTTGATTGATATCAGTATAAATGAGTTTGTAAAAACCACTGGCTATCAATTGACTTGTCAGTTTGTAGCTTCCGCCTTCAGCTTTAAATGGCAGCTGCTTACCGTTGTTCATTTCAAGGATTAAGCTTTTTGGTTTCTCGGAGAACGTAACCGTCCAGGTAATGTAAGAGCCTTCAAGGGCAGTAACACTAAAATTTTCGCTGGTTGTAGTTGCCAGTTTCGTATACTTAGGGTAATTAATGCGCACTTCTTGATTGATAATGCTAAGTGCCTGATCTGTGATTACTGAATCAGTTGAAATAAACTCAATGCCTTTTTCTCTTTCATTAATCTCAGAGGGTGAATTGATATCAATTAGACTCAATAACAATCCAGAAATGACAAATAAAGCCAGTCCAATGAAGCCATTTTTTAACGAAGCGGGCCATCCTATTTTGTCCTCATTGGCGAGCAGAATCTCTGAAATCCTTTTTCGCTGTACCTGTGCTATTAATGAACTGTCTGCAACTTCTGAAACCAGTAAAAATGAGCTGTTTTGAGCCAACCCAAACGATAAATCAAGCCACCTGGAGCTTCTCTTTGCATTGATCTTCCATGGTCTGTAAACCAGAATAAATAACGCCAGGCTTAGAATGAATATAAGAGCTAGCCACCCTAAACTTTTTAACTCAATAACAAAACTGATAAGTAATGTTAAACCAATTGCCAAAAGAAATGCATTGGCAATATAGACCAACCGCCATTTGAGAGTTACTTTATTCAATATGTCGATGCCGCTTTTCATTGCTTTCTTTTCATTGAATAAACTCGCTCAAAAAGGAAAAATCCTAAAAAAACCAACCAAAACCAATCCGCTCTTGCCTTGTTTGTTTTATCAGTATCTATGGTAGATTGATTGAGTTTTACCATTTCTAAAGGCACTTGTCTACTTTCTTTCAAGTCCGCTTTTTCAGGAATAATAATTGCAAAAAGATGACCAATGAAATCCTCAGAAATAAAATTATCCTGTGTTATACGATTGTTTAAAAAGTATCTTCCACTCTGGCCTGTTAAGATGGGCTTTGTCACGTTCTCACGATAAATCAAACTGCTTGCATTATGCTCAAAATTTAACTCATCTTCTGATAGCCAAATCAGCCAATCAGATCCTTTATTTTCGAAGTTCTTCGTTGAAAAAGAATTTATTAGAATTGGCCTTTTAGCTACTTCAGAAATAGTAGCCAGTGCAGATTGAAAGTAAAACAGCTCCTTTTCAAATTCCTGATCATAAACAATATCAAATTTCAGTGTATCCCAATTTTCGGCCTGACTCATAGCCTCCTGAACTCCTTCTACCCATTTATATTCTGTAGATATTGTATTACTAGTAGCAATCAGATCCAAACCGTTAGTGAAGCTTCTGTGAGTATATTCTTGATTTTCTAACGGTTCAATAGGTAGCCATTTTATCACCTTGCTGGTGGCTGGTCTTCTACCCTTCAACTGATTCTCTGTTACGCTTGCCAGAATAAAAATCGTATCAGCTGGTAATTTGTTTATGGCATCAAATGCATCCCAAATATCAACTGCTTCCTGATTTGCTTTTTGATCATCGATAAGTTCTAATCCACTATTCAGGTAACGCTTCTCAATTTTAAGAGTATCTAATGCTTTCTGAACCCTCGAATCGTTAAATAACGTTGGCTCTACCAGCACGATAGCATTAGTATTTTGCACTTTTTTAGTGGTAAGTAATTCCGCCATTAAGAAACAGAATAAACTGAGCACCAAACATCTTACCATCAACAATAACAATTCATTCAGCTTGATACTTTTCGATTGCTTTGTCTCAAATTCAGGAATGTATTTTAAACTACCTACGTGAATAACTTTACCTTCCTTCTTGCTCCAGAGGTGTATAGCTATAGGTATCAATAACCCAAATAATCCATAGAGATATGATGCGTTGGCAAACTCCATTAGATTAATGCATTTCTACGTTTTAAAAAGCTACTTAGCATTTCGCCAATTGAGGTGCCAGTTGTAAATAGGTTATAGTCAATGCCTTCTCTCAGCAGCGCCTCATTCACATTGAAAAGAAATTCAGAGACATTCTGCTCATAGATTTCTTTCGCATCAGCCGCGGATATTTTAACCCTTGAATACGTTTCCAAATCCTCTAATGTGACACTCCCTGTGTAATTAAAATTCAACTCATTTTCACCCATCAGGTGGATCACCACAACTTCATTCCTGTTGGTTTTCAGTGATTTAATAAATTTCAATAGTTCATCATTTTCCTCATACAGATCGGAGATAAACACAATCAATTCCTTATGGTTTCTATCGTGCAACTCTCTAATGTCTGCACTATTTGCTGGCCATTTACCCTTATTTTCAATCTCTACTAGGTAATGTAAAAATCTATTGAAGTGCCTGATATGAGCTCTTGGATAAAGTGTTTTTAGTTCCACTTCATTCAGCGCAAAAAGCCCAACTGCATCTCCCTGATGGCTTGTGAGATAACCAAGCGTTGCGCATAAAAAACGAGCATAGTCCATCTTGGTAAGACCACTATCCTCATGAAGCATGGAAGCACTGGCATCAATGATGAACTTTACAGAGATGTTAGTATCAATCTCGGCCTGTTTGATATAGTATCGCGATGATCTCGCCAACATCTTCCAATCCAGCAACCGTATATCATCACCAGGCTCATAACTTCTATATTGACTAAACTCCATACCCTGCCCTACTTTGCGACTCCTGTTTAAGCCCGCAGTATGGCCTTCGAGTATTGTTTTAGCAACAAACTCAAGACCCTTAACACTGTTAAGGTTTTCAGGTGTAAGAAATTCCTGATAATTCATTACACTACCCCGTTGCTTGTAATTTCTGTAGATTTCAATAATTGTTTAGTCACATCATCAGAAGTAACGCCTTCAGCCTCAGCTTTAAAATTGACGATTACTCTATGGCGTAATACTGGTAGTGCTACTTTCTCAATATCAGCCTTGGTTACGCACAGCCTACCTTCTTGCAATGCATTAGCTTTGGCTGTAAGTATGATTGCTTGTCCTGCTCTTGGGCCCGCACCCCAGGCTACCCATTCTTTTACATAGTCAGAAATTGTAGTTGCTGGTCTTGTAGCACGCACTAGTCTACTCACTAAGCTTACAAGATCATCACTGATGGGCACATCTCTTACCATACTTTGAAGCTTCACGATATCTTCACCAGATATAACCCCGTTCACCTTTTCTTTCTTCTTTCCGGTAGTAGATTTTAATATTTCCGTTTCTTCTGCCTCTCCCGGATAGTCCAGTTGAATATAAAGCAAGAACCTGTCTAGTTGCGCTTCAGGTAAAGGAAACGTACCTGCTTGCTCTATAGGGTTTTGGGTAGCAAGGATTAAGAATGGTTTATCTAATGAATAAGTCTTACCTGCATAAGTCACTTCAAACTCCTGCATGGCTTCTAGTAACGCAGATTGAGTTTTAGGAGGCGTTCTATTGATTTCATCGGCTAGTACAATGTTGGAGAAAATTGGCCCTTCATTGAACTTGAAAAACTTCTTACCGGTGCTATGGTCTTCCTCCAGAATTTCAGTTCCTACAATGTCAGAAGGCATTAAGTCTGGAGTAAACTGAATTCTCCTAAATTTTAAATGCATTGCTTCTGATAATGTCCTGATCATTAATGTTTTAGCTAGTCCTGGTACACCTTCTAATAAGGCATGGCCTCCCGCTAAAAATGTAATAATCAATTGATCAACGATCTCATTCTGACCAACAATTACTTTGGCAATTTCCTTTTTTAAATCGGACAGCTTTTCAACTAATTGAACCACTTCCCCTTCTGCTTTTTCAATATCCTGCTCCATATTTTCATATTAAGAGGTTAGCGCATACATGACAATGTTGACTGCAAACCTCGTGTTATCTATTTTATACCATCTTTTATTTCTGAAATCGTAATCCCACTCACAGCCATAATCTTTATTGCTATATAATACCCCTATTCTGCCATCCACTTCTACAGCCTTCAAATAATCATGTACCAAATCGTCACCCCACCCATTTAACTCTTGCGAGGTTGTTGGTGGGCCATCTTCAAAAGTGAAAAACGATGAATAGATCGAATGATCATTTGGAATTTTTTTCAACTTATTTGCACCAAAGGTTCGGATCATCTGTTCCTCAAATGATTTGGCAAAAAGCCCATCAATATCATGGTTACAGTCATCTACGAATACAAACCCACCATTCTCCACATACTTTTTAAAATTTTCGTTCTCCTTATCAGAAAACTGAACAAGTTTATGACCTGATAGATAGCAGAAAGGGCATTCAAAAACTTCATCACTACTCAACGGAACAATATTTTCTGTTGTATCTACTTTAAGAGTTGTGTATTCAATTAATGAGTTAAGGACATTGGATGGCATACGCTGATCCACGTCCCAGTCGCCAGACTCATACTGAAGCCTTGTAAAGAAAAAAGCATTGCTATTATTTCGTATGGCTACTAATTTATTTTTCATTTATTCAGTTCAATCTGCTGGCTGCCTCTCTATTCCAATATTCAAAGAAACAATCTACTGATTTGACTCTAAGTTGCAAGCCAATAATACCACATCAAAAATTATTTATTTAAACGGCTATTTAAAAGCATGAATACTTACCGCTTATGGAAACAGCAGCATTAAGAGCATAACCGAGAGTACATCTTATTCAGTGTGATTAAAAATATTTTCAACCATTTGTAACAATCATTCAATCTATGGATCAAATGGGAAATTTTAAACAACTAGACAAATGAAAAAATTACTATTCACACTCGCTGCATTGATTTTGATAAACTTATCATATGGTCAATCACCCATTAAAGTAGATAAAGATGGAACAGGCAATCCTATCCTATTTTTGCCCGGATTCACCACTCCTGGATCGGTCTGGAATGAGACTATTGAGAATCTCAACGGAACTTATGAAACTCATGTAGTAACCTATGCCGGGTTTGATGGCTTAGAGCCAATCGGTACACCTTGGTATGCACCAATTAAAGATGAACTCATCAAATATATTAATGAACAGAACTTAAAAAACCTGACAGTAATAGGACACAGCATGGGCGGCAACCTGGCGACTGAAATAGCGGCAGATCTAGCTGAGAATGTTACTGGCTTAATTTTGGTAGATGCACTACCATGCATGCGTGAATTAATGATGCCGGGCGTTCCTGCCAGTTCTTTACAATATGAAAGTCCATATAATAAAAGAATTATAGATATGGATGAGGATGCATTTGCTCAAATGGCTTATGGAATGGCTTCTAACATGACCATTACCAAAGAGAAGATTGAAGAAATAGCGGGTTGGTCTAAAATAGCAGATCGTGAAACTTATGTGTATGGCTATACGGATTTGCTTAAATTAGATTTACGACCAGAATTGCAGAATATTAAAGTAAAGACATTGATTCTTGGCGCTACTTTTCCAACAAAAGAAATGGCTCAAAAGACTTTTGAACAACAATATGCCAACTTATCTAGTAAGTCGATTGTAATGGCTGATGATAGCAAGCATTTTATTATGTTCGATCAGCCTGAGTGGTTTTTCGAGCAAGTAAACAACTACTTAACCGAGTATGCCCAGTAATCAGCTCTTTGAACAACTTCATTCAGAATATTATTCCATGGTACACCAGATGTGCCTGGGTTTTATGAAAGGTGATGAAGACCTGGCGGCTGATCTTTCGCAGGAAACATTTATAAACACATGGAGAGCCCTGGACAAGTTTCAGGGTGGCTCCAGCTACAAAACATGGATTTATAGAATTACAGTGAACACTTGCTTGAAATATATTAGAGACAATAAGTCGAAGCTGCATGTTTCCTTAGAAGAAGAAAGATCAGGTTTAGGAGAGCTACCAACTGAAAACGCCACTCAGCAAGACAATCAGGGGCTCTACGCAGCGATAGGGAAGCTTGGCAAAATGGATCGACTGATTATAATGATGGTTCTAGACGAGCTGAAGTACGAAGAAATAGCTGAGGTAGTAGGTATTAACGAGGGAAATCTCCGTGTTCGAATACACAGAATTAAAAAACAACTAAAGAAATTATTAAATCATGAGTAAAGATTTTGATGATATTAAAAATAAATGGCAGAGTGCAAAGAAAGAACAGTCAACTAGCAAGGTAAGTGCTGTTGAACTAATTGAGCTGTCCAAGAAAAAAATGAAAAGTGTGGTAAATATGCACTTAGCCAATATGGGCATATTGATCATTACATTTATCGGTATTGTAGCCTTCATAGTTTATTTGGCTCGTTTTCAAGAGACATTGAGTCATATAGGCGTGGCACTCATGTTAGGTGGTTTGGCAATTAGAATAGTCATTGAAGGCTATAGTATTTATTTATCTTCAGCCATCGATTTGAGCAAATCAGTTCAGGAGGTAAATGAACAGTATCTTGGTTTTTACAATTATAGAAAGCGGATTCATGGTCCTGTAACGATAACCATTCTAGTTTTATATGTTATTGGCTATTTCCTGCTGTTACCAGAGTTTAATGTTTATTTGAGTGATACCATGATGATTTTCATTACCGTTTCGCTAATACCTGCTGCCTTTATTGTTGGTTATTCAATTAAGAATGGAATTAAGAAAGAGATGGGAATTTTAACTGAATTGATGGATACAAGAGACTCACTAACTATAGAGTAAAATTAACCATACTATTCCATACCATTTAACCTTACTAAGCTTTTAAAGCTTGGTAAGGTTGTTAAGTTGTTAGGTTGTTAGGTTGTTAGGTTGTTAGGTTGATGTAAGAACACAAAAAAGCCTTCTGGTTCATACCAAAAGGCTTTTTTAAAAAAAACTTAACTCAAGTAAACTTAAACGGCATCTGAGAGACTCGTGAACGTGAAGTCACGAATTTTCATATACGGAATTAAGTTACCATTTACCCGTTCTTGCTGGCCTAAAGTCTCCAGATTATTGAGCATAATTATTGGACTCTCATTAAATCTGAAATTTTTAATAGGATAAGCAATCTTACCATTCTCAATAAAGAAAGTACCATCTCTGGTTAAACCAGTGTAAAGCAATGTCTGAGGATCGACTGTTCTGATATACCATAAACGAGTGACTAAAATACCTCGCTTGGTATCTTTGATCATATCTTCTAATGAAGCATCGCCTCCAGCCATTATTCCATTACTTGGAAACGGTACAGCTTCCACTCCTTTTTCCTTAGCCCAATAGCGGCTGTAGAATAAATTCTTTGCTACACCATCTTTCACTAAGTCCATTTTCTTTAATGGCTGTCCACTTCCATTCCAGGGAGCTGAAGGTACTTCTTCATTTAAAGGATCCGTATAAATATGAACCCGCTCATCTACAATTTTCTCTCCTAGCTTGGTGCCACCACCTTCTTTAGACATAAAGCTTCTGCCTTCATCAGCACTTCTGGCATCGAATGAACTGATCATATTGCCCAGTAACGTTTCAGAAGCAGAGGGCTCGAGAATTACAGTGTATTTACCCGGCTCAATTGCTCTGGCTTTTCTTGACATTAGCGCTTTATCTATTGCTCTTTTGGATGCTTCTGCAGCTTCTAACTTGCTTACATCAGTTACATCTCTGGTTGCCCAACCTGAGCCAGTACCGTCATTAGTACGCATCGTAACGGTAAAATTGGCATTAGTATCCTGATTATAAGCAAACAATCCATTGCTGTTGATCATCGCATTGAAATTGTAAGAATCATCAAGGAACCCTGCAGCCGTAACATCCTGAGCTTTTGCCGGATTGATGCTATTAGCTGCTACCTGCGTTCTAAATTCAGGTTTAATTTTAGCAGTAGCTTCACTATATGTTTTGGACTCATCATACTCTTGAGGGCCTAATGGAGGCATAAACTCAGGGTTTTCAGGAGAAAGTTTCGCTAACTCTTCTGCTCTCCTTACTACTTTTTCCAAAGACTTATCATCAAACTCATCTATTGTAGCAGTACCCGTTTTATTTCCAAAACTCGATGTAACTACTAAGCTCTGATTAGATCGATGACCTGCAGTTGAAACTGTATTTCTAGCGTATCTAATATTGCCACTCTCATTTCCTGAGAGGTTTATTTCGCACGTTTCTGCCTTTGAGAATGATAATGCTTTCTCTAGTATCTGACGTGCTTCTTCTTTTGAATATATTGCCATAGTTTTATCTCAATTTAAATTAAACATTATTAGATAGTACGTCCTGTGTTAATCACATTCACACCATCAAATCGGGTAGTTGAACTACCATGAGATACAGCACTTACCTGAGAAGGCTGCCCTTTACCATCAAAGAAAGAACCCATTAATCGGTAATCATCTTTATCACAAATTTTAGAACATGAATTCCAGAATTCCTGTGTATTTGACTGATAGGCTACATCATTTAACTGATTCGTGATTTTACCATCTTTTATTTCAAAGAAGGCTGTACCACCAAACTGGAAGTTATAACGCTGCTGATCGATTGAATAAGAACCTCTACCGGCAATGTAAATACCTTTCTCCACATCACTCACCATATCATCAACAGAATACTTCTCTTTACCTGATTCTAAAGAAACATTTGGCATTCTCTGGAACTGTACATCATTCCAGCTTTGTGAGTAGCAGCAACCATGAGACTCATTCTGGTCAATCATGTGAACCTGATCTCTAATAGCCTGATAATTTACCAAAATACCATCTCTTACCAAATCCCATTTCTTACACTCCACTCCTTCGTCATCATACCCAACTGCACCTAATGAACCTACTTGTGTTTTGTCTGCTACAAGGTTTACTAGCTTACTTCCGTAGTTAAAGTCTCCAGACTTCCACTTGTCCAATGTGGCGAAACTGGTTCCTGCATAATTGGCTTCATAACCAAGTACCCTATCCAGCTCTAGTGGGTGGCCAACAGATTCATGTATTGTTAAACCTAAATGGTTAGGCTCTAATACAAGATCATATTTACCAGGATCAACTGACTTAGCTGTTAGCATTTCTTTTGCCTGAACGGCTGAAGCGATAGCATCTTCCACTATATCGTAGCTATTTCTATAGAGATTTAAACCTGTGCCTTGCGGGCCGGGAATTTTCTCTGAGTCCAAGCCATCCATGTACTCATAACCCATTCCCATTGGAGCGCTTAGTCCCTGACGAGATTTAAACTTGCCGTCACCAATAGCAGTTACGTTCATATATGGCCAAATTCTATGCACATCCTGATCGATGTACGACCCGTCAGTAGAAGCAAAATACTTTTGCTCATTTACCAAAAATAAGGCGGTTGTTACGTAGCTGGCGCCATTTTCCATGGCAGCAGCATTCGCTTTTAAAAGCAAATCAACTTTCTCAGAAACTGGCACATCTTTAAAGTCTTTTTTAATTGGAGTTTTCCATGAAACCTCACCATGCCCTTTTACAGGAGCCAATTCTACGGGCTCAGTCTGAATTTTAGAGTTTGCCTTCGCTATTGCTATTGCCTGATTGGTAGCTTTTTTAATGCCATCAGGAGATACATCATTTGTAGATGCAAATCCCCAGGTACCATTCGCAATTACCCGAATACCAATTCCAAATGATTCTGTATTTACCACATTCTGAACTTTATCTTCACGGGTAAACACATATTGATTTAAGTATCGACCGATACGGGCATCGGCATACGTAGCTCCTAATGACTTGGCCGTGTTGAGAGCAACATCAGACATCATTTTTTTGGTAGCTATATCCATTCCAGGCTCCAATAGTGCTTCAGCAGATATCGACTTTCCCATTAATGCACTGGGAATCATCATCGCACCTGCAGCTCCTAATCCGGCTAGCTGGACAAAATCTCTTCTTTTCAAGTTTCCTCCTTTTTTTGGTTATACTTCTTTTAATTTGAGTAAGACTCAATCTTTAAGTTGATGAGATAGAGTTGCATTTCAAATTGCATTTATTTAAACGGTCATATAAAAAGGTATCAGGCTACCGCTCAACATGCGAAAGATCATACACATAGATATGGATGCATTCTATGCTTCTGTGGAGCAGCGAGATAACCCTGAGCTAAAGGGCAAACCTGTGGCTGTGGGTGGTTCTTCAGAGCGTGGTGTGGTGGCTGCTGCCAGTTATGAAGCCCGAAAGTACGGTGTAAAGTCAGCCATGCCTTCGAAAATAGCTGCTAACAGGTGCCCGGAATTGATTTTTGTCCATCCACGATTTGATGCTTACAAAGCTGTTTCGCAGCAAATCAGGGAGATATTCTATGATTACACGGATTTGGTGGAGCCTTTGTCACTTGATGAGGCCTACCTTGATGTTACTTCCAACAAGAAAGGCATGAAATCCGCAACACGCATTGCGCTGGAAATAAAAAAACGAATTAAAGAATCAACCGAATTAACAGCTTCAGCAGGTATATCCATGAACAAGTTTCTGGCTAAAACCGCCTCTGATGTTAAAAAACCTGATGGTTTATTTCTGATTCCACCCGACCAGGCAGTGGCTTATGTTGAGCGAATGCCCATTGAAAAGTTCTTTGGTATAGGTAAGGTAACAGCTGAAAAAATGCATAAGATGGGGATTTTCACCGGATCTGATTTAAAGAAATGGGAAGAATACTCATTGGTGGATCGATTTGGGAAGTCTGGATACTATTATTACAAAATAGCCCGAGCCATTGATGAACGGGAAGTGAACCCAAATAGAATAAGAAAATCATTAGGTGCAGAAAATACCTTTAATAATGATTTGATGACCATGGAGGCTATTCGAAAAGAATTAGATACAATCACTGATGTGTTGGTTAGACGAATGAATTCCTCAAAGACTGTAGGCAGAACCTTAACATTGAAGGCGAAGTACTCGGACTTCAGAATTATCACTCGTAGTAAAACGGTTGATTATTGGATTGAGACCAAGGAACAGATCGAGCAGATTTATGATGAATTAGCCTCTCAAATTGAAATTGAAAATGGTTTCCGATTATTAGGCCTCGCTTTGAACAATTTGAACCATGAAGAACAGGATGAAAGTGAAGAACCTAAAGAAACTCAATTGACGCTTGAATTCTAGCTTAATTGCTTATCGGTTTAAACTCCACCACGAAAACTGCACCATAGCCTGATCTATCCTCATACCAAACCTTTGCTTCAATTAACTCAGCATAGCGTTTTACTAACGACAAACCTAGTCCTGTAGAGCTTTCACCTCCGGTTGGTCTTGCAGATAATTTTGAAAATTTTTGAAACAGCTTATCCTGCTCTTCTTTTGCTACACCAGGCCCCTGATCAATCACTCTTACCTGCAAATTCTCATTATCTACTGTAGTTTGAACTTTAACTTCTTTCCCTTTCTCAGAAAATTTTATAGCGTTTGAGAGAAGGTTTTCAAAAATTAAGGCAAAATAGGTTTCATCAGCATTTACACGAGCTTTTGGAGCCTTATTTTCATAAACAATTTTAATATTTTTTGAATTGGCCGATTCTTCCACACCCAAGATCAGTTCTTCCAAAAATTCATTTACATCAAACTCTTCATGCTGCAATTCCACGTGGTTTTGACTAGATGCATCCATTTCCAATACCCTATTTACTAAGTGCTGGGCACTGCTAGAAGCATCTAAAATCATTTTAGAATATTCATGACTCATAGTCTCATCTTTTTCTACCTCCATAAGTGAAACAAGACTGGAGATATTTTTAAGTGGACTTCTTAAGTCGTGTGATAAAACCCTAATAATGTAATCTTTTTCTTCAACAAGTTTAGACAGATGCTCCGATTGCATTTCAATCATCTCCTTCTGTTCCTGTAACTGAGCATTATTTTCCGCTAAACTATTGAGTGCTTTTGTTTGGGTATGCTCAAAAACAAATGAAATAAATAAGATAATTAAAAGTAGGCCAGGCACTACTGAAAGAAACCATAGTGTTTTAAATTCAGGATTATACTCTACGGGTAATTCATAGCCTTCAACCGCCAAAACGCCATAAATTACCATGGCACTGAATGAAATAACTCCCCAAAAAATAGCAGCAGACCTATTAACAACCAATAGTGCAAGAACCGGAATGGATATTATCCATGGATAAATTGCCGACCACATTCCGCCAGAAAAATGAGTAAGGAATATGACTGCAAACGAGCCAATGAATACATAAATATTACCCAATAAAACGATGGGTAATTTAGTTTTCACAAAAAAGGCGAGCACAATAAACCCAACGACATTAAATATCATAAGGTAAACGCCCTTATCGTACCCAAACAAATAACTAAAAAGAATGTAAGAATTTGAGAATAAACTGGTAAGCCAGCATGCTCTGACTAATAGTCTGGCACGCCTTAATTCTTCCAAATCGCCAAAACGACTAGGGTGAATAAAATAGTCTATAAATGAAGCTATGTTCATTAATTTAAGATATATCTAAATGCAATATAACAATGATCTGTATCAAAATTTAATGTGCTACATGAAAAGCTATGATGGCACTGATTAAAATCCAGACTCCTTCTGCGACACCCAAACCTATTGTTTTACCCACTTTATTATGTTCTGAATAGTACACTAGCAAGGGTAATGAAAGTGAGATAAGTGCCTCACAAACAATTACATAGAGAGGTGCATTTAGCACCATAGTGGTGTTGTTATGATACCACCACCAACCGGCATTTTTGGCCAAATGCTCATACATAGGAATATACATTCCACCAGCAATGCACAAAAATATTGACGCTTTCAACAGGCCAAACCTTTTGGTTAGAAGCACACCAACAAAGCTTAGCTGAAGAATAACATTCGACCATGCAAATGGCATGTATGCCGGTGAACTCCAAATCATCAATTCATTGCCAGGATATACAAGGCTGTTAATGGTACTAACTAAATAATGGTCCGTAGCCAATTCCAAGATACCCGCTATGGTTCCAAAAATGGCTAGTCGTAATATTAATGGGTTATCGTATTTAAAAGCATAAAACCAATAAAACAAGTAGAGTGTATAGGTTATAATGCTTGCAGAAGTTGGGCCTGATGCTAAAAGCGAGCTACCAAAAGACCAGCTTAATAGGATTCCTGAAGTGGTTAGTATAACGATGGTAGTCTTTTTATCCAGACCCGGAATTTCGCTTGTATTCATTTAGATGTTTTGTTTTTTTCGTTGCAATGCAATTCTATTTTCACCGATGGTTAACAGGCTTCTACTGTCTTCCCATTCATTTTCTAAATTCCAATTCTTTCTCAATGACGGTGGTATGTAAAAATTAACCTCCTTCCCACCATTAAAGTGGTGAATGATACCTTGCATTAATAATTTATTGAATGATTTAGACACCTTTTGTATAAACAGGTGATGCTCTAATTGTCCTATCCCTTTAGATATAAATTTTGAAATAGCCATGGCAATTCTTCCTTGTTTTTCGTCACTCTTAGAAACACCAATATACTCTGCCAAATCTTTATTTGAAGCCTTTGAGAAATCATCTAAGAAAGTAGCCATCAAGTACGATGGTAATTCATGGAAAGCGTTACCTGGAATAGTGTGATTTATAAAATCGATACAAGCTTGTGTCAGTGCTTTACCAGCTTCAGAGGGTATGGCTTGATGTTGTAGTATTCTGGATGCCAAAGAAAATCCCTCGTCAAATGTTGATGGTAATAGCTCTTCTTTGATTCCCATTAAATAACCGACAACTTTCCAGGAATGCATATAAGCATTTTTTTGTTCGTCCGACAAGCTGATTCCCAAATGCTCAAGTCCGTTTAAAATCACCGGTGCAAAAGACATGAGCGTTCCGGCAAGATCTTCCTGGTTTATTGGCTCTCCATTTTCTTGAACATCCCATGGTGCTCCATTGTAGCCTTTGGTTTTCAAGAAGTACCTAATAGACGCATGAATTAGCCTTATTTTCTGAATTGTAATAATACCTTGCCCGCTTTGTTTAAGGCCACCTTCCGACATTACATTCACGATCATTTGGGCAGTTTCCATCAGTCTCCTCGCTAATGGATGAACGTTGCCATTGTGGGTTAGCAGCCTTCCAGTATCATAAAGCACTAAAGCTCCTTTGCCACAAGTATAACACATTGGTAATGAGCTCACATTCAGCAACATAAATATCTCTGGCCCATAAAGACTAAATACTTCTTCTCCTTTTTCTATCAGTTCTTGATCTGCCCAATCCGGCAACTTGGCTGATTCATCGATGTAGTCATTGAGTATGTCCTGAAGTTGTTGATCAAACTTGTTAAAGCTTGATTTTGTGATACTTGATTCGCTCACCAGTGTTTTAAAAACTTCATTTACTTGCTTCTCAAAACCTGATTCTATGATGTTTTTCACAGTGTTATCTGCTAATGGATCCGTCACATAGCGAAGTTCATCAAGTTTAACAGTGGTAATTTTTGAGATATCAAAAGTCTGGCTCATGTAGAATCGCTTAATAAAGTCAATCGATAAATATAGGAAAAGAAATGAATCGAAAAAGAGGTAATTATATAACCAGTTGAGGATCTGATAATTACATTTTTACCCATAAGCGCAGGTCGTGAATATTGGAAATGTAACTTCCAAATTCATGCTGCCCCAAGTTTCGTTAAGATCAGCTTTGATTTGATCAACGGGATTTTTACCGTTCTTTTTTTGATAATGCTTTACGGCAGACCACGTATTTAAATAACCTAAATAGTGATTTATATCCCAAGCTACTTTTAAATGGAAATTTTGACGTTGAACTTCATCAAAAGGAAATGAGATAGATTGATATTTGTCATCAATATGTTTTCGCTCGTCATCCCAATATGGGCCAATGATATTAAAGTAAAAATGCTTTATAATCTCATCAACTTCAGCATTAACATAATTTAACCCATATCCGAAGGCAATGAGTACACCATCAGGTTTCAAAACCCTTTTCACTTCTTTGAAAAATTGATCGAAGTTAAACCAATGTAATGCCTGCCCTACAGTAATTAAATTAAACTGATGATCACTAAAATTGGTTTTTTCTGCCACTTGAACGGAATAATGTATGTTCGATTTGATTATAGCATGTTTAATTTGATTAGCGCTCAGATCAGTAGCCTCAACTTTTTCAAATATTTCTGCGAGTCTACCTGCTACTTGTCCGTTACCTGTTGCACAATCCCAAGCCTGACTCCTGCCGTTAAGTTTTGATTTTATGTAATCGTACAACCCTTCCGGATAGGTTGGCCGGTACTTACCATAGTTATCTGAGTCTTTGGAGAATTTGTCTTTCAAATTAATCTTGAAATAGGATTTTCATTCTTCTTTTTTCTTTGTCCCCTGATAATGTAAGTATAATTAGCCTTGAGTTATTGTGTTGAGATAATTTTATCTGGTTTAAATCATTTTCCAGTGTTCCATAATTAATAAGCTTACCGATAACATCAACAATTTCATAAGATTTGAATATACCATTGGAATTATCAATAAATATGTAATCTTGAACTGGATTTGGAAACACTTTCAATATCTCTGAATTTAAACTTTCATCAGAATCTAATATTGGATCTTCTATCCTTATGACTTTTTTTTCAAAACAATCATTTTTATCTCGAATAGTAAGCTCATAAATTCCAGGTAAATTTATAGTGATAGTGTCATTAGTCTGTTTTAGAGCATCATTCCATAAATAATTATAAGGTTCTACTCCTCCAGAGACACTAGCATAAACATTAAATTCATTTGGTTCAAGTGTCGTATAAGTAATGTTAATTACTAACTCTTCTGGTTCTGATACTAGTAAAGATGTATCCAATTCACAACCGAAATTGTTACCTATAACAACATTATATTTAGCGGGAGGTAACATTTTTTTTGTAAATGAATTTATCCCATCTTCCCATTCGACAAATGAAAGTGACTCACCTGATAAAAATATTTCTCCATCTTCATTGCCAAAACAGTTGACATCATTAATTATAACATCAGGATTTGGAGATTCTGCAAATTCTATTTGTAAATTAATTGAGTCAACCAGGGCTCTCCCACCTATATCTACTTCCAATCTATAAATACCTGATTCCTCGACAATTATCATAGGAGAACTAGATCCGTTAGACCATGAATAATCAAATTTAGAACTATAAATAGATGAACCTAAAACTATTCCCTCTCCTGGACATAAGTAGTCTTTTCCCTCAATTACCAGTTTGGGTTTCACTACAGAGTACCTACCTTCTTTAAGCTTATTAATTTGATTTATCGACACACTTCTGACAGTATCATTATGCCCACTTGTCCATTCAACTATAACAGAATCAACACTTTGATTATTATTTAATCCAAAATGGACATACTTTGAATTTTGTCCTAAAAAGCCAATGCCACAATATTTTCTTTGTATCGCTTCTTTACCGTTAACAAATATTCTAATAAGTGATCCATAAGCATCTTTCGGACTAAGAGTACCTTCTAAATCAAATTTTATCCAATTATTGTCGGCCCCCAAGTTATGCCATATTTGGCTTTGATAATCATTAATATTGTTCACTGCTATATCAAGTAAACCGTCTGAATCCAAATCACCGATTGCATTTGCATAACTAGCCACTGTATCACCTACAAACCCTTGCTCAAATCTCTCAAAATTTCCACTTGACTTATTCTCAAATAATGCACTTGAAGGAACATGGCTACCAACTAATGATCCACTCACATATAGATCTAAATCACCATCATTGTCCATATCAAAAAAATTAGCTCCCCAACAAAACCCATTGAAGGTAACATTAGCATTCTCAGCAACTTCTGTAAACATTGAAGAATCATTCATGAGCAGCCTATTTCCATTTTGGATATTTGTAACATAAATGTCTTCAAACCCATTATTATCATAATCACCTAGCGCTATACCCATGCCTGAAGTTCTTGGCAAACTAGATCCAGATCTTATACTTGTGTTTTTAAATTTTAATGCTGACCGATTATTCAGCAATGTAGATAGTGGTGTTAAATCTTGAACTATATAAATATCTTGCCATCTGTCCCGATCATAATCAAAAAAAGAAGCGCAAAAAGGAAGTTTAGCAGAGTCTGCAACACCTAATTCAAGTGTAACATCTAGAAATGAATTGCCATTTATATTTTTATAAAGTTTATTAGAAGCAAACTCCGGTTTTCCATCATATCTTTTATCAGTAACGTATAAATCTAAAAATCCATCTCTATCAAAATCTCCCCAGTCAACACCTAATGAAGTAAGTGTGCTTAGCGGCAGATTCACTGACTCTGTCACATCAATCAGTTTCAAACTACCAGTATTTTTATAAAGTTTATTAATATCGTCAAAATTGGAAACAAAAAAATCTGTATTACCGTCATTATCATAATCGATCCACAAAACATGTTTCGATTCTGATTTTTCTTCTGGCAGAAGATCAATCTGCTCAAATTGTCCATTTCCTTTATTGATAAAGAATTTAATGCTCTGACCTGATGAAGTAGCTAGTGTAAGGTCGTCCAGACCATCTGCGTTAAAATCATAAAATGACACTCCACCACCTAATGTACTTGTACCATATTGAGTTGTGATACCCAAGTCTTGTGAAACATCAATAAACTGGGCACTTACAAAAGTGGATATCACGAGACTTAATAAAATTATTATGAAACGTAACATAAAAACTAGTTCTGATCATTCAAAGCTAGCTAAATATTTGAATTGGTATAAGTACTTTTTAGTTATTTATTCTACTGTAATTAATATGTTTTCCAAAACATCATATGGTATAATAACTTTTAACCCAAAAATAATAATGAGGCATTTTATCCTAGTTCACATCCCAATCAAAATCCTTCTTGCGTACATACACGGTTTTATCAACTTCACATATCACTTCTCCGTCTGAATTAAGAATTTCACATAAGAAGGTGTATTCATTTTTACCTATTTCATTAATCTCTTTTCTTATTTCTGATATTCTTTCCTGTGATAACTGAAAAGTACATTTCACCGTCCCTTTACCAGGTTTTTTGTAGCGAATAGCTGCAGATTTATCCATTACAATATATTTTTTACCAAGATTAGCTGTGAGAATAAACATGTACCATGGATCGCACATACTATATAATGACCCACCATAATGAATACCAACAAGGTTCTTATTGTACCATCTTAGTTTCATGATGACATCAAACCGTGAAAAATCTTTACTGATATATTTTAAACTGATGCCAGTCCCCAGCATTGGCGGCCACCAGTTAATCAACTTCATTTTTGTTCTTTTACTCAGCATTCATCAAAATTAGAAGATCAGGAAATATAAGCTAGAATTTCTATAGGTTTGCCTTGTTAAATAAATGAACGTCAAATGAAGACAGCAGAAATAAAAACAGAAAAAGGAACTATGAAAGTGGAGTTTTATGAAAAAGATGCTCCTAATACTGTCGCAAACTTTGTAAAATTATCAGAAGATGGGTTTTATGATGGACTTACATTTCATAGGGTGATACCAAACTTTGTCATTCAAGGTGGTTGCCCCGATGGCACAGGTGCAGGTGGCCCAGGCTATTCTATTGACTGCGAATTGGATGGAGATAACCAATTTCACGATCGTGGAGTTCTTTCCATGGCGCATGCAGGACGCAATACAGGAGGTAGCCAATTTTTCATTTGCCACAGCAGAGATAATACCGCTCACCTCGATAGAAACCACACCTGCTTCGGTAAAGTGATAGACGGTTTAGAGGTTATTGATAAGATTCAGGCTGGCGATAAAATTGAGAAAATAACAATATCTTAAAACTACTTTAAACGTAATAAAGGTCATTAGTCGATGCTAATGACCTTTTCATTTATTGCTATTGGTTATTAGTCTCTTTTTGATGAGTGGTTAAACATTAATCATCGTTTAAACATTAACTTTGTAGCGAATTTAACGACATGAATAAAACCGCAAAAACAATACTTATTTCCGTCATTATTTTGGGCCTGATTGCATTCATCGTTTACCCAAAAGTAAAAAAGGAAGTTACTGAAGAAGAAAACTCACCGGTCCCGCAATCATCACAAGCTTTAGAAGTGAATGCTGTTGTCGCTCAAAGTCAAAAATTAGATAACGACCTCAGAGTAACAGGTTCATTAACTTCCAATGAATCGGTTGTTCTGAAACCAGAAGTATCGGGCAGGGTAATTCAAATCAATTTCGAAGAAGGCCAAAGGGTTAAAAAAGGTCAACTTCTAATCGCATTGGATGCAAGTGAGGTTCGTGCTGAAATAGATAAACTCAACTTTACCAAAAAGCTAAATGAGGATAATGAGTATCGGCAAAAGCAACTATTAAAAAAAGAGGCCATCAGTCAGGAAGAATATGAAACGGCTTTAACCACCTTAAATACAACGCTTGCTGAAATTAGAGTAAGAGAAGTGCAATTACAAAAGCACCTTATTAGAGCACCGTTTGATGGAATTGCGGGATTAAGAAAAGTGAGCCCCGGCAGTTACATAAGTTCATCCGATGAGTTAGTAACAGTTTATAGCATCAATCCAATTAAAATAGATTTCTCGGTTCCTGGGAAATATGCTGCGCAGGTAAATGAAGGGGATAAACTACAATTTCAGGTAGACGGCTATGAAAATGAACTTTTCAAGGGAAGTATTTATGCAATAGAACCTCAAATTGATCCTTCAACACGATCAATAAGTATTCGTGCCACAAGTGCTAATAAAGAAAACAAATTATTGCCTGGTCAGTTCGCAAAAATACGGTTAACCATTTCCACCTTTCAAGAGGCTATACTCATTCCTACAGAGGCTGTAATTCCTGAACTCAATAGCAAAAAGGTGTTTGTAAGTAAAAATGGAAAAGTCGAAACTCGTGAAATTGAAACAGGAATTAGAATGAGTAATAACATTCAGGTCACAAGTGGTTTAAATAATGGCGATACAGTTATTACCACTGGTATTTTACAACTAAGAACTGGGATGCCAGTTAACTTAAATCTGATACCACTTAATGAGTAGTTTATCAAGTATAAGTATTAATAGGCCCGTTTTGGCCATCGTAATGTCATTACTGATAATGATATTAGGTGTTGTAGGTTTCAACTTTTTGGGGGTGAGAGAATACCCGAGCGTTGACCCACCGGTAATTACTGTCTCTACTACCTACCCTGGTGCGAATGCAGAAATTATTGAGACTCAAATTACCGAACCACTGGAAGAATCGATCAACGGAATTTCGGGTATCAAATCACTTACTTCAACTTCCAGGGACGGTCGTTCTACAATTCGAGTTGAGTTTGGTATCGATAGCGATTTAGAAGCTGCTGCCAATGATGTGAGAGATAAGACCTCACAAGCAGTGAGGAGCCTTCCTCCTGATGCTGAACCTCCGGTAGTTTCAAAATCAGATGCCGACAACTCCCCTATTATGGGCGTGCGTGTTTTTAGTGAAAACCGAAATCTCTTAGAGATATCCGAATTAGCTGAAAACTTGTTCAAAGAAAATTTTCAAACGATCTCAGGAGTTTCTCAAGTTGATATCTGGGGCGACAAAAGATACTCTATTCGACTATGGATGGATCCTGATAAGTTGGCGGCCTATCGGATTACACCGCTTGATATTCTAAACGCTGTAAATACACAAAATCTTGAATTACCTTCTGGTAGAATTGAAGGTGCTTCTACTGAACTTTCTGTTAGAACTCAAGGCCGATTAAATAGCCCAGAAGAATTTAATGAATTGATTATCAGGGAAGATGATAATGGGGTTGTAAGATTTAGAGATGTTGGTCGTGCCGAGTTCTTTCCGGAAAATGAACGCACTGTCCTAAAAAACAATGGCGTGCCAATGGTTATTGTGGTATTAAGACCGCAACCAGGTTCCAACAACCTAGATATTGCCAAAGAATTCTATACAAGATTAGAAGGCATTAGAAAGAACCTTCCTTCGGATATCGAAACGCAAATATCATTTGATAATACACAATATATATCCGACTCCATAGATGAGGTTGAACAAACTATATACATTGCTTTTGGACTTGTTGCGCTAATTATTTTTGCCTTTTTAAGGGATTGGAGAACTACGTTCATCCCTATCATTACTGTGCCTATTAGTCTAATTGGCTCATTTTTCTTAATGTACGCTTTTGATTTCTCGATTAACGTATTAACTCTTTTAGGCATTGTACTGGCCATTGGTCTTGTAGTAGATGATGCCATCGTAGTATTGGAAAACATATATAGTAAGATAGAAGGAGGACAAAACCCTGATGAAGCCGGTAAAAATGGTGCGAAGGAAATTTTCTTTGCCGTAATCAGTACTACTGTTGCACTTACATCAGTATTCTTCCCAATCGTATTTCTGGAAGGTTTAACAGGCCGATTATTCAGGGAATTTGGAGTTACCGTTGCTGGTGCAGTAGTGATATCAAGTTTTGTAGCGCTTACCCTTACCCCAATGCTAAGTGCTAAAATGCTTAAGAAGAGAGAGAAACAACAGTGGATATATAGCGTTACAGAGCCATTTTTTGTTTGGCTAAACACAACTTATGGTAATTCATTAAATACTTTTATGAAATACCGCTGGCTGGCATTTGTCATTATATTATTATCAGCTGGTGGCATCTACCTTCTCAATTCAAACATTCAGGAAGAAATGGCTCCCATGGAAGACCGTGGTAATTTCAGAATTTACGCCACCGGACCAGAGGGTGCTACTTTCGAGTATATGGATTTCTATATGGATCAGCTCACAGAGCTAATTGAAGAGAATGTTCCTGAAAATGAAACCATACTTACCATTACATCTCCAGGTTTTGGAGCTTCTTCCAGTGTAAACTCAGGTTTTGCAGTCGTGAATTTAGTAGATACAGAAAACAGAGAACGTAGTCAGGAAGAAATAGTTAATGCACTCAAGCCCAAAGTTGCACAAAATACTAGAGCGAGAGCCTTTGTAACTCAGCCACAAACTATTGGTGACCGGAGAGGTGGCCTGCCAGTACAATACGTTCTACAGGCCGGAACGCTGGATAAGTTAAATGAAGTAATTCCAGCCTTTTTAGATGAAGCACAGAATTCTGGTGTCTTCGATTTTGTGCAAGTTGATTTAAAATTTAACAAACCAGAAATAAGTATTGAAATTGACAGAGAAAAAGCTCGCGATTTGGGCGTGTCAGTAAGAAACATTGCTCAAACCCTTCAACTATCATTAAGTGGGCAGCGCTTCGGGTATTTTATTAAGAATGGTAAGCAATACCAAATCATTGGTCAGGTAGAAAGACAGGATAGAAATGATCCGCTTGACTTGAAATCTATCTATGTTCAAAACGATAATGGAACGTTGATACAGATGGATAATTTAGTAACACTAACCGAACGAACTACACCCCCCCAACTCTATCGCTACAATCGCTTTGCTTCAGCAACGATATCTGCCTCACTGAAAGAAGGCTATAGTTTAGGTGATGGTTTAAATAAAATGGATGAAATCTCTCAAAAGGTGCTGGATGGATCAGTGTCAACAGCTCTTGCAGGTACATCGCTTGAATTTAAACAGAGTTCTGGCAATTTGTATTTTGCATTTGGCTTTGCTTTAATACTTATTTATCTCGTATTGGCTGCTCAGTTTGAAAGCTTTAGAGATCCCCTGATCATTATGTTTACAGTACCATTGGCATTGGCAGGTACCCTACTATCGCTTTACCTGTTTGGCGAGACGATGAATATATTCAGTCAGATAGGTATAATCATGCTCATAGGTTTGGTGACTAAAAATGGAATTCTAATAGTAGAATTCGCAAATCAGCGAAAGGCTCAAGATATGAGCATTGATGAAGCTATAATAGGTGCTGCCAAATCCAGATTCCGACCAATATTAATGACTAGCCTTTCCACCATTCTGGGCATTTTACCAATAGCATTGGCATTGGGGGCTGGCTCTGAAAGTAGAGTGTCTATGGGTGTGGCAGTTATTGGAGGGATGATATTCGCTACTGTTCTTACACTATATGTCATTCCAGCCATATACTCATACATTTCAGGTAAACAAAAAAGAATGGCAAGAATATGAGGAACACATTTCTAATTATTCTATTAATGTTTTCAGCAAGCAGTTGGGCTCAGGAAAAACTCACCCTTGAGAATGCTATTGAGTTGGCAATGGAAAATAACTATGGAATTAAGATTGCAAAAGGCACCCAACAAATTGCAGAAAATAACTACACATTAGGAAATGCAGGTTTCCTCCCTACTGTCACATTATCGGCCAATCAGAATAATTCTTTGGTAAATGGCGAGCAAATTGTAGGTGGTGATGTCCGAGATATTGATAACCAAGAGAACAAATCAACTACCATAGGAGGCAATATCAATTGGACCATTTTTGATGGAACCCGAATGTTTGTCAACTACGATATTTTAAAGTCTCAGAATATTCAATCGCAGGAAGCTTTAGATTTTGCCATTCAGACAACGATATACAATGTAGCTACAAATTATTACTTGGCTGCCTTAGAAAAAGAGCGTTTAAAACTTTTACAAAGTAATCTAGAACTTTCTGAAGATAGACTCAAAATTGCAAAGGATAAATATGAACTGGGGAAAGGATCAAAATTGGAATATTTACAAGCACAGGTAGATTACAATACTGATCAATCAAATATCCTTAGTCAAAAGCAGGTTTTAGAAAATCAAAAACTAGAGTTGGTAAGGCAAATGAATGCCAAAAGTGAATCAGAATTTGACCTGGACAACACCTTATTGTTCGATAGAAATATAACACTGGACGATCTATTAAATTCAATACAAACTAATAAAGAGCTCAATGTCTTGGAAAGAGCTAAAGAAATAGCTGAGCTTCAGGAAAAAGCATCGAAAGCCGATAGATTGCCCAACCTTTCAGTATTTGCGGGATATAATTATTCTGAAACTCAAAGAGCTGTAGGTTTTACATTTGAAAGCTCCACAACTGATCTTTCTTACGGTTTTAATGCCAGTGTCACATTATTTAATGGGTTCAATATCAATCGAGTAATTCAGAACACTAAAATCAATAAAGAAATAGCTGAGTTAAACTACGAGCAGCGAATGTTTGATCTTGAAACTTCTATAAGGCAGCAGTTTCTTAGTTATTTAAACAGTATTGAGTTAATAAATATTGAAGAGAAAAACGTGGCTGTAGCAAAAGAGAATAATGAAATAGCCAAAGAAAGATATGATATAGGGCTATCTAATCCTGTTGAGTATAGAGAATCTCAGACTAATTTAATTGCAGCAGAAACCAGAAAACAAAATGCAGAATATTCAGCTAAACTAGCGGAAATTCAATTAAAGTATTTAGCAGGTATAAGGATAAAATAAACTATTGGAATGCTTCAGTAATAATTTGCATTAACTGGCCATTGTCTCTTAAGGCTTTAACAACTTCATGGTCGCCTTCACTCATTCCTATCAAAACTAAATTATCATGGCTGTCCTTAAGTCTTTCAGCATGATTTTTATCCAGTCGATGCTTCTTGGAATAGTATATCTGGATTTGGGTATGAGTACCTATTCCCTTTCGTAAAATATCTTTCAAATCGAAATAATCAGTTTCAGCTTGATCTGAAGTATGTAGTGCTTTCATCTCATTTGCCCAGCGAAAATCCCAATAATAAAACCGTTTGAGTCTTCCAATAAACGTTTGGGGAGCAAAAGCAATAACAGCATCTACTTTTAACAAATTGCCGAAAAGAATAGCGGCATACCCTCCCATTGAATTGCCAATAAAACAAACACGCTTATAATTTCCTTCATGCAAGAGCTCTTGAAGATAGTCTTTAATAGCTCCAATGCTATTCAGTTCTTCACTTACTCCTTTGTGATACCAGGCCTGATTAAAGTCTCTAATAAACACTTTATCACAATCCAGTTTATTCAATGAATTGAAGAACTCAAATACAGGAATACCTAAACCTTGCCTTATACCGCCAAAAGAAACAAGCAAGTTACTCTTACCTGCTAATTCCGTGTAAATAGGGCTATGGTCATTGTTGTTTCTGTCGCTATGCAAGAATCATTATTTTAAATCACAAGTAAAATTAGGGAAAAAGAATCCTCACCATAATAACTTATGCTAGTTGAATTGAATACTCAGTTAAAACTAAATTGAAATAACACAAGCCAAATCCCAGATAACCCGTCAAAAGTTTAAGATTCCCCTATTTTATTCGTATTTTTTATCAAACGGTTTTAACTAAATACCCTATCTATTTTGCTATTCGATAATTATCCTATTCAACAACACTATGATGAGATGTTTGAAGAGAGCGGTTCATGTCGTTCTAATTATGTAGAGCTACGCGAGAAACTCGACAATTACTCAGACAAAAAGCTAAAGCAATTACAGCACAGCACAGACAAAGCCCAAAAATCAATGGGTATGACATTTAATGTCTATCACGATAGCAAAGGCATTGAAAAAATATTGCATCTGGATTTGATACCCAGGATAATAAAAGGCAGTGAATGGAAAGTAATCGATGAAGGTCTCCAGCAACGTATTGAAGCCATCAATTTGTTTTTGGATGATATTTACAAAGATCAAAAAATTCTAAAGGATAAGGTAGTGCCCAAGGAAATGATTCTTTCCAGCAGCGACTATCTTGACCCCTGTGTAGGGTTAAAACCTCCTAAAGGTATTTGGTGCCACATTACTGGCAGCGATATAGTTAGAGATGCTAAAGGACAGTTTTATGTTTTAGAAGATAATTTACGATGCCCATCAGGTGTTTCGTATTTATTAGAAAATAGAGAAATTATTAAGCAGGCATTTCCTCAATTATTTGCGAGTTTGGGCGTAAGACCAGTATCAGAGTATCCTGGCAAGCTATTGAACATGTTAGAATACATGAGCGATAAGGAAAACCCTACAGTTGCTGTTCTAACACCGGGAATTCACAATTCAGCCTATTTTGAACACTCCTATTTGGCTCAACAAATGGGGGCAGAACTGGTAACAGGTCAAGATTTAATGGTGCAGGACAATAAAGTGTACATGCAAACCACTAAAGGTCTTGAGCAAGTGGATTCCATTTATAGAAGGATTGATGACAAGTTCATAGACCCAATGGCGTTTAATCCTAAATCGCTGCTTGGTGTACCAGGTTTATTCGAAGCTTATAAAGCCGGTAACGTGGCAATAGCTAATGCGCCAGGTACTGGTGTTGCCGATGATAAGGCTGTTTACACCTATGTACCCAAAATTATCAAGTACTATTTAGATCAGGATCCAATTATCGAAAATGTGCCAACCTACATGTGCTCCGAAAAAGATGATTTGCAGTATGTTTTAGAAAACATTAAAGATCTGGTAGTGAAGGAAACCAATGCTGCGGGTGGTTATGGTATGTTAATTGGACCAAAAGCTACCACAGAAGAGCACGAAAAATTTAAGAAATTGGTGAAAGCGACCCCAAGAAATTACATAGCTCAACCTACCCTTTCACTCTCTACTGTCCCCACTTTTGGTGAAGAGGGATTTGCACCGCGCCACGTGGACTTAAGACCATATGCTTTATATGGTAAGTCTATTGATATTATTCCCGGAGCACTTACAAGAGTTGCCATGGTGAAAGATTCTTTAGTGGTTAACTCCTCGCAAGGTGGCGGTAGTAAAGATACGTGGGTATTATTCGATTAAATTAAAAAGAGAACTTATATGTTAAGCAGAGTTGCTGATTCAATATTTTGGTTAGGAAGATACACTGAAAGAGCTGAAAATTATGCTCGTTTCATTGACGTCAATTTCAATTTATCCCTCGATTTACCTCCCGGTATAGAAGAGCAGTGGGATCCACTAATCCAAGCTACGGCAGGTATGGAGCAATACACCGAGTTATTTGGTGATAAAAAGACCAGATCAAATGCCATCTATTTCCTGGCTTTTGATGAGCGTAATCCTAATTCAATCATATCATCAGTCACATTCGCACGTGAAAATGCACGAATTGTTCGGGAAAACATACCAAGGGAAACATGGGAGGTACTTAACGAATTACATTACTACGTTCAAGAAGCTTATAGCCAGAAAATCTGGAAGAAAGAAGACCCTAAACATTGTTTTAAGCACATAAAAAATCAAATACAATTGCTAAATGGTATAGCCTATGATAATGTACCGAGAACTCAAGGTTGGTATTTCTCTCAACTAGGCAAATACATGGAGCGTGCAGATAAAACGTCCAGAATATTAGATGTAAAGTATCATTTTTTACTTCCTTCTGTAGCTGATGTGGGCAGTCCATTAGACTTTCTGCACTGGGTCGCATTGCTTAAGTCAGTAAGTGCATTTAATTCTTACAGGCGTTTGTATGGTAATATTAAACCGGATTTAATAGTTAATTATTTGGTACTTAACCGTTATTTCCCCCGTTCTGTACTTTTTTGCCTCATTGAAGTAGAAGAATGTCTGCATGCTATTTCCGAATCTAAACATGGATTTTCCAATGCAGCAGAGAAGGCTATTGGTAGCTTGCGTTCAGACTTAGAATTCGCAGATATCAACGATATTTTTGATATAGGGCTGCATGAATACTTAGATCAGCTTCAATTGAGATTAAATAGTATATCGGATAGTATTTATGACCAGTATTTCAAAATTCAACCTAACTTCACCGAACAATTTCAAACTCAAGAATGACATATTGTTTAGGCATATTTAGCAAAGAAGGTATAATCGGACTCGCTGACACACGAATAACTTCAGGCAGCGATACCACAACCTCTAAAAAGATTTTTACCGTGCAGCGGGATAAGCACTCCTATTTTATCATGACTTCAGGGTTACGCTCTGTCAGAGATAAGGCCATTACCTATTTTAGTGAAGTTATTGAAGATCAAGACAAAGAGTTTAACAAGCTATATAAGGCAGTAAACAAATTTGGCGATCAGGTAAAGCGAGTGGCTGAAGAAGATAAAAAAAACCTCGATGCTGCAGGTCTCAACTTCAATTTATCTGCCATAGTAGGTGGCCAGTTGGAAGAGGACAAAGAACCGAAGCTTTACCTGCTGTATCCGCAGGGAAATTGGATTGAAATTGGAGAAGGTACCCCTTTTGTGATTATTGGAAATTCAGGTTTCGGCACTCCCATCTTAAAAAGGTCCTTAACCTTTAATTCAAGCTTAGAGTTTGGCCTGAAGAGTGGTTTTTTATCGTTTGATGCGACCAGAATATCTGCCAATGATGTGGACTACCCTATTGATACTGTTGTATTGAAAAAAGATCAATTTCAATTAATTGAGCATCGGTTCGAAGAAAAAGACCTTGGCCACATTGCTGATTTTTGGAATAATAAGCTAAGTGCTGCCATAGACAAGCTACCAGCAGACAAATTGAATAACGCGATTAACGTTACTCAAGAACATACTCCAAAACCTGTGAATGAAACTTAAGATCAAACATACAACCAGCTATTTATATCAAGATAAAGTCTTTCCTGAACCTCATCATCTATACTTCTATCCTCAGAATAGAAGTTACTTAACTGTTCTTGATCATACTATAGAAATCGCTCCAAAACCTGATGGCAGGGCAATTAGGCTAGATGTAGAGAATAATAGTTATGAGCAATGTTGGTTTAACAATCTTACAGATCAATTAACTGTAAATGTATTAATGACCCTCGAAGTTTCTGAGTTAAACCAGTTCAATTTTTTAGTAGAAGAAAAGTCAAAAACGAATCATACCAGTGCTATCAAATTGTATTTAGAGCATCAGCTTTTGCTAAATGAAGAGTTAGTAAGTTGGCTGGAAGATGTTGAAAATAATAACCCGGTACAGTTTGTTGGGGCATTGTGTCACAAGATCCATAAAAAGTGGGATCATACTACAAGTTATTCCCCAGATTTACTAGACCCTAATAGCTGCTTTAATTCAGACGCTGCATCATGTAGAGACCTGGCATGGATGATGATCCAAATGTTAAGACACAAAGGTTATCCTGCCAGGTTTGTAAGTGGTTATAGTTACAACCCTGAAATAACGGGCCACGAACTACACGCTTGGGTAGAGGTTTGGGTGGCCGGAGCCGGATGGATCGGAATAGACCCATCTTCAGGTTTATTTATTACTGAACTTTATATACCTCTCGCCACGAGTTATCATCCCGTTAATACACTGCCTGTGCAAGGCTCATTTAGAGGTAATGGAACTTCAGAACTTCAAACCAAAGTAGATATTGATCTTATAGATTGACTTCTATTGGTTAAATGACTTTATCATATTCTTTTCCATTCGCAAAAGATATAATTTCATCTACCAACATTCTACTATTCAAGCGTTCTGAGTAGTGCAACTTTCTTATAATCAGATCTTCATCTAATAAGAATTCCGCTGGCATTGTTTTAATGGATTCATCACCAGCCATTAAATGCATAGGAACTCCAGTTTTACCCGCTCTTATAGCCGTCTGTACAAAGGTAGTGATATGACTTACAGCTGATTTATAACCTGATTTTTCGATTCCATATGCTTTGTACCAGGTATTCTCAGGGTCTGAGATAATAGGAACGGGTGACACCTCTTTATGGAATGTACTTCTTAATATGATTTCCTTTTTTGATTCGAAGAAGAAAATCATTTCCATATTATTCAACTCCTTTTTTGCATACAATTTTGTGAGTGCATGCACTCGCATATTACAAAAAGGGCAACCAGCATGCCTGTAAAAACCTATTAAGGTTTTTTTACCTTTATAATCTTCCAGATTGATTTGTCTTCCAAAAACATCCGTTAGATTGAATATGGGTGCTGTTATTTCTGATTGAAGTCTATTATTGTTCATGTTTATATATACGTATTTAATTGTATCTGCAGATGTTTTAAAATAGTTGGCACTTACACAAAAGGCTAAGTAATCTACTTAGCCTTTTGTGTAAGAAATAATAAATATAAATTACTTATCTGGTTGAGGCGTCATCCTCAAATATGGTTTAATAACGGTATGTCCTTTTGGAAATTTAGCCGGTATATCCTCTGTTTTAATGGCAGGAACCACTACCACGTCCTGACCTTGCTGCCAATCTGCTGGCGTAGCTACACTGAAGTTTGCCGTTAATTGCAAAGAATCGATAACTCTAAGTATTTCAGCAAAGTTTCTTCCTGTACTTGCCGGGTAAGTAATAGAAGCTTTAATCTTTTTATCAGGGCCAATGAAAAATACGGATCTAACGGTGGCTGTTGCAGAGGCATTTGGATGTATCATATCATACGCTGTTGCTACAACTCTATCAGGATCAGCTATAATTGGAAAATTAACCACAGTGTTTTGTGTTTCATTAATGTCTTTTATCCACCCCTGATGTGACTCTAAATCATCAACACTAACTGCTAATACCTTTGTATTGCGTTTTTCAAATTCAGATTTTAGTTGCGCTGTTCGCCCTAACTCAGTAGTACAAACTGGTGTATAATCAGCAGGGTGAGAATATAAAATACCCCAGCTATCACCTAGCCACTGATGAAAATCAATTTTTCCCTCTGTTGTTTCTACCTGAAAATCCGGAGCGTCATCTCCTAATCTTAATGCCATATTATTAGAATTTAGTGGGTTAATAAATGTTCTGTTATAGAACGCTACAGGGACTATAGAAGTTTACTAATTGTATTAAGTAATTAATAATACATATGTGTAGCTCCAAAATAGCTTAGAAACAAAAAGCCCTGACAAAACTGTCAGGGCTTTTAAATACAGATCGTGGTTAAACGTTTATTTGCTTACTTTCTTTACAATTGCTTCGAAAGCCTCTGGATGATTCATTGCTAAGTCAGCTAGTACCTTTCTGTTTAGATCGATATTAGCTTTCTTTAAATTACCCATTAATTGAGAATAAGACATTCCGTGCATTCTAGCTCCAGCATTAATACGCTGAATCCATAATTTTCTAAAATCTCTTTTCTTAGCTTTTCTATCGCGGTAAGCGTAAGTCCAACCTTTTTCGACAGCGTTTTTAGCTACTGTCCATACATTACTTCTTCTTCCCCAATAACCTTTAGCGGCTTTAAGGATTCTTTTTCTTCTAGCTTTTGAAGCTACGTGATTAACTGATCTTGGCATTTTTTTTAATTGTTTTTGACTATTGGCGTCCTAATTGAATAGAATCTTTGCTGGTGCCTAATAATCGGGTTAAAATTTAAAACCTGAGTATTGAACTTTAAACTAGATGTTTAACTGTTCTTTGATACTCTTTTCATCTGACTTATGAACTAATGTCATATGGGTCAGATTTCTTTTCTGCTTTGTTTCTTTTTTAGTCAAGATATGGCTCTTAAAAGCGTGCTTACGCTTTATCTTGCCAGTACCTGTAAGCTTGAATCTCTTCTTCGCTCCTGACTTAGTTTTAACTTTTGGCATTTTATATAATTATTATCGATCTGTATTCTTATTTCTTTTTAGCCGGTTTAGGCGCTACGAACATAATCATTCGTTTACCTTCCAACTTAGGTAGTTGTTCTACCTTACCATAGTCTTCAAGCGCTTGAGCAAATTTTAATAATAAGATTTCTCCACGCTCTTTAAAAACAATGGTTCTTCCTACGAAGTGAACATAAGCTTTAACCTTAGATCCTTCTTTTAGAAAGTTAATCGCATGGTTTAATTTAAAATTAAAGTCATGCTCCTCGGTGTTAGGCCCAAAACGGATTTCTTTGATTACCGTTTTTTGAGCTTTCGCCTTTATCTCTTTCTGTTTTTTCTTTTGTTCGTACTTGAACTTTGAGTAATCAATGATTTTACAAACCGGAGGATCTGCCTTTGGTGATATTTCCACTAAGTCTAGATTCTGTTGCTTAGCCAGTTCTAGTGCTTTACTTATGGGATATACATCTACCTTAACATTTTCACCAACAACCCTCACATTGCGAGCAGTTATAAGTTCATTAACTCTATAGGGCTCTTCTACTCTCCCTCGAGGCCCTCTTCTCTGAAATCTTTGTTTACTAATTGTTACCTCCTTTAGTTTACCTTGAAAAAACAGTTTGCAAATATCAACATATATTTTCGTTAATCAAAAAGTATAAAATCTTTTTAAATATTGATCAACAGTTGATTTATCGATTAAATTGAGACATTTTTTTCAAAATGTCCAATGAACTCTTCAATACTCATACTTCCTAAGTCCCCCTCTCCATGTCGTCTAACAGAAATTTCTCTATTAGCTTCTTCCTTCTCCCCTACAATCAGCATGAAAGGTACTTTTTTAACTTCAGCATCACGTATCTTTCTACCAATCTTTTCATCTCTACTATCCAAGAATCCTCTAATATCTTTTTCATTGAGCAAAGTCTTCAATTCCTCCGCATAGGTATGATACTTTTCAGATATAGGTAGTATAGCAATTTGATCTGGCGCAAGCCATAGTGGAAAATTACCGGCACAATGTTCAATTAGCACAGCCACAAATCGTTCCATAGAACCAAATGGTGCACGGTGAATCATTACCGGCCTGTGCTTTTGATTATCAGAGCCTGTATATTCTAATTCAAATCGCTCAGGTAAAGTATAATCCACCTGTATAGTTCCCAATTGCCAACTTCTACCCAAAGCATCTTTCACCATAAAATCCAGTTTAGGGCCATAAAATGCAGCTTCACCTTCAACAGAAACTGTAATTAGGCCGCGCTCATCGGCTGCTTCCTGTATCTCTCTCTCAGCACGATCCCACAACTCATCTTTACCTATATATTTAGCTTTATTATTTTGATCACGCAATGAAACCTGAGCGGTGTAGTTTTCAAACCCTAGTGCTTTGAAAGTGTACAACACAAGGTCTATTACTTTGACAAACTCGTTCTTAACCTGATCTGGCCTGCAAAATATGTGGGCATCATCTTGAGTAAAACCTCTTACTCTTGTTAGGCCGTGCAACTCACCACTTTGCTCATAACGATAAACCGTTCCAAACTCTGCAAGTCTTACTGGCAGATCTTTATACGACCTTGGTTTTGAATTATATATTTCACAATGGTGAGGGCAGTTCATTGGTTTTAACAAGAACTCCTCATCTTCATTCGGTGTCTTTATTGGCTGAAATGAATCAGCACCGTATTTTTCATAGTGCCCTGAAGTTACGTACAGCTGCTTGGAACCAATATGCGGTGTAACTACCGGATCATAGCCTGCTTTTACCTGGGCTTTACGCATAAAGTTCTCAAGCCTCTCTCGAAGAATTGTTCCTTTAGGTAACCATAGAGGCAGACCCATGCCCACCTTCTCAGAGAAAGTGAATAGTTCTAATTCTTTACCAAGCTTTCTATGATCTCTTTTTTTAGCTTCTTCTAACCTTTCCAAGTATTCAGAAAGCTCCTTTTGCTTAGGAAATGTGATGCCATAGATACGTGTTAGCTGCTTTCTGGTCTCATCTCCGCGCCAGTAGGCACCTGCAACACTCATTAACTTTATTGCTTTTATCAGCCCTGTATGAGGTATATGCGGCCCACGGCACAAATCTGTAAAATTACCTTGCTGATAAAATGTAATTGTTCCATCTTCCAAGTCATTGATGAGCTCTATTTTGTACTCATCGCCCTTATCTTTGAAGTATTTAAGTGCATCAGATTTTGAAATTTCACTTCTGGAAAATTCATTCTTATTGCGTGCAAGTTCGGTCATCTTCTTTTCAACAGCCGCTAGCTCTTCATCGCCAAAATCAAGATCACCTAAATCCACATCATAATAAAATCCGTTTTCAATGGGTGGGCCAATTCCAAATTTTACCCCAGGATATAATTCTTCTAACGCCTCTGCTAAAACGTGAGCAGAAGAATGCCAAAACGTTGACTTACCTTCCTGATCATTCCAGGTTAAGAGTTGTACTGTAGCATCTTCATTTATAGGCCTTGAAGAATCCCACACTTCTCCATTCACTTTCGCAGATAATACATTTCTGGCGAGGCCTTCACTAATGCTCATGGCCACATCATGGCTGGTAACCCCTTTATTAAACTCTTTAATTGTCCCGTCAGGGAGAGTGATTTTAATCATTCCGCTCATATTACTGATTCACGTCTTTTCTTTCAACAACAGGTGGAGCACTTGTTCGAATGCTATCAAAAGTTCTTTCCTGTTGCTGTAATCGCCACAAATATGCAATTTTTCTATTCAACTTATCCAGTTCATCTAATGCAATTGCATCAGTTGAATCATATTTAACTAAAGCTTCATAATACAACTTAGATTCATTGTATTCCCGTAAATTATCAAGTGACCTGGCGACAAGCAATTGTGCCTCTCGGTTGGTGATACTATCACTGAGCAGAGAGTTTTTTGCCAGCATCAAGGCTGTATCGTATTGGTTGAGTTGATAATAATACAACGACATATTATTTAACAATACACTGGATGTATCTACTACTTCCTTTAGGTTTTTATAAATTGATATGGCACTGTCGTATGATTTTCTATTCGCATAAATGTCGGCCTGCAATAACAAGAAGCTTTGATTATCATCATTCTTATTCAGATAGCTTGAAATATATCTTTCAGCTAATGTTGGATTTTTATATTTATAAATTTGATAAAGCGATTCATAAGGCCTTGGTAATTCGGGAGAGACATCAATTGCCTTTGTATAACTGGAGATTGCCGTAGCAGTATCTTTAAGGCTCAAATAAATATCACCTTTAAGCGAGAGGTTCTCTGCAGAGTAATTGAAGTCGAGTAATCGCTGTATCGCTTTTTCAGCGTTATCGGCCTCATTAAGCTTTAAATAGTTTATTGCCAGGAGTTTATAAAGCTCATAGTTTCTAAGGCCCCGTTGTTCTGCCTGTAGCGCAGAATTGATACTCTGCTGTATGTCACCTTTATTAAATAATATTTGACTTTGAAGTAAGTAAGATTCCTGATAGGTAGGATCTAGCTCTAGAGACTTTTGAACATCTATTAATGCACGGGAGTAATTATTCAACTTGAGGTTGACTTCCGCTCGTTTAAAATAAGTGAGCTGGTTGGCTTCACCAGACTCAATCATCTCATCTAGGTATGCCAGAGCATCATTTTCACTTGCCTCTGTTTCTATTGAGACCATACTGTGCCTGGAGTGGCGTTTGCAACCACACAATAAAATAAGTGCTATTAGGATGAGTTGTTTCATTCTATAGAATGAATTGGAAACTAAATTTGACGGCAAATTTTGAGGCGTCTGGATTGTCAAGATAAGTGAGTCGGTGTAAGAAGTCAACTCTTAACACTTTAAAGATATTTTCTACACCATAACCCAATTCTACATATGGATCATCAGTAAGTCTGCCGATCTGTTGCACTTCCACCCCATTCTCATCAAACTCCGGTAATAAGTTTAAATTATCGGTGTCAAGATAACCGTAGAGCACGTTTGCAGTTGCCACCAGCCTCCATTTGAGCTTTTTCATTACAGGAATTCTATTGAGGACAAACCCTTCAAAGTAATGGTTATACCTTAAAGAGGCATAGGTTGAACTGGCAAACTCAGAGAAATTCATAAGGTTGAAAGCTGCTTGCGAAAAGAATGTTGATTCGTTACCTATATGAGCCTTTAGCAATGGGTATGGTAGCGTTTCAAAAATATGTTCAGCGGAAATATCAAAATTTGAGGTACCAAATAGACCTAGTCTCAAATCCTTCTGTATATTAACTCCCATTCGATTATAGGAGAAATCACTGCCTGCTATACCTGCAATCCCTCTGGTGTACCTAACAGTAAATATTGGCCATTTATTAGCTCCCAAGCTGATTCTATCATTCTCATTTTGAATAAACAACTCATCTTTAGCAAACCTGGACTCAATAGTTACTTCAGCTGTTTGAATCTCACGTTCAAGGGGTGAGTCCATGCTTTCAGGCTCTGTTCTGTAAGCAAAGCTGTATAGTGGATCGAATGTTCTGTAATTAAAGGTTATTTTTTGATTATATCCTTTAAATAATTCGCGCTGAGCAATGAGCTTAAACTGATTGTAATAGTATGGGCGCACCAAATTGCCAAACTTTGTAGCTGTTAAAAAGACTGAATATCCAATTAAATCTTCGGCAGACAACCCCACCTGGTCGATGTCATGGGTATATTGTGCTTGAATGGTTGTCCATCTATCCCTCGACATGATTCTTTTTACAAAACCATTATATTTAAATTCATCATCTCTAGTACCATAAGCTAAAAAGCCTCCGAAAATCCAACGGTTACTAAAGTCAGAATTGGTTCTTAATCCTAATTGAAAACGATGACCTTCTATTGTATTGTTAGCGTAAATAGATAAATAAGGACCCACATCAAACTTGCCAAATTTCTTATAACCATTAACGGCTATGTTGATTATTTCTGTATACGTTTTAACAATTGGAATATTTTTGAGTGTGTCAATCATACGATATACACTCATTTCAGTTGGGCTTAGTGGTTCGTGTCGCTTGCTTTCCCAAAATTCATCTGTATTACCGATACTAAAGTCTTCAGCAACAACAATTGGCTTTTCATAGAACTTGTTTTCAAAAGGTTTATTCACCTCAATATCCTGATTTGAAGTATAGAATTTAGCCAAAACCCCTGCCATGTTCTCAGTGATTTCACCAATATCTAGCAATATTCTATTTTTAGTTGGTATCCATGCCCCTGCTTCCGTTTTGGTCAATTCCTGCTGGATTTTGATCTTTTCTATATAGTTAAGATTAGCTGTTTTGGTGACTGTTGCATCTATCTGCTTTAGTGCATATTCATTTTTTGTAATCCACATGGTGCCATAAAAGGCTAAGTCTTGCTCTCTTTTAGGGTAAAAGTCTAGTCTGTAGCAATAGTCATTGCCCACCATGGCACTATCAAGCAGGTCATAATCGTAATATAACTTCCAGCCATCTGCAATGGGTGATACAAAATCTTTACTTACGATATTGAGCCAGTTTTGATAGAAGTTATACTCTTGAAAAGAAGAACCTATAAATTGTGAAACCAGTGAGCCATCCTCCACCCCAACACCAGTAATTTTAGATTTAAGAATTTTCTCGTGTTTTAGCTCTGGGTTATTTCTAAAATAGAATTGTGAGATGGTTTCTGAGATAAATACCGGTAAGATAGGTTTGCCATCCTCACCAGCTATTTGCTCCACACTATCCATTACCTGAGTAATTTTCTTAACAAACTTCTTCTTTTTAAATCTGTCAGTAATATTATCCACATCCACTTCCACCTTAGAATAGGTCTCGTATTGATAGGCATTAAGTGACTTTTTATCATTAATTGGTTTGTTGGCAACAACATTACGTAAGATAGGGTAAGCGGGATTTTCTCCAGCTATAAAAACAACTTCCTGAAGCGTTGCTACCTCCTCCTGAAGCTGAAAATTAACAACTTGTGTTTGCCCATACTTTATTGGCTTCACCTTCGCTTTATACCCAATATATGAACAAAGAACCGAATCAACTTTTAAACCAATTTCAACCTTATAGTATCCTTCAAAATCAGTTGTAGTACCTGTTGACTGGTCTTTAAATATTACATTGGCAAAAGGTATGGGGTCACCTGTAGACGCATCTGTAACACGACCTGAAACGACTGTTCTTTGTGCGCTTGCAGACCATGTAATCAGAAAGAAAATTGATAGTAAAATAACCCTGTCTAACCTCACCGGACCATTACATTTTTTGAACTAAGGGGCAAAGTAAATTAATAGCAATTAGATAAACCCACCTTAAAGCAATTTTTTCATAGAATAATTAATAAATTAGAAATCTAGCTCAATCGTTTCACCAGCGTTGTAGCCAGCAGAACCTTTTGATTCTTTTTTTGCTTCGGTTTTAACCTCTTTGTCAGACTCTACTACCTCATCCTTAGCTTCAGTTTTCGGTTCTTCTTTTGCTGCTGCTTCTTTGGGTTTTTCCTGCTCTTTTTCAGGTTCAGATGATTCTAATAGTTTTACCTTTTTTACATCGTGCTGATGAAGTCTATTACCTAAAGCCTTCCACCCTTTTATATCAATAAGATCATTCAAGTTTAATTCTTCCTTCAGCTTATCTTTTGATTTTCCCTTAACGTATTCTACTTCGATTTTCGGATTAGCGGCTGTAGTGGCAAGAACTAATTTTGAACCTGATGATTCACTGATAAACAAAAATTTCTTACCTGTAGTAGTAGTTTCTACTAAAAATCGCTTAACAAGGTAATTCTTACTCTCGCCTTCATAATGCACTGCTGATATTGGTCGATCAGGATTAAATTTAGTAATGTGAACCACTTTATTTGGCTCATACCTGTTAGTGAGTTCGTAAGATGTTAGCTCATAAGAACCATCATTGTATATCACTAGTATGTTATCATCGCCATTAAAATTACCGATGTGTTTACCTCGCTCATCCTTATTTAACCTGCCCACATTTTCGTCATACCAGATATCCAAACCACTTAAAGTGGATACTCCTTCAGATTTCAATTCAATTTTTCGTACAGGGTACTTGGTTAGAATATTTCCGCCAGCACCCCTTCCTTTGATATCAATGGTAGAAAAATCGAAATCAAACACCTTTATTCTCGCTTTGGCTCCCGAAGTTAATTTTACTGTTACTGTTTCAGCCTCACCATTAGGGTTGGCAGTTAAGTATAGTGTTTTAGACCCTTTGGCTCCTTTAGTTAAATCGTATTCTTTATCTCTGGTTATGGCTGTTACTTGAAACCTTTTAACCATGGATCTACCCGTTTTACCATCAAGGTAAACCATATTATAAGTCATACGATCGTCTCCCTTATTCCAAACCCCAACGTGCATAATGTCTTTGCCCATGAAGGTTTTATCTGAAATTCTGGAAACCATTAGCTTTCCATCTCTTCTAATAGCAATGATGTCATCAAGGTCTGAGCACTCGCATACAAATTCGTCCTTCTTAAGGCCATAACCAACCATACCATCTTGTCGATTAACATAGAGCTTTTGATTATTAGCGGCTACTATGGTTGTATCAATCGAATCAAATGATTTTATTTCAGTCTTACGCTCTCTTCCTTTTCCATATTTATCTAAAAGATTAGAATAGTAATCAATTGCATAGTCTGTGATATGAGCCAGATTATACTCAGTTTCTTTCAGTTCTTCCTCCAGCCTTTTCAACAACTCATCCGCTTTGAAAGAGTCAAATTTTGAAATTCTTTTGATCTTAATTTCAGTTAATTTGACAATGTCTTCTTCAATTATCTCTCTATAGAATTGCTTTTTATAAGGATCTAAACCTTTATCAATGGTTTCAATAACAGCTTCCCAGGTTTCGCACTCTTCAATATCTCTGTAGATTCTGTTTTCTATAAAAATTCGTTCTAATGAAGAAAACAAAATCTTCTCCATCAGCTCGGCTTTCCTTATTTCAAGCTCCTGAGTGAGAAGGCTAACTGTTTTATCCGTATTTAATTTTAGTATTTCATTAACAGGAATAAACAGTGGCTTCTCATCAATAATGACACATGCGTTTGGTGAAATTGAAACCTCACAATCGGTAAATGCATACAATGCATCGATAGTAATGTCTGGTGATTGGCCAGGCGCGAGATCAACAATTATCTCCACATCTTTGGCAGTGTTATCAACTACCTTTTTAATCTTGATTTTACCCTTATCATTAGCCTTAATGATGGATTCAATTAATCCAGTTGTAGTGGTACCAAATGGTATATCTTTAATTATGAGGGATTTTTTATCCTGCTCTTCTATTTTGGCTCTAACCTTTATTTTACCTCCTCTTAGGCCTTGGTTGTACTCAGAAAAATCAGCCATGCCACCAGTGGCAAAATCAGGGTAGATTTTAACCTTTTTGCCTTTTAAGACATCAATAGAAGCTTTAATAAGTTCACAAAAATTGTGAGGTAGTATTTTAGTAGACAATCCAACCGCTATTCCTTCTACACCTTGTGCCAATAATAATGGGAATTTAACCGGAAGTGTTACTGGCTCCCTCTTTCTACCATCATAGGACAGTTGCCACTCTGTAGTTTGTGGGTTATAGAGAATATCAAGGGCAAACTTCGAAGGTCTGGCTTCAATATATCTAGGTGCGGCAGCGCTGTCGCCAGTTCTAATGTCACCCCAGTTACCTTGGGTGTCTATCAATAAATCTTTCTGGCCAATATTAACCATAGCATCGGCTATTGACGCATCTCCATGTGGATGATACTGCATAGTTTGGCCAATAACATTGGCTACTTTGTTGTACCTACCATCATCCATTTCCTTCAACGCATGCATGATTCTACGCTGAACAGGCTTAAACCCATCTTCTATGGCAGGTACTGCTCTTTCTAAAATTACATACGATGCATACTCCAGAAACCAGTTTTGGTACATACCGGAAACCGGTGTAACATCATGGATTACATCCTCTTTGTCATAATTCTCATGTGCCTCGCCTTGAGGCTCTTTATCTTCAGCCATTAATTATGATTTATACTACTTCTGCTTCAACAATGTCTTTTTCAATCTTCAAATTACCAACGATAAACTCTTGCCTATCGGGTGTGTTTTTACCCATATAAAATTCGAGCAATTGTTTTATTGAAGTTTCTTTATTTAAAATGATAGGATCAAGACGGATGTCTTCACCAATAAAATTCCCAAACTCTTCCGGAGAGATTTCCCCTAACCCCTTAAACCTTGTTATTTCTGGCTTATTGCCAAGTTTAGCAATTGCTGCCTTGCGTTCTTCATCAGAATAACAATAAATTGTTTCCTTCTTATTTCTTACCCTAAACAGAGGCGTATCTAAAATATAAACGTGGCCTTGTTTTACTAATTCAGGGAAAAACTGGAGGAAAAATGTTAACAATAATAGGCGAATGTGCATGCCATCCACATCAGCATCTGTGGCGATAACTATTTTTCTATATCTCAACCCTTCAATGCCATCTTCAATATTTAATGCATGCTGTAGTAAGTTAAATTCCTCATTTTCATACACGACCTTTTTAGTGAGGTTAAAACAGTTCAAAGGCTTTCCTCTCAAACTAAATACCGCCTGTGTCTGCACATCACGCGACTTGGTGATAGAACCACTGGCAGAGTCACCCTCGGTGATGAAGATCATAGTTTCATCAACCCTATCCCCTTTTTTGTCATCATAGTGGAGGCGGCAATCCCTTAGCTTCTTGTTATGTAGATTGGCCTTTTTAGCTCGTTCATTCGCCAACTTCTTAATACCAGCTATTTCCTTACGCTCACGTTCCGACTGCAGAATACGCTTTAGCAACGCATCAGCCACCTCATTATTTCTATGCAGGAAGTTGTCCAATTCGGTTTTTAAAAAGTCGTTTATAAATGTTCGCATGGTTGGACCATCCGGACCTACATTTTGAGAACCAAGCTTCGTTTTAGTTTGAGACTCGAACACTGGTTCTTGTACTCTCACTGCTATCGCACCAACTATAGAAGCTCTTACATCAGTGGCGTCAAAATCCTTCTTATAAAAATCTCTAATGGTTCTCACAAGGGCCTCTCTAAAAGCTGCTAGGTGCGTTCCTCCTTGCGTAGTATATTGTCCATTAACAAATGAATAATATTCCTCACCATATTGGTTACAATGAGAAAGAGCTACTTCAATATCCTCGCCTTTTAAATGAACGATGGGATAACGAAGTGTCTCAACATCTGTTTTGCGCTCCAATAAGTCTCTTAAACCATTTTCTGAATGGAATTTCTGGCCATTGAAGTTGATAGTTAGTCCTGAATTGAGGAATACATAGTTCCAAATGAGGTCGTTCAGATAATCAGGAATGAAATTAAAGTTTTTAAACACAGTGTCGTCTGGTTCGAAACAGATTAGTGTACCATTTCTACCGCTGGATTTAACTATTTTGGCATCATTCTTTACATTGCCTCGTTCAAACTCGGCTACTTTTGTCTCTCCATCTCTGAATGATTGAACTTTGAAATAGTTAGATAATGCGTTTACTGCTTTTGTACCAACACCATTAAGACCTACTGACTTCTGAAATGCACCTGAATCGTATTTACCACCTGTGTTAATCTTTGAAACACAGTCCACCACTTTACCTAACGGAATACCACGACCATAATCCCTAACTTCAACCCGATGATCAGTAATTTTCACATCAATGGTTTTACCGTAACCCATCATGTGCTCATCGATACAATTATCTATCACTTCTTTTACCAAGACGTAGATACCATCATCTTGCGCAGAACCATCGCCCAACTTACCAATGTACATTCCGGGTCTTAAACGAATGTGCTCTTTCCAATCAAGAGACTTAATACTATCCTCGGTATATGCTACTTGCTCAACTGCCATAAAAAAATTATCTAAAATACCTGCTCAACGAGCGAATAAACACCAAAAATAACACTATTTCAAGCGGCTTAACTATATTGATTTTCAAGGTCTTATGAATCACAAAAGATTCAGAACTACTTAACTTGCAGAAAGTTAGATAGTTAAAAGCACATGAGTAAAATAAAGGTTTAAGACGATATTTTTTCTTTCACCAGAAAAATAGGCAGAGTCATAGCGCAAATGATCACTGCCCCCAAAGAAACAAAAATTAAATAACCAATGCTCTGATAATTGAAGTTCTCACCGCCATTGAAAATTTGAAGGAATGAGAGCACCACAATTAAGAAAAAATTCAACGCTGAGGCCAGTCCCATTAACCACCCCTTAATAAATTCAGCCATTCTATTGTCTTGCTTTCGTAACCGCCACGAAAGTATGTAGAAAGTGAAATTAGAGACTGTAATTATGGTTAAGGCCAGAAAAAAGAATGTTTCACGGTCTAATCCTTCCAGTTCATTGTTTACAAATATTAATTGATCTTCTCTGAAACCGGCATATACGAATAGTAAGAATGCGGAAGCAGATACCAAAGTTGTAAACCAAAGGGCTTTAATAAGTCTGTTCATAGTTGATTATTATCAGATTGCGAAATTAGAACTATCACCGTTTAGTCAAAATAGAATTAAGAGATGTTTAATGAAATTCATTAAATTTACATTATTCTGCATGCAGCTAATATCAAATGAATATTAACCCAATTATACTTTCTATCCCCATTTACTTTCTATTAATCGGAATAGAATTAATTATCCAATGGGTAACAAAAAAGAAGCTATATAGGTTAAATGATGCCGTTACAAACATATCTTGTGGAATTACTCAACAGTTATCTGGCATCTTTTTAAAAGTTCTTGGTGTTGGGGCTTATGTTTTAGTTTACAATTATTTGCACATATTTGAAATACCATCTACTTGGTATTGGTTTATCGTGTTATTTATAGGCGCAGACTTTTTCTACTATTGGGCGCATAGAATGAGTCATGAAATCAATCTGTTTTGGGGAGGTCATGTGGTGCATCATCAAAGTGAAGATTACAATTTCTCAGTAGCGCTCAGGCAGGGTTCTTTCCAAATTATATGGACATTTTTCTTCTATTTCCCATTGGCCATTATTGGTTTCAAGCCGGTTGATTTTGTGTTTGTATCTGCACTTGTAACAGTGTACCAATTCTGGATTCATACAGAAACAATCAACAAAATGGGCTGGTTTGAATTACTATTTAATACTCCCTCCCATCATCGGGTACACCATGGTAGAGACCCGAAATACATTGATAAAAACCACGCTGGTGTATTTATTATTTGGGATAAGATGTTTGGTACCTTCCAAAAAGAAGAAGAAAAGCCTACTTATGGAATAACCAAGCCCATTAATAGTTGGAATCCGGTATGGGTCAACCTAGATCACTATGCCCAGATGGTTAAACAATGGCCTCAGATTAAAGGTGCGAATAACAAGCTAAAATTCTTATTCAATAAACCGGGATGGCTACCCGAAGAATTGGGCGGCTATCAGGCGCCACCAGAAGTTGATAAAACAACCTATGCAAAATACAACACTCAAACACCAATACGACTGAATGCTTATGTATTGTTCCAATATGTTATTGCTCTAGGTATTACTGCACTGTTCCTTTTTAATTACTCAAAATTAGATTTAGTCTATCAAATTGGTGCAGTATTATCAATTATGGTAACGGTAGTTAGTGCTGGTGCTTTATTGGATAACAAATCTTGGGGTTATCCTATCGAAATTTCGAGGCTGATTATTTTCCTTGCCATTGGAGTCTTTATTGCATTTATGTTTTCAATTAACTGGCTTTATTTTATTAGTGTTGCATATTTGATTCTTTCAATAGTAGTTTTGCCTGCTCGTACTAAATCTGCAGAACTAGCTAAATGAAATATATAACCCTCCTAATTCTAATAACTCTATTTTCTTGCAACAAAAGCCTAGACCTCCCAAATGTGGATGAAGCATCATGGCAAAGTGATTCAAACGGCTGCAATGGCAACAGATTTGAGCAGTTACAGTCTATTCAGACAGATAAAGATTTAATCAAGGGCTTGAATCAGGATGAAATAATTGCTGTATTGGGCAAGCCTGACCAAAATGAGTTATATAAAAGAAATCAAAAGTTTTTTATCTATAACATTACACCAACCAACTGCCCGAATAAGGAGGATGAATCCCCTCGACAATACCTAAGCATACGATTTAATGCTACCGGGCTGGCTAAAGAAATCATCATTTACCAGGAATAATCAGTTTCTTATTTCGGTTTTTTTTTCTAACTTATTGATTCAAATCAAACCGAAAAGAATGAGTAGTATCCAATTTCATCCAAACGAGCTGTTACTAGTTTATAACGACCCGAACTCCACCACAGGTAAGCAAACACGTGCGTATGCCAAATCTGTGTCTAACAACGTGAATGAGGTGGACTTAAGAAACGTAAAGTTAACAACCACTCTTTGGAAAGAAATTGTGAATATGCTTAAGCTTCATCCAGAGGAAATAATGGATAAAGGCAGCAAAGCTTTCCAAGAGAAAATAGCTGACAATCATTACACGATGACTGGTTTGTTAGACGCCCTGGCGCATACCCCGGAATTACTAAAAGCTCCGATAGCCATCTATCACAACAGAGCCGTTTTCTGTCAGAAACCAACTGACATATTAAGGTTAGAAGTAAATAGTAAAACTAGTTTCAAAGTTCCGCCACACTTACGAAGAGACTAATGAATCAGTTTAATTCCTGATTCAAGCAATTCAACCTTCTTGCTTTTGTAAAGTCCGCCAAGGGCTTTTTTAAAGGCCTTTTTGCTCATTTTTAATTCTCGCTGTATCTCTTCAGGCGAAGATTTATCATGAAGCGGTAATTCACCACCATTCTTTTCCAGAGCTTCAATCAATCGCTTTGTATTTTCATCTATAGCCTCCACTCCCACTTTATTCAATCTAAGATCAAGTTTACCATCTTCCCTCACTTTGGAAATATATCCTTTCAACTCATCGCCCACTCTTACTGGTTGAAAAAGTTCATTCTTATAGAGTAAACCAGAGTAGCGCTGATTCACTACGCTTTGATAACCCAAATCAGATTCATCAAAAACAAGAATATCCACTGGGTCACCTTCATTCAGTTGACTGGTGTCTTTATCTAAAAACACGTTGAGCTTGCCGACACCTAAAAGCCGGTCCGTTTTATGATCGAGACAAATTCTAACAACCTGAATATCTCCTATTTCATACCTTCTGGGCTGCTCCTTAATTGGTACAAATAAATCCTTCTCAAGGCCCCAATCCATAAACGCACCATGTGGAGCTTTATCTTTTACCTGTAATGCTACGAAGTCATTTAGCTTGCCAAATGGCTCCAATGTAGTTGCCAGTAACCTGTCTTCAGAGTCTCTGTGTAGAAAAACACGTATAAAATCACCTACTTTATAACCGTCAGGCACATATTTAATAGGCAACAAAACATCGCCTAAATCTGATTTTAAATACATTCCAAAATCTACCTCACGCAGTATTTCCAGCTCGTAAAATTCGCCTATTGTCATGGTGGCAATTTACCAACAATTGATATCTATACGCTGCATTTTTTTATATATTTGCCACCCTCAAAGCGTAAATCAAAATCTTATATCTATGAAAAATATAGCAGTAATTGGTTCGGGAACAATGGGAAATGGTATAGCACATGTCTTCGCCCAAACCGGTTATAAAGTTTCGTTAATCGACATATCAGCACCGGCTTTAGAAAAAGCTATTGCCACCATTTCTAAAAACCTTGACCGCCAAATTGCCAAAGAGAAAATAACAGAAGCCGATAAGAAAAGCACTTTGGATAACATTACATCCTTCACGGATATGAAAAAGGGTGTTAAAGGGTGCGATCTGGTTGTTGAAGCTGCTACTGAAAACGTTGACCTGAAACTAAAGATATTCAAAGATCTTGATGAAGCATGCGATGCTAATACTATACTTGCTACAAATACCTCATCGATTTCAATAACCAAAATTGCAGCTGTAACCAAAAGAGCTGATAAAGTTATTGGTATGCACTTTATGAACCCTGTACCTGTGATGAAATTGGTAGAGGTAATCAGAGGTTATAATACGAGCAATGAGGTGACAGAAAAAATCATGTCAATGTCTAAAGACCTAGGCAAAGTTCCTGTAGAAGTAAATGATTACCCGGGATTTGTAGCTAACCGAATTTTAATGCCTATGATTAATGAAGCTATTTATTCGCTTTATGAAAGTGTGGCTGGCGTTGAAGAGATAGATACAGTAATGAAGTTGGGGATGGCGCACCCAATGGGACCGCTACAACTAGCAGATTTTATTGGTTTAGATGTATGCCTATCAATACTAAATGTTCTTTACGAGGGCTTTGGAAATCCAAAATATGCACCTTGCCCATTATTAGTAAATATGGTCGAGGCTGGTCACAAAGGGGTTAAGTCTGGTAGTGGATTTTATTCCTGGGGACATGGCACTAAAGACCTGATAGTAGCAGATCAATTTAAGAAATAATTGCTAATTGATTATAAAAAAAGGGTTCTGCATTACTTAATACAGAACCCTTTTTACTTACAGGCAATTGACTACCTACAATAGCGTTTTATTAGCTCATCTGCTTTATCTACACCCAATGTCTTTGCCATCCTGAAATCGGCACAAGCTTTGGAATTCTGCTTACCATAAATCCTAAGAGAACCCCTTGATAAGTATGCCTCGGCATAATCCTTGTCTACACTAATGGCTGAATTATACGCGGAAAGAGCCTCTTGCAAGTTTCCAAGTTTTTGATGCGCCTTCCCTTTTAATGTAAAGGCAGTAGAGTTAGTTTCATCAAGTTTTAACACCTTTTCCGCATAGAAAATGGTGTTTTCATAATCATTTAATCGATAATAATAATCTGACGCTATACTTAAGTGTGCATTTACATTTAAGGGATCCTCTTTGATCACTCGTCTGAAATCTTGCAGGGCTAAAGCATATTTTCCAAGTTCTTCATATGCTCTACCTCTGTTATAGATCGTCTTTATATCCCTAGGCTCTGTATTTAAGTAAATCGTATAAGATTCAATCGCCTTTTCGTAGTTCCCTTGATTAAAGTGAACATCACCTTCATTGGAATTTTCATTCTTACAACTCATTGCACTAATCAGTAGTGCTACCACTAATAATCTCTTCATGTCGATAAATACTATAAAAATTAAGCCGTACCACTCGGATACAGCTTTGAGGTGCAAAGGTAAAGAATAATTAATTTAAATGGACGCCAGAAATGATTTAACCGCCTTCCAATAGTCTTTAGAATCAGAAAACTTTGACCATAACGCCTTTGATCCGTGATTACCGGCCGTATCAGGTAAATAATACGATTTACGATCTTCGTTAATCGATACATAAATACCCCACCAACTACCTTTTTCAGACCGGGCTGATGTAATGAAAACAGGCACTTCTATATTCGTAGCATCTGAAGTAACAAAGTCCCTTGGCTTACCCTGATTTACGAAATACTCGGCTGGTGAAAATGCTAAAACTGCATTTACATCTGCCATTGAACCTGCCAATTTTAACGCCAGAGCGGAAGAATAGGAACTTCCCCAAATAATGACTTTATCGGATGTTAAATTTTGCTTTGCATATTTAATGGCTGCACGCATGTCAGGCAAAGCATCTACATACTGTGTAGATTTCATAGCCTTGGATGCATTGATTTTTGTAAGGTTAGTTACATTGTTCACCGCGCCACCAGATCTTAAATCAACAGCCAGACAATTATAGCCCAATGCATTTAATTCTGGAGCTATTTCGACATATTCACCTCTGCTCCAATTCGCCTGATGGAATAAAATGATTAATGGAGCGGTGTCTGGATGAGCCATATATAAATCAGCTGAAATCTTGACTCCGTCCTCAGAAGGAAATTCAATTAATTCTTCAGCAATTACATTCGAAGCACTATAAACTAATGAACAAGCTATTAAAATTGTAGACTTTAACATTCAACTAAGGTAACCCAAAAAATAAGGCCACTGAAATGTGGCCTGTTTCTTTATTATTAAGTTATTTTATTTTGCTCGTTACCGGATGTTTGGTTTGGGTATAATCTGAAAGTTCTACACTCACGTTTCCAATAAACATCTTAGCCTGAATTTTTAAAGGTAATTTATTCTTATCATCAGTAACCCAGGCAACTATTGAGTCCTCACCATCGAATAACTCATTTTCAGGTATCACAGGAGCTAATTTGATCGCATTAAACTTTCCAGCTTTAGTTTTTACTTTATCTCTCCCTCTATAAATTAACTCCAGATCGTAAAAGCTATCTTCAAAGAACCCGTTGATCATGAACTTGTCTCCAACTTTCATTTTGGAAAAATCAACAGTTCTAAGATACATCGCCCCTGCCATCATGTCTCGCACTCCATCAGGCGCCACATAAACCTTGGGTTCTTTAAACTTGCCTGTTTTCTTATCAGCAACCTTTGCCTCAATCAAATTAACGCGATGATCAAAGCGAACAACTTCATCTTTCTTATAATTGCCTTCTCTAATCTTTCGATATGAAATATGTGGTATTAAAGCAGCAGAATCTACATAAGCACCCCAGTGGTCGTCTACGTTAGCCACCCAATCCACCATACCACTAGTACGACCATATACATCAATTTTATAACAAGGTCTGTGATTTACTTTATAAGACTTTGGGTCAATGACCATCTCCGCTTCACCTATCGAGAAGATTCCAAAGTTTACTTTGAACTCCAATCTTTCCCCGCGCTGAAAATTATCATAATCGATAGGAATATAGCTGGGTTCATCTTTTGTGATAAATGAACCACATAGTAAGAATAAAGCTGAGAAGTAGATAAATCGTTTCATAATTGATAACCTGTTGGTTAATACTGGTATCATTTACAAAGTAAGTGCCAAAGTTTAAACGGCTACATCATTTTCTCTTAATGCGTTATTTAAAGAGGTTTTCTTATCCGTGCTTTCTTTTCTTTTGCCAATAATGAGCGCACAAGGAACCTGATATTCGCCAGCATTAAATTTCTTTGTATAAGAACCAGGAATAACCACAGATCGTTCAGGCACATACCCTCTTGTTTCTTTTGGAGTATCGCCAGTTACATCAATAATTTTAGAGGAAGCAGTGAGTGTAACATTGGCTCCTAATACGGCCTCTTTACCAATTCGAACTCCTTCCACAATGATACATCTCGATCCTATAAAAGCATTATCCTCAATAATAACCGGTGAAGCCTGAACAGGCTCTAAAACGCCACCAATACCAACACCTCCACTTAAATGAACATTCTTGCCTATTTGAGCACAACTACCAACGGTAGCCCAGGTATCTACCATCGTGCCTTCATCTACATAGGCACCAATATTTACGTACGATGGCATAAGAATTACACCTTTATTGACGAATGAGCCATATCTGGCAATGGCATGCGGAACAACCCTAACACCAAGTTTGGCATAATTGCTTTTCAATTTTATTTTATCATGAAATTCAAACGGACCAACCTCAATGGTTTCCATTTCACGTAGAGGGAAGTAAAGTATCACTGCTTTTTTAACCCATTCATTAACTTTCCACCCTAAAGTATCAGGCTCAGCTACACGAATAACGCCCTTATCCAGATCTTCTACAGTTGATTTAATCGCAATCTGTACTTCTTTATCTTTTAATAAGGAACGATCATCCCAGGCATTTTCAATTAACTCTTTTAATTCCATTTAACCCTATATTTACTATTATTACTTATGCAGCTGCCAAAACTCGTTATAGCTTCCATTCTAAAACCAGTAGACGATACGCGTATGTACGAGAAGTTTGGTGTTTCAATCAGCCAAACTGACAAATATGAAGTTAATATCATAGGGTTTTCATCAAAAAAAAGACCTGATAATAAGAATATTAAGTTTCATCCAATATTTGATTTCAACAGAATAAGCCTGGGCAGAATAGTTGCACCACTTCGTTACCTTATACAACTATTCAAAATACAACCTAAGATCATAATCATTACAACACATGAGCTCATATGGGCATCATTGGTTTATAAAGCATTTAAACCGTGTCGCATAATTTACGATTTGCGAGAAAATTATTATCTCAATATTAGGCACACCAATGCATTCCCACCTTTAATCAAAAACGTTATTGCCAGTTATGTACGATCAAAAGAAAAGGTGTCCGCAGGAAGTATCGATCATTTTATACTAGCAGAAAAATGCTACGCTCAAGAGCTACCATTTCTTAAAAACAAGTACACCGTTATTGAGAACAAAAGCACAAAATTTCGCATACGTGAACAAACTAAAAAGATGGTCAACGAAGGCGAAATCACTTTACTATTTTCAGGAACAATTGCTGAATCAACTGGTGTATTTGATGTCATTAATCTCGCTAAAAATCTGCATCAAATTGATAACAAAATCCGACTAAAAATTATAGGTAAGGCATCACAAAAATCTACACTTTATTCGATCCAAAATCTGATAAATAAACAGTCATTTATCACTCTCGTTGGAGGCGATAAATTAGTACCGCATAAAGAGATTTTGAATGCCATTTTAAGTAGTGATTTTGGAGTCATTTACTACCCACCGAATGTCGCTTATGACCGCTGCATTCCTACCAAACTTTATGAGTATTTGCACGCTAATCTTCCAATACTAACAGACCATAAACCTGTAATCAAAAGTATTACTGATGAGTACAACGCTGCCATTCATATAGACTTTTCTAACTATGATGCGCCAGACCTACTTAAGCAAATGTACCACACCCAATTTTATCAAAAATTGCCTAAATCCGAGGTATTATGGGATCATGAAGCTTCAAAATTAATTGAAATAATAAGTACTTAATCATCTATTTATCAATTAGTTATGATATTATATATTAACAAATACTGCAATATTGTTTTCTAGTAGAATTTGAACATTTAGAGCTTAATTTCACTAAAAATTGTACTGCTAAGTCAAATAGCAGAAGCTTTTAAGAGTAACGCAAACTTTTTCAATTTACAAAAACTGCCCTAATACTATTCTGGCATATTATTTAGTTAAATTTAATTAATAATGAAAATTATTTTTAGATATGCCTAAATATCATACTTTTGTAAATATTTAAAGATTATGCTGAGTTACGCTGAAGAAAATTATCTCAAAGCCATTTATCATATCTCGCAAGAAACTGGCGAATCGGTTTCTACTAATGCCATCGCTGACAGCCTGAATACGAAGGCTGCTTCCGTTACCGACATGATAAAAAAGCTATCAAAAAAAGGGGTTCTCTCCTATCAGAAATATCATGGTGTAACCGTTTCAGATAAGGGTAAAAAAGCTGCCCTGCAAGTCATAAGAAAGCACCGGCTTTGGGAGACATTTTTAGTCGAGAAATTGAAGTTCAATTGGGATGAAGTTCATGAAGTTGCCGAGCAGTTAGAACACATTAATTCTTCGCTTTTAATTAAGCGTTTAGATGAGTTTCTAGCCTACCCAAAATACGACCCACACGGAGATCCGATACCAGATGAAAATGGAGAGTTTAAGGCCAAGCCACAAGTAGGTTTAGCCGAACTAAATATGGGAGATGTCGGCATCATTGTTTCGGTAAAAGATTCCAATAATTCTTTCCTTCAATACCTAGATAAGATAGGCATTTATCTCGGAGCTAAAGTGAAGGTTCTTGACAAAGTGGAGTTTGATGGTTCCAGCGAAATTCAAATAGATAATAAAAAAATAGTGTTCATTTCTAAAGAGGTAGCTGACAATATATGGGTTACAGATTAATTATACTTTTCATCGTACTAATGGCGGCATGTAAGCCAACAGATAAGGAAGAAGGCAAACTGCAAATTGTGACTACTACAGGAATGATTGCCGATGCAGTAAAGAACATAGTTGGTGAAACAGCGGATGTAGAAGCTCTAATGGGCCCAGGTGTTGATCCTCATTTGTATAAGGCAACGCAAGGTGATTTACAAAGGCTCACTCGGGCAGATATCATTTTTTATAACGGGTTGCACCTGGAAGGCAAAATGGGTGAAGTATTGGAAAAACTTAGTCGGCAAAGGCCTGTAATTGCAGTGGCAGCCGAGATTGATACTACCCTCCTTTTCAGAGTGCCGCAGTTCAATAATAATTATGACCCACACATTTGGTTTGATGTTTCATTATGGTCAACGGCCGTTAAACACATTACTAAATCAATGATAGAGCAGCAACCACAAAATGAAAACCTCTATAAAACCAACGAAGCAGCTTACATCAATAAACTAGACTCGCTACACAAAATGGTTACCGAAGAAATGGCCAGTATCCCTCCTATGCAGCGTGTTTTGATTACGGCACACGATGCTTTTGGGTACTTTGGGAAAGCTTATGATATCGAAGTAAAGGGGCTGCAAGGTATCTCAACTATTTCAGAATACGGCTTGAGAGATGTATCTGACCTGGTAGATTTCATAATCGAAAGAAAAATAAAAGCTGTTTTTGTAGAGACTTCAGTATCTGAAAAAGCCATTAATGCCGTAGTACAGGGCTGTAAAGAAAGTGGCTTTGATGTTCAGATAGGTGGAAATCTCTATTCTGACGCTATGGGTCCGGCAGGTACTCCCGAAGGCACTTACATAGGCATGGTAAAAGCAAATGTTTCAACAATAGTAAATGCATTAAAATAATGATCATTCAGGCAAAAGACCCTAGTGTTGAAATACATGATTTAACTGTTTCTTACGATAAGAAACCCGTTTTATGGGATATTGACCTAACGCTGCCGCAAGGTCAGCTGATAGGTATTGTTGGACCTAACGGAGCCGGCAAATCCACATTAATAAAATCAATGATGAACTTGATAGAAGCAAGCAGCGGGTTTGTGAAGCTATTCGATCAGCCATTAGATGACGTGCGAGATCGAATTAGTTACGTTCCTCAGCGAGAATCTGTCGATTGGGACTTCCCTGCCTCAGCCATGGATGTTGTTTTAATGGGGCGATATGGCAAGCTTGGCCTGTTCAAGCGCATTAGACAATCTGATAAGGAAGTAGCAGAAGAATGTCTCAAGAAGGTTGATATGCTTCCTTTTAAAAATAGGCAAATAAGTCAGCTTTCAGGCGGACAGCAACAACGTGTATTCTTAGCCAGAGCTCTTGCCCAACAAGCTGATTTATACTTTATGGATGAACCTTTCGCAGGGGTGGATGCTGCCACTGAAAAAACGATCATCAATATTCTTCGAGAGATGACAGCTCAAGGCAAAACCATCGTAGTGGTGCATCACGATTTGCAGTCAGTGAGCCAGTATTTTGATTGGGTAATTCTTCTTAATCTGAGGCTGGTTGCTTCCGGCCCTATTGAGGAAGTATATACCAAGGAGCTTCTAGAAGAAACCTATGGCGGAAAACTCACTATGCTGAGTGAGGTGAGTAACCTACTCCAGAAGAGCCGATTCCCTAGTAGAGAAAAGCAATAAGTGAGATGAAGGATTTTATCGATTTTTTTTCTTTTTCTGATCCAAATGTGAGGTATGTTGTATTGGGTTCCATTCTAATCACAGCAAGTTCAGCCATTGTAGGTTCTTTCACTTTCTTAAAGAAAAAAGCCCTTGTGGGTGATGCAGTGGCGCATGCTGTACTTCCGGGAGTTTGCTTGTCATTTATACTCTACGGAGAAAAAAATCCTGTAGTTCTTATTCTGGGAGCATTTGCCACCGGGTGGTTGGCGTTAGTATCTATTGATTTCATTACTAATAAGTCAAAGATTAAAGAAGATACGGCCATAGGATTGATTCTCTCCGTGTTTTTTGGAATTGGCATTTTCCTTTTAACCATCATACAAAAGTCTGGCAATGCCTCACAAAGTGGATTAGACAGCTTCCTATTCGGAAAAGCAGCTTCTCTGGTAGGCTCTGACGTGTACACTTTTAGTATAGTGGCTATAATTCTGGTGGCAGTGGTTTTACTTCTTTTCAAAGAACTAACACTACTAGCATTCGATTCTGATTTCGCACATTCACTAGGACTACCTACAAAGGCTTTAGAGCTAATATTAACAACCCTTACAGTTCTGGCTGTAGTAGTAGGTATTCAGGCTGTAGGCGTAGTTTTAATGGCCGCCATGCTCATTACGCCAGCGGCAGCAGCACGTTTCTGGACTGAGAATATTAAAACGATGATATTGCTAGCAGCCATTTTTGGTGCTTTTAGTGGTATTTCGGGAGCCTATATTTCATATATAGCACCATCTATGCCCACAGGTCCGTGGATTGTTATAGTGATCTCCACCATTGCCATGGTGTCTTTTTTCTTTGCACCGGGAAGAGGAATTATCAATCGCGTAGTTCGTCAGGGAAAAATAAAGAAACAAATTGGTGATGAGAATATTCTTAAAGTACTCTATCAATTAGGAGAACAGGAAAAGAATTTCTTTGATAAAAGAACTATCGATAACATACTATCAAAAAGGGCGTTTGAAAAACCGAACTTACTAAAAGGCCTCAAACGACTAAAAAGAGAAGGTTATTTAAAGTTGGATGATAATGAATGGTTCTTTACAAATGAAGGCAAAGAAAAGGGACAGCGCATTGTTAAACTACATCGTTTATGGGAGTTGTATTTAACCAAATACTTGAGAATCGCACCTGATCACGTACACGAAGATGCAGATACCATTGAGCATATTCTTACACCTGAGTTGGAGGCCCGACTGGAGAAGCTTCTAGATTACCCTCAGTTCGACCCTCATGAATCGGAGATTCCTTACAGGTGACTGGTTGCTGGTAGCTAGCTTCTAGTGACCAATTTGTAGAAAAAAAGAATTGACAATATTTAATTTTATAATGAGTTACAAAAATTTAGAAATATATCAACTGGCACGTCATAATTCCACGCTCATACATGAGATGAGTTTGCAACTACCCAAATTCGAATTATACGAAACAGGAAGTCAGATAAGAAGATCAAGTAAATCAGTACGATCTAATATTGTTGAAGGGTATGGCAGAAGAAGATATAAGAATGAGTACATTAGATTTCTAACTTATGCTATTTCTTCTAACGATGAAACTTTAGATCATTTAGAGTCATTATTTGAAACTAAATCATTAAACAATGAGGATATCTACAAACAGCTTGTAGATCAAACCAATTTATTGGGGAAAAAATTAAATCGATTCATATCAGCTCTAAGTAATTCTGACAATCAGTAACTAGAAACCAGTAACAAGCAACTAGATGCAAGCACTCCAAATCATATTAGCCGGTTCATTAGTCTCCATTTCATGTGGATTGTTGGGGTGTTACCTTATTTTAAGAAAGATGGCTATGGTAGGTGATGCTATTTCTCATGCCGTTTTACCAGGTATTGTGTTGGCATTTCTGTTTACAGGTTCAAGAGATTCTGTCACCATGCTTATTGGAGCCGGACTGGTAGGGTTGTTAACCACTTTTTTGATCGAATACTTTCATAAAAAAGGGAAGCTACAAACCGATGCCTCGATTGGCGTTACTTTTACATGGCTATTTGCCATTGGTGTCATTCTAATCTCGGTGTTTGCCGGAAAAGTAGATTTAGATCAGGATTGTGTACTCTATGGTGAGATTGCCTATGTGCCGTTGGATTTATGGATCACTGATGCAGGAACAGTAATGGGACCTAGAGTCATTTATATTTCCGGGTCAGTGCTTATTCTTATTTTATTGTTTATTAAACTAGGATACAAAGAATTGTTTCTAACCACCTTTGACCCTGCCTATGCCAGTGCAATAGGAATATCAACGGCTTTGTGGCATTATTTATTGATGGGTGCTGTATCTATTACTACTGTTGCCTCTTTTGAGTCTGTAGGCGCTATTTTAGTGATTGCTTTGCTCATAGCACCACCAGCAACTGCCTATTTGCTCACAGATAAGTTCAAGCACATGCTCATTTATACATGCATCATTGGAGTACTCACTTCTATTGGAGGGTATTATTTAGCCTACAATACAGATGGATCAATTGCCGGTGCGATGGCTAGTGTGGCTGGGGTGATTTTTTTACTAGTATTTTTATTTGCTCCGGTAAATGGTTATTTATTTAAAGCAATAAGGAATAGAAGGAAACCAAAAATAACCGTTAACTAAGAGCCTCCTTTTTTCCTCACTCTCGAAACTATTCGAACATCTGCCCTTCTGTGTTCTTCAGGGTCACCAGTTTGATCCTTAACAGATCCGTATCCCTTGGCCACAATTCTATTTTCATCCACACCCTGATCTACCAAATAGTTAAGCACTATTAACGCTCGCTTGTTCGAAAGTTCTAAGTTGTAACGTGGGTTCCCATCTGCAGAAGCGTAGCCCGAAATATCAATATTTAAGAAATTGTACTTATGAATTAATTGAACAATGCTGTCCAATTCCGCCTGATGCTGCTCTTTAATAGCACTCTGATCATTATTAAAGAATATAGGATGTGTATGATCCATCAACTTTATTTCGTGCTCGTCATACACAGGTGTTTCCGGGTCATTATTGGCAACAGGGTTAGAGTCTGGAGTGACAACTTCTTTCCCTCCTTCACTCCTATTCATAACCGCAGCTATTAACTCAGTTTGGTCCAAACTATTACCATGGTATTTTACCATAAAAATATCGGTGAACCCTAAACCGCCTTCCCGCACCGAAGCATAATAACCTGTCCGCTGGTCTTGAGAGATTTGAAAACTAAACTCATCGTCTGGGGTGTTAACTGGGTAACCCAAATTTTCGGGTGTAGACCATTCACCGTAAGTGCTATCATAGACCGATTTGAAGATATCGTAACCACCATAACCTTTATGGCCTGTGCTACTGAAATACAAAGTTTTACCATCATAGGCTAAAAACGGGCTGTCTTCATTGCCGGAGGTATTAATTACCGGCCCAAGACTCTTAGATTTATACCATTCGCCATCATCTTTGATACAATAATAAATATCAATACCACCCTCGCCTCCCGGCCTGCTGCTGGTATAAAATATCATATCATCTGTAGATGTTTCTGAAACGGAGTTCTCACTATATACACTGGAATTAATCTTAGTAGTAAGAAATTCCGGCTCAGTCCATTTACCATTTACCAAATCCGAGTAATAGATGTCACCGGCACCTGTATCTTTATACAAATACAGCCTGTTTCCTTCTGCATTTAAATAAATATTTGCATCGTGGTATTGCGTATTAATGGGTGGGCCAATATTTTCTGCAGGTGTCCACTTTCCATTTACCTTTCTCGAGAAAAAAACATCCTCAAAATAGAAATTATCTTTATCCACATCGGGGCTAGTATTACCTTCTTGCCTGCGCGATGTAAAAATCATTAAATCGCCTTTTTTGTTTAATACAGGTGCATAATCAGGCCATTGAGAATTAATTTCATCACCAATTGGCTCAATGGAGTATTGCGATGGATTGTTGATGATATCCTTACCGTTATTACACTCCAAAATTCTTCTGGAGACTTCTTGTGGCATCACCCTGTCTCTACCTCGATAACTTCGATCTCCTAACACTTTTTTCTTATATCTTTCATAATACTCCAATGCATTATCAAAATCCAGGGCATAATGGTAGGCTCTGCCAATCTGATAAAGTATATCGAAACGATAACCTGGCTTCTGTTCTAAAACACGCATTAAGTAAGGCAGGGCATTGTCTTTATTAATGGTTTCCAAATAAAGTTGACCTGCCATCCAATTGGCTCTAATATTAGTGGGGTCTAAATCAGCAGCTTGAACATACAGCTCCTTGGCAATTTCTATAGCTTCCTTCTGTTGCTTATAAATCTGATCTGCCTGTTCTAAATAAACATTTGCAAGCGCTACCGGATCATCCTGCCCAAAGGTAAGATGAGATGTAGCAAATAGTGTGAGAAAAAATACTAGTCTATTCACAATAGGTTAAAAAATAAAGCCTCTACGGTAAAAAATTACCCATTAAGATAATTACTATATTTATGTATATCAAATTGCACAATCCTTATTAAACTGGATTAATATTGTAGCAATAGGATTTAAACTAGAGACTGGGTGAGTAAAATCAACTCAATACCTTATTTAAAAGAAGAACGCCAACGTATTTCCGGGCTTACAAATTCTATATCTATAAGCCTGTTTAGTCTAAGCGTATTAGTGGGTTTAGCCTATAGTTTTAGTGATGTAACTGACACTTTACATTATAAAATTTGGGCAGTTTCCCCATTTCTAATTTTTCCTTATTTCCTTAATAAACAAGGGTACATTAATGCGAGTCGGTTAATTCTATCTGTGCTACTACCGGTGGTGGTTATGTACATAAGCATTACTTCTAAGGCCAATGTAATTGAAGATAATATTATTAATCCGGTCAACTACTTCGACATTCGGATAGTGTTGATTAATGGCCTCATTATTCCTTTTGTACTATTCTCTTTAAAAGAAACCAGGAGGTTGATTGTTTCGCTTGTTCCCGCATATATTTCATTACTGCTGTTTGACCCAATTCATGACTATTTTAGTGTAGGCTACTATCAGGTTGGCATGATCAGCCATGACTACTACTTTTCTGCTAACCTATTCACAATTATTACAGCTACGTTTTTGTCTTTAATCATGATGTTTTTAAAGTCTCAAATATTGAGGAGTGACTATCGGCAAAATAAAGAAAATAGTAAAATTAAGCTCTATTTAAAGGAGTTGGTGAAGCTTAGTAATTCTAATAATGTGAACAATGGAAAGGTAGATTCAGCAAAGAAAGAAATACTACAGTCTGCCAAAGCCTGTCTTGATGTGTCTAGAATAAGTATCTGGTTATTCAACCATGATAATGATTCTATAAAATGTGAGTATTTGCTTGAAAATAATACGATTACTAGCCCCGAAACTGTACTTTATGCAGCTGACTATCCTTCCTATTTCGTGGAGTTGAAGTATCAGCAATTGATTATAGCCCATGATGCTCGCACTAATAAAGCTACCTCAGAATTTACCGACACCTACCTGAAACCTCTGGCTATTTATTCGTTAATGGATGCACCGTTTCTTAGTAAAGGCAAACTTGGAGGTGTAATATGTTGTGAGCATCAGCATGATTATAAGCAATGGGGCGCAGCAGAAAGCTTGCTTCTGAAGGCCTTGGGTGACTTTCTGTCTTATACAATTATTGTTGAGGATAGAATTAAACAAAATCAATTGCTCACAGAAAAGAACTTTGAAATTACACGAGTTAATGAGAATCTTGAGTCGATAGTGAGTAAGCGTACTGAAGAGTTGAAAGAAAAAAACAAACAACTTACCGAGTATGCCTATATCAACTCTCACATTCTTCGTGCGCCTGTAGCCCGTATTAGCGGGTTATACCACCTATTCAAACTACAAACCGAGCAAACCATTGAAGATCCTGCCATTTTAGATTATATGGAAGAATCCATAGCTGAGTTGGAAAATATTACGAATGAAATTAACAGGGCAATTGAAGAAAACGGCACTATCGACCGAAATCAACTTATGCCTTAGCAAATTTCTTAGTATAGGTTTTTTGCCAATAAACGCTAAATGGTACACCAATTAAAGCGGGTGCCACCCAAAGAATCCAATGATTAAAATCTGTGATTCTTCCAATGGTAACTAAAAATGCGGTTGTTGCGGCAATATAGCTGCCCATCATCGCACTAATGTGAAAATTCCACCAATACATTGCATCTTTGGGGCGCTTTATAAACTTCCAAATACCAGAAAAACCCGATTGAATGGTAAAAACACCAAAAAATATAGATAGCCCTGCGATATAGCTTGGGTTAGCAAAAATTATGTAATATCCGCCATAACTTACAAATGAAATACCTGCAAGAATGGTTAGTATGCCTGCTCCCCAATCATATACTTTAGGCTGTTGTCCCTTATGAAGTTTCTTCAATTTTAGAATTCTCACACCTGCAAAACATCCATAATAACTGAGAAAGCTGATCATGAATAGAAAAGGAATAAACTTAATTGACGATAAAAAAACAGCACTGATAAAAACATAAGTCATGGCATAGAAATACACTTTACCTGACTTTCTGTGCAACTTCCCTCCTTTTTGGGTTGTCATGGCTATGAGCCCAGTTACTAATGAAATAATACCTGCAGCAACATGCGTTATGGCTAAAATTCTAAGTGCTTCCATCGAGTGTTTAATTAATTAAAGTTCAAATGAACTACACTGAATGGAACCCTCAAAATCAATGGTATAAAATGGAAAGGCTAGGTATGAACGGGAAGAATTTAATTCGCAGATCGTTCAATAGCCAATAAAACATCACTGGCCATGTTACGGGAAACAGGAACTTTCACATCGGAATATTCAAGTGTTAGCTCATAGCCTCGTGCATTACCATCTACTTTTCTTATCATATCAAGATTCACCACATAGCTCCTGTGGCACCTGATAAAAACTGCTGGTATTGCCTCAATTACATTCTTAATCCTATTCCGCAGCAAATGTTTCTTTATCTTTTCATCCGTTTTCACGAAAAGCTCTAAGTAGTTACCATCCGATTTGATAAACAACAATTGAGAGGCTGGAAACTGATATTCGACATCACCTCCTTCGTTTTTGAAGAGTATGAGTGCCGATTGTTGCTGGTCGTTTTTATGACTATCGATATACTTATTAAGCTCTTTCGCCTCTGCCACATATTTCTTGAAATACTTCGCCTGATCGTAATACACATAAAAAAGTACGGGAATACTACCCACAGCCAACGTGCTAATTTGAAGGTCGATTATTACTTCCCAAACATCTCCTTGCTTATAGCCCCGAAAATGTAGGAATAAAGCGTTAGCCAACCCAATTACAACGAAGTGGAGAATAGTAAATCCTACCTCCTTCCAAACCACCCAGTTTTGTGAGTCGAAAAATGTAGGAAATAAATATGGCAGTATGATACTCAAGCTGGCAATAGAAATAGCCGTAATTAAACCAAACTCCAAACATATCCTGTATAACAGCCAGCCATTTACACTATCGAAGCCAAAAGGCTTAAAAAAGGCTAGAAAGAGAGTGACGAATAAGCCGAACATTAGTGCTCTTTTTAAACGACTCATAAGAGTATCGTCATTCGGGTAAGCTTTGCAACTCCAATTGGCTAGTTGATTCATGATTACCCAAATATAAGGTCGATCTGATTATTGTTGTTAACTCGAAGGTATTATTCCTACTTTTGCCAAAATTTTGACTATGAATCCAGCTACTCAAGATACAATAGTTGCCCTTTCTACACCTCCCGGTGTAGGTGCCATTGGCGTTATCAGACTATCCGGTAATGATGCAATTGACATTACAAACAAAGTGTTTAAGGGCAAGGATTTAACAAAACAAGAATCTCACACCATTCATTTTGGAACAGTAAGAGATGGTGACAAGATTATTGATGAAGTGCTGGTTTCTCTTTTTATAGCACCGAAATCATTTACCAAAGAAAACGTGGTGGAAATTAGCTGCCATGGCTCGCCCTTTATCTTAAAGCAGGTAATTAAAGTGTTACTGAGCAACGGTGCTCGATTAGCTAGGCCGGGCGAATTTACCCAACGAGCGTTTATTAACGGTCAGTTTGATTTGGCTCAGGCCGAAGCAGTGGCTGATTTAATTAATGCAGACTCTGAAGCATCGCACGAAGCCGCTTTGAAACAAATGCGTGGTGGTTTTTCTGATCAGATTAAAGCCTTGCGCGAAGAATTGATCCATTTCGCATCGATGGTTGAGTTGGAACTGGATTTTGCCGAAGAAGATGTAGAGTTTGCCGACCGTGATGACCTGAAGAAGCTAATCCACAACCTACATGAGGTTATAAACAAGCTTATTTCCAGCTTTGATTTGGGTAATGTGATAAAGAATGGTGTACCTACTGTAATTGCAGGCAAACCGAATGCGGGTAAGTCTACCCTACTCAATGCGTTACTAAATGAAGAAAAGGCCATTGTCTCAGATATAGCAGGTACTACGCGCGATTTTATTGAAGATGAGATCAACCTTGGCGGGATAAACTTCCGCTTTATTGATACGGCCGGATTGCGCGAAACCACCGACACCATTGAGGCTATGGGTGTGCAACGCACGCAGGAGCAAATGAAGAAAGCTTCTTTGATTATCTACCTCGTAGATATGGCCAATGACAGTGTGGTGGAAATGAACAAGGAGATTAATAAACTGGAGAATCTGGGCATACCATTCGTGGTGGTTGGAAATAAGTCTGACAAAGCTCAGGAAGATATTAAAACTGCGATTAGCAAGATCAAAGGCTCGGTATTGATTTCTGCCAACAGCCACGAAAACCTTGAAGCACTAAAAGACAGGCTACTCGAAGTAGTTAATCTTGACAACTTTAAATCTGGTGATGTGGTAGTGACTAACATCCGCCATTACGACAACTTGTTAAAAACCAGAGATGCGCTACAAGATGTATTAAACGGTTTAGGAATGAATGTTACTGGGGACTTTCTGGCTATGGACATCCGCCAATCTTTGCACTATTTAGGCGAAATTACCGGTGAAATCACAACAGATGATTTGTTGGCGAATATTTTTAGTAAGTTTTGTATCGGGAAGTAAAGTGGCTTGGCCACTGGCTAAGAGCTGCGAAAATCGTCCTCGCCAGCAAGCCCCTGAGGCTGTGAAGCAATCTTTAAGACCAAGGGATATTCAGTCTTCCTCCTTTATAAGGTCGTTCTGCTCGTAATTGCGATCACCCAAAGAGGTAGAAGCAATCTTTTTATTTCTTTTATGATTGTTTTTTGATGAGTTTAGATGAGGAAATAGTAAAAACTCCTAACCGGTTGCAAGTTCATAAAAAAGGAATAATAGAATTGCCGCAATTATCAAAGCCATGATTAAATTTCCACCCATTTTGGCTTTTTGCTTAATTAATAACTTTCTGACTCTTTCTGGAACTTCTCCTTCTTTACATTTTTGCTCCCAAATAAGGTTAAAATAAGATTTTAGAATATCCTTAGGTATGATTGCTCCATAAATCAAATCATCACCTTTTGCTAATTTATTTCTTTTCTTTCCAGTTATTTCAGTCAATTCTAAAGAACTTCCTACACCACTTTGCCCTCCACCAAAATGTTCCAATTCTAAATATAGATTCTCATCTATTATAAATACAACTTTATAATATTCATCCGGCCATTTTTCTTCAATTGAATTATATACTTTTAATTTAACTCCGCTATTCTTTAGAAATTTCACAAATTCATCACTTCTTGCAAAAGCAATTAATTTGTCTGTTGATATTGAAAGAATATAATATGAACTTTTTTTATCAGAAGAATTGATTTTGTAAAGTGTCATATCTTCATAAGAAACCTTATGAATCATATTAATACATCCTTCATCTGTAAATAGAAACTTCTTCTTTAACAGTCTCTGCAAACCTTTATCAGAACGCAGTTCTTGAGGAGTCACATCAAAGTTGTACTTATATAGTTTATAGTGTGTTGGTATTTTTAATATTAATAAATTTTTAATAACCAACTTACCAATCTTAACAAAACCTTCGTTTTGACTCGTTCAAACCTACATTTACATTGGTATTGCAATAATTTATGTAATTGGGCATTACCTACATTTCACAATGTAAAATCTCATTCCGATTTCAGGCATTCTTTCTTAAATATTAAGTGTCATGCCGACAAAAGGAGGCATCTTACTAAGTTGAGTTCGACAATTCCTAATAAGTACTTCATCCTAATTGAGGCGGATCCTTCCTGCGTCAGGATGACTATTAATTTAGTATGTCATGCTGACAATATGAGGCATCTTACTAAGTTTGGTTAACAGCAGAGAATAATAACGCTCGCGATATCAAATAAGAACATTTATTAAAAAGGATAGTATAACTTAACTAATTACCAAAGGCCAATGGAAGAAGAAGACTTTATAGACCCGAAAAACCTTCCCATTTACAAAAAGGGTAAAGAAATCTTTGAGGTTGTACATCAAATTTGTGAATTGATCCCCGATGACAACGAAATATTACAGCATACCAAAGAGCATATGCTTGCAGATGCTGCCATGTTAACTGTTAAAGTGGCTGGTGCCGAAGGTGGTGGTTTATACGACTTAAAAATGGAAAATGCTACAATCATCCGTAAAGCTGCTCGTGATTTACTAGTTCAAAATCATTCTCTTGAGGCTTTCGGGTTTAAGGAAGTTGCATATTTTCAAATAGTACGTGATCTCATCGAAGAATATCGATTGCTGTTCATCGATTGGGTCGCTGGATTTGACCAGTGGGATTATATAATTGATAGATGGGGACTGTTTAATCCTCCAGGTATTGGCCCCTTTGATAAGGATACTGACGATGATGTGCCTTTTGATCCGAATGACTTTTTAGAGTAAAAGCGATTCGTTCGGTTATGCCAACCAAAGGAGACATCTTACTGAGTTAGGTTCGACAATTCTATTTAAGATAAACCAAACTAACTTAGGTAGATCCTTCCTTCGTCAGGATGACTTTTAAACTAGTACGTCATGCCGACAGAGGAGGCATCTTACTAAGATAGGTTCGACAAATCCATTTAGATTATTCATCCTAATTAAGGTAGATCCTTCCTGCGTCAGGATGACAGTTAATTTAGTATGTCATGCCGACAGAAGAGGCATCTTACTAAGATGAGCTCGACACTTCTATTTAGATTCTTTACTCTAAATTAGTGAGACCCTTCTTATTTAAAGCAAATGAATTACTTTGTTTATATAACCACAAACCCAAATAAATCTGCCTTCTACACTGGAGTGACGAATGATCTTTATACTAGAATGAACGAACATTATCTCAACCGAGGCAACCAGAAGACATTTGCAGGCAGATATTACTGTTACAATCTTATTTATTATGAAAGACATAATAATGTTGAAGATGCTATTGCAAGAGAAAAGGAAATAAAAGGTTGGAGACGAGCAAAGAAATTAATGCTGGTTCATACTACCAATCCAGGAATGAAATTCTTGAATAAGACTCTTTAATTCATTGTAATGCATACAAACGGGGTATCTTACCAAATTGGTTTGACTTACTAAAATCAAATTCACACAATGGCTTAAGAAGATCCCTCGTATCCTCAGTATGACTGTTAATTTAGGATAGTAATGCGGAAAGCAGGAGGTATCTAATTAATTAGCTTGGTAAACTCTCATAATCAATTGAAAAACCACTAAAGTTCAAGGACAATTTACCACTTTTGCAGCTTTGAATTAAGCTTTACCCATGATCATATCAGACAGTAAAATCACCAACATCATTACGCACTATGTTGGTAATAAATTAAAAGATGAAGGTTATTCTTTATCAGACTCAGCAAGTAGCATCTATGAAGAGTCAGAGGAATATTATCTAAAATACTTTCTGAGTCAGTTAAAGTCAGAAGAGAAATACCGCTTCACCCACCCTACTGATCTGGAACTGAATGGCGTTTATCAGGCGGCTAAAACAGTTTTTGAAGATCAGGAATCATTTATAGAAGTATCACACAACCTTGCCAAGCTGCTCTACTCCCACTCTGAGCATCCAAAAATTAATGAGGGAGTTCTCAATGTCGTTTTATTAGAAAACATTGCCTTCAGCGGTCAGCGTTGTGAGGCTCTTGGCATCTTTAAATCAGAAACCAATGTTCCTTTCTTAAAAGTAGAGCAAACAGATGCCAACTATGCACTCACACATGATTTGGGTTATGAACTTAACGGCCTTGATAAAGGTGCACTCATCGCTCAGCTGCCTAATGGTGAAATGGAAGTCATTGTATACGATAAAAATGGCCTACGCGGAGATTCCAAATTCTGGATAGATGATTTTCTGGGATTAGAAATCATTTCTAATGAATTCTATCAGACCACAGAGTTAATGAAAGTCACTCGGGATTTTATTGAGAAAACTGTGCCAGAAGAATTTGAAATAACCCGCCCCGATCAGATTGATCTACTCAACCGCTCTATGGATTACCTCAAACATGCAGAAACCTACAACCAGAATGAATATTTAGATTCAGTATTGCATGATGAGGGTCTCAAAGAATCGTTCAGAAGCTTTACCAGCAACCACATGCAGGAGATGAATGTACCTGAGAGTTTTGCTATTTCAGAGGTGGCCGTAAAGAAAATGGCCCGAACTTATAAAAGTGTTCTTAAACTGGATAAAAACTTTCATGTGTACATCCATGGCGACAGAAACAAAATAGAGAAAGGCGTTGATGAGAACGGCCAGAAGTATTATAAGATTTATTTTGAGGAAGAAAGATAAGGAACAAATTCTTTCAGTAATTCGTAATATATTATAATATATTATAAATTACAGCTATGAATATTTCAGTCTACTTACCTGATTCACTAAAAAATCGCTTTGACTCTTATGTCAAAAAAAAGGGGATGACAACCAATGGAGCAATACGTAAAGCTGTAGAATTACTTTTAAAACAAGAATCTAACAAAAAGTGGGGAAATTGGATAAATAAATTAGATTCGGGTGATTCAGATTTTCCAAGCATAGAGGAGATTAGAAAGGACTTAAACTCACCTAAAGAGAATCTTTTTTAATGGTTTATTTATTAGATACGTGCGTCATCATTGATTTTATCAAGGGTGATGCAAACACCATTTCTTCTATAAAATCAAAATCTCCGGTGGAGGTTGCCATATCTTCTATTACGGAATTTGAATTAAGATATGGAATGGAGCAATCTACTAATACTAAATCCAAAAAGATTTTAAATGCCCTTTTGTCTGAAATAACGATTTTGGATTTTAGTTCTAAAGAGGCCGAAATAGCGGCCCAAATCAGAAATCAACTTAGGGTTTTAGGCACACCAATTGGCCCTTACGATATGCTCATTGCCGCAACATCAATTTCTAATAAACTTGTTTTAGTTACATCTAATGAAAAAGAATTCTTAAGGATTGATGGGTTGATTATTGAAAATTGGAGGCAGATATAAACATTATGAATTTAGTCAATTCAAAAACAAATCAATTCAAACTGATTGCGCACGCAGAAGGAATATCGTTACTGCTCATTTTATTTATTACCATGCCACTTAAATATATCATGGAATGGGGCTTACCGAACAAAGTTGTGGGCATGGCTCATGGAATTCTGTTCCTCATTTATGTGGTTTTTATTCTTGTATTGGCCATTGATGAAAAGTGGCAAAAGCGCAAACTCTTTATTGGATTGCTTGCTTCTATCCTGCCATTTGGTACATTTTATTTTGTGAAGAGGTGGTATAATAAAACTAGCCCGCATAACTAAAGCGGGCTAATTATAAGGCCTTCTACTTTCCTTTCAACCGCTTCTTTATCTTCTGCACATCGCGCACCATTTTACCAAACTGACGCTGTTCCTGCTTTCGTTCATAAACTTTGGTCTGAAAGCGTTGTTGCTCTCTCATTAGCTTGATGTAGTTATCGTAAATAACAGCATCTAACTCTCCAGAATTAAAAGCTTTTAGCACTGCACAACCTTCTTCATTGGTATGTGAACAGTCACTAAATCGGCAATTTTCTGCATAGGCTTCAATCACGGGAAATTGTTCACCAATGTCTGAATTGTCTCCAAGACCTAGCCCAAATTCACGCATTCCCGGAGTATCAATAATCATTGCTCCATTAGGCAACAATAACATATCTCTCGTGGTTGTAGTATGCTTTCCTTTGTTAGTCGAATCACTGATCATATTGGTTGAACGGATATTATCTCTCAGCAATGCATTTACCAGAGAGCTCTTCCCTACGCCTGAAGAGCCAACCAATACTGATGTACTTCCAGGTTTAAATAGATCATTTTCCAACTCTGGAATGCCTTCTCCTGTTTGCGAACTACAGAAAAACACTTCCACTTCACGTTGTAGTCGTTTGATCTTGTCCAAATAGAATTGCTTATCAGTAATCATATCGCATTTTGTGAGCACTATTGCAGGAGTAATACCGCACCCAATAATTTGAACAAGGTATCTCTCCAGTCGGTTTAAGTTAAAATCCTGATCAAGACTTTGAACAACTATCGCATAATCAAGATTGGTAGCCAAAACTTGTTTTGATTGTTCTTTGCCAGCCGATTTTCGAAACAACAGATTAGTCCTGGGCAATACATCGGTAATAAACACGTTAGACTCATCTACTTTCATAAACTGAACCCAATCACCTACTTTGGGTTGGTCTTCCTTTTCATAGGCTACAACAAGTCTACCCATTAGCTCAGCCACTCTTTTGCCATGATTAGTAGTTAAATGAAATTGATGACCTTTTACAGAAATTATCCTACCAATTTCGTTCGCATTGTAGGATCGTACGATTGTATTATTTGAGCTGAAACTACTCCAGCCGTATAGATGTAATTTATCCACTTCTTATAAAATTAAGATTAAAAATTGATGGTGATACCCATCATTAACAAAGTCTGAATGTTACCCGAAAGGGTTTACAGCACAATCTCTGTCGTTATGTAAGAAATGGTTGTCATACAACTCGAATATACAACTATTTAATAATAACACATCTTTTTGAATGATTCATGTAGTAGTGTCTACCACTTCTTATCGAACATACAGATGAATTATCAAAGATTTAACATAGATGTGAACTGATTAATTAAACCTATGCCTCCATCAAAAATTCAACAGCACTTTCTTCATCTCCTAGAATTTTGAAAGGAAGTCCAAATTTATTAACTGCGCCAAGGATAAGGTTTAAGTAATAGCGTTTAAATGCATTGCCATCTGTAATAACTGCAGCACGTTCCATTCCAGCTTCAATGGCAGCAGGCACCATCACTTTCTCAAACCATTTTCTCTTATCCGGTGCCACTACACCCTGTTTTCTTGTGTCTGACAAAAATCTCTTAACTCGATGTGTTTGGCCATATTCAAGCAGTTTTTCAAATGGTAATTTATACTGTTCATCTTTAGGTGTTCCATTCCAAATCACCTTACCTAATAGCTTTTCAGGATCATAAAGCACTTTTACAAACGACTCGTCTAGCACTACTACTTCTTGGGTTGGCACATTCTCTTCCATACCGTATTCAATTAATTGAATCTAGAAGATAATTGATTAATGTTAAATATTCCACAATCCTCCTTTAATTTATAATTAACTAAAATTTACTAGTTTCGATATTCAACTCATCAATATCGCTAGCTATGAATAAACCTGGGAGAAACGAACCTTGCCACTGCGGAAGCGGAAAAAAGTATAAACATTGTCACTTCAAAGAAGACACAAAAAAAAATAACAGCAATAAGTCGCTGATTATTGGAGGAATAATAATCGTATTCATTGTTGTGGCTGCATTAATGGCCTATCTAAAGTCTGCACAAAATGGTGGTCGCGGGCCAGCACCTGATGGCAAAGTATGGTCTAAAGAACATGGACACTACCACTAAATACTTCATAGATGCTCTTTTTATTCCGAAAAGTTAGAAGAAAAATGCTTGATGATAATAAAGTGACCAACTATCTACTCTATGCTTTAGGTGAAATTGTGCTCGTAGTCATAGGTATTCTAATTGCTTTTCAGCTAGAAGAATTAAGGGAAGATTATGTGAATGAAGAGAAAGAAATTAAACACTTAAAACTTATCCGTGATGAGTTTAACTATAACAATGAGCAATTGCAAAATGCAAGGGTCATGCATAAGTTTATAAATGGATCAACGTGGTGGTTGGTAGAACATATGCCATTAGGATATGGCCATCTCAATAGCGATAGTTTAAAGTATCATCTAGCAAGAACATTTGGTTGGCATACTTATGACCCTTCCATGTCGAGCATTGAAGCAATAATCAATTCGGGTTCACTTGAATTGATTTCTAATGATTCATTAAAGTATTTAATTACAACCTGGAAAGACGTAGTGGAAGATTATAATGAAGACGAATATATCTTGCAAGATTTATACAACAATAACTATGTGCGATATTTTCAGGAAAACATTTCATTGCGGGATTTTGTAGCACCTTGGTCATTAGAGAATTTAGAGTCACTAAATTCATTTAAGTGCGAGAATGTAATTCTAGAGCAATATGAACATCGTTTGCTTGTATTGGATGAAATGAAGACCGTACAGGAGCGATTGGATCGGATTTTGTCACTTACCGAAAGTGAATTAAAAAAGAAAGAAGCCTACTAAACCTAACCTAAATTCCGTAGCATTGAGCCCTCAAAATCAACAGAAACCCATGAAGTCTAAACTTGGATACATACTGCTTTTTCTGGCAGCTGCGCTTATTGTTCTTTCGATATTTCAACAAAGTAAAATCAACAGACTCAAAACCGTAGAAGCTAAGTATAAACTATTAGCAGAGAACTTTAAAGACTTGCATTCTAGCTATGAAAGCAATTTAAAGGAATATCAAGCGATCAAATCAAAGTTAGATTTAAACAAACAACACTTAGATTCATTGGCTAGAATATTAATGAATAAAAACACAGAATCCACCACTGAACTTGAAGCAGTCAGTATGGAAATAAATAGTGCTATTAATAATATAGATACACTTTCTACAAGATTATCCAGACCTATAAACATCGATAGTTTATTTAACTAATGAGAAATACATTACTAATTCTATTTGCAACTTTCTCACTCATTTTAACAAAGAACTGTTTAGCTCAAACAGTATTTGATAGTCAAAAAGCGATTAAAGTTTCTAATGGAGACACGGTTGCTATCAATAAAAATGCAGTGATAATCGATTCATTAGATTTTGAAAAGATCAGACTCAATTTGCTACATTACACGGAACTGAAAGATGTATATGAACAAAATTTAGATTCAAACAGGAAACTTGTGAGTCAGCTTAGATCAACACAAGTAAAGTTGAAAAAGCTTCTTGAAAGTAATAAAATACAATCCCAAGAGTTAATTGCACTGAACAAAATTGTTGAAAACCTAAATGCTCTTTCAAATGATATGGGTACTGTAAATGACAATCTTGCTTCCAATAATCAGGATTTTAGTGCAACCATCAACAACCTTGAGTCAACCAATAAAGAGTTAAGAAAAGAGCTCAAAAAACTTCGATTCAGAAACGTACGAAACTATATTATTTCGGGACTAATTGGAGCGGCCATTGGCGGAGCTATCGTAGCTATTTATTAAAAAATTCAGCTTTGCTGTAATTTTTGAAGCTGTTGCTATACTTACCGGGTAAAACAACGATCATGAAATTAATTGAGAAACTTAGATGCTCTTTTAAAACAAGCTACAAGGAGTACTATAAACAATTGAGTGCTGATCAGCTTATTCAAAGGAGAAAATCCTTAAAAAAACAATACCTCGCTCCTGCCATTGCCTGGATAGTGTCCTTTGGAATAATCCTTTTTTCAGGATTAGAATTCGAGATCATGATCCTCTTTGCCGGATCTGTATTTGGTACTGTAGCAATGTTGTATGAAGATTACAGAAAAAGGTTAATGTGTATTGATGAGATTTTGAAGGGAAATAATTGATTAGCACTAAATTCTAGTAACACTTAATCAAATAAAGGAACTTCTATGTCTTCGTATTCAACTTTTTCATGCGCTTCAGGCACATCTCCTAGCCCATTTTTACCGCGCAATTGGCCTACTGGATAAATTGTCAGTTCTTCTTCCGGGTAAGGTCTAATGAGCGATTCAATAAACTTTTTATCGGAATCGTTCTGAATCTCATGAAGCCAGTCAAATTTCATCTCATTCGGTATGATGTTGAGCATTCTTGGATTGCTTTCATCCCTGTTATGCACTTTCGCCAATGCACTATTGGCTTCTGTTGTAACGATAGTCACTGTTTTAACTACTTCTCCAGTTTCTTTGTCTACCCATTCTTCCCATAAACCGCCCATATACATAGGCAACTTATTTTTAAACTCAATGTAGTATGGAATTTTTCGCTTGCCTTTTGCGTCAGCCCAATAGTGTTCATAATATCCTGTTAGTACCACCAAGCATCTCCGCTTTTTTGCAGCGGCCCTGAATGACGGCTTCTCAAAAATTGTTTCTCCTCTGGCATTTAGCGTTTGGTTTGAAAGTTTTTGAGCAGTTTTTGAATCTTTTACCCAAAATGGAATGAGTCCCCATTGAAAGAATTGTAGTTCATCGGGCTTATCGGCAGTGATAACCCCAAGTTTTTGATGACTAAAGCCAGAAGTGTAATAATGTTCTATGGACTCATTATACCTTTTGAGCTTTTCTAATTCCTTCAATTTCTTACTTAAGAAGTCAATTTCTGATTTATCAGCACCCAAGCGTTCAGCTTCTTTAAGCTGTCTTTTGTAATTGGTAGCTACATCGTAACACATGATATGTACTATTAATGGTTTGCAGAGATATCAATAAACTCCTTAAAAATGGCAAAACTCAAAACAGTACAGAAGAATTTAGCGGAATTACCCCTCCCCAAAAATCTCTTCAAGCTTTTGCTCTAGTGCTCTGCCTCTTAAGTTTTTACCAATAATTCTTCCTTCTGGGTCTAACAATAGCGCAAATGGAATTGCTTTAATATTATACGTTTTCGCTGCTTCGCTATTCCAGTATTTAAGATCTGAAACCTGGGTCCAGTGTAAACCATCTTGCTCAATGGCCTGCAACCAATCTTCTTTTTTTCGATCTAGTGACACACCATACACCTCAAAACCCTGGTCGTTATACTTATTGTACATTCTAACTACATTAGGATTTTCTTTACGGCACGGACCGCACCATTTCGCCCAAAAATCTACCAACACATATTTACCTCTTAATGAAGATAATGGCACTACTTCCCCTTCGGGGTTTGGTAAAGCAATTTCAGGTGCTACCATTCCAATGGCTAATTGCTTGCTAGCCTCAACTTCTTCAATAAACTGAATAGCTACTTCAGAATTAGGTAACTCTTTTTTAGCCTCCTCAGCAATTTTTACATATAAATCATAATGCTTGTCTTTATCCAGCATTCTGCCTGAGCGTAAAATTTCTAAAACCCCTAAAGTGGCACCGGCAGAATCTACCATGGCAGCAATTTTTTCTTTAAAGCTATCATCTAATGCCATATACTCATCTTGAGCCGCTGTCATGGCTTCTAAATCATTAGTATTTCTAGCAATTGTAAACTTTTGATTGATTTCCTGAACTTCTTGTGACGACTGAAAAGCAGAACCCATCTCTTGCACCTTTTGAATAAAGTCGTGGTCGGATGATCCTGAAACTTCTGCAAAACCGGCTCTATTATTTCCATCAACTCTCACACTAATGTCATCTTTATCTAAAAGAACATTCACAAACTGTGTATTATAAAAATTCAAACGGTAATAACCAGGTTCTTCAATACTCACCATCTTTTTGAATGAGTAATTTTCATCCAATTGAAAAGTATCATAGGGCACGGGTTTATTGTTCTCATACTTTTCTAGTGTTATACTACCTGATTGTGGGTACGATACCACGCCAGAAATTTCAATACCTTCCTCCACTTGCTCCTGACCGTTGCCATTGCCTGAAGTACAAGATGTTATGAGTAGCACGAGGGCTACAATTAATGATAATGGTTTCACAATTCTATTTTCAATTTTTATCATAATGCACTAACTCAGCTTGTTTATCAAAAGTTCGTTCGTAACCTTTGGGTCGGCCTTGCCCCGACTCCTTTTCATTACTTCACCTACAAACATACCTAAAAGACCCTTTTTTCCATTCTTGTATGCTTTTACTTTATCAGGATGTTCATTTAGTACGTCATTAATTAACTGTTCTAAAACCCCGGCATCGCTTTCCTGAATTAAATTCAATTCTTCTGCTACTTGAATCACTGGCTTCTCAGTATTCAACAACGCTGGCAACAACCGTTGCGAAGCAATAGAAAAACTAACCTTGTTGCTGTCTACCAAAGATATTAAATCTGCCAATCTCTTAGCAGAAAGATTCAGGTCGGTAATTTCAAGGCCATTTTCATTAAGGTATGATTTTATTGGCCCCATGAGCCAATTAGAAACTGCTTTAAAATTGGTGGTATAAGTACAAACTTCCTGAAAGTATTCTGCCGTGTTTTTATTTTCAATTAGCACATTGGCATCATAATCGGGTAAGCTGTATTCGACTATAAATTTATCTAACAACTCCCAGGGCAAAGCTGGCATTTGTGTTTGTATTTCTGCTAGCCATCTATCTGATACATGAACAGGGCTTAAATCAGGGTCTGGGAAATAGCGATAATCGTTTAACTCCTCTTTGGTGCGCATACCAGTAGTTATACCAGTTTCGGCATTAAAGTCTCTTGTTTCTGAATCTATAGCTAGTCCTTTTTCAGCCAGCTCAATCTGCCGTTGAATTTCAAAATCAATGGCACGACCAACATTTTTAATGGAGTTCATATTTTTCACCTCCACTTTCTTTCCATACTCACTAGCTCCTTTCGGCATGATAGAAATGTTTGCATCGCACCTCAGAGAACCCTCTTCCATATTTCCATCACAAATTTCCAGGTATCGCACCAGCCTACGGATTTCTGCTAAAAATGCCTGAGCCTCCTCTGAAGAATGAATCACTGGTTCTGTAACAATTTCAATTAACGGAACACCTGACCTGTTAAAATCAATCAACGAATCCTCTTCCCCTTCTAAATGGATTGATTTACCTGCATCTTCTTCCAGATGTATTCTATTGAGCTTTATGGTGCGTTTTTCACCTGACTGTTTTGTAATTACTATTTGACCACCAACACAAACTGGCGTTCTATCTTGCGTGATTTGATAACCTTTAGGTGAATCGGGATAGAAATAATTCTTTCTGTCAAAAATCATTTCTCTAGAAATGACCGATTGACAGGCCAGACCCATTTTAATGGCGTACTCTACAGCCTTTTTATTCAATACTGGTAGAGTGCCCGGATGAGCAAATGTTATTTCACTGATGTTTACATTCGGTTGATTACCAAATGTTGTAGAATCTGAATTAAATATTTTGGATTGTGTGAGTAGCTGAGCATGAACTTCAAGCCCAATTATAACATCATATTTATCTTTTACACTCTCCTCCATCAAGCTCTTACACCATTTTTAAAGCTTTCTCCACCACTCGATCTAATCCGCTAAGATCTTTTCCACCGGCAGTTGCATAAAATGGTTGGCCTCCGCCTCCACCTTTAATTTCTTGTGCTAGTTCTCTAACTATAGTGCCAGCATTCAAGTTTTTATCTTTAATCAACTCATCACCAATAACTACTGAAATTTGTGGTTTTCCATCAATATTTGCCGCCAAAACCAGGAACAAATTTGAAAGCTCATTTTTAAGTTCAAAGGAAATTTGTTTCAATGCATCCGAGGAAGGTAAGTCTACTTTACTGATAATCTTAACTAATCCATTCTCTTCTTTTTTTGAGCTAAGCAGCTCCTTCTTCAAATCCCCTGCTTTACTTGCATGTAGCTTCTGTATCTCCTTCTCCAATTGGCTTTTCTCTTCCACCAATTGTTTGATTGACGCTTTAACATCTTTAGGAGCTTTTAATATATTCTTTACTTCATTAATTAATTCAACCTGTTCGGTTACATAGTCTTCTGCTCTTTTTCCTGTTATTGCCTCAATTCTGCGCACTCCGGCAGCTATAGAACTTTCAGATATTATTTTGAAAAACCCAATATTGCCAGTAGCCTTTACATGTGTACCACCACAAAGCTCAACTGACTCACCAAACTTAATAACCCTAACAAAATCGCCATATTTCTCACCGAAAAGAGCCATCGCACCCATCTCTTTAGCTTCACTAATAGGTGTGTTTCGTGCTTCTTCTAGCGCAAGATTTTCACGAATCATTTGATTCACCATCTGCTCGACTTTTGTTATCTCTTCTTCCGACATTTTTTGGAAATGAGAAAAGTCAAAACGTAATTCCTTCTCGTTAACCAGCGATCCTTTTTGCTCTACGTGAGTGCCAAGTACCTCTCTCAAAGCATGGTGCAATAAATGAGTAGCAGTATGATTGCTCATGGTGTCGACCCTCTTGCTTTTATTCACAATGGCAGTGTATTCAGCATCAACCTGAGTTGGAAGCTTTTCTACTATATGGATTATGAGATCATTTTCTTTTTTAGTATCCAGAACTTTAAGTCGTTCATTTTCAGACTCCAGATATCCATTATCCCCAACCTGGCCTCCACTCTCGGCATAAAATGGAGTTTTATCTAATACAAGTTGGTATACTTCGTTCCCTTTTTGTTTTACTGTTCTGTACTGAATCACTTTCGCTTGCGTTGCTAAGCTATCATACCCCAGAAACTCCACTTTTTCTACTTTATCAAGCACAGTCCAATCTCCTGTTTCCTTTACCGCATCAGCTTTAGAACGCTCCTTCTGCTTAGCCATTTCTTCCTGAAAACCTTTTTCATCAACAGAAAGCCCATTTTCTCTGGCAATAAGAGATGTTAAGTCTAGCGGAAAACCAAAAGTATCGTATAACTCAAATGCTGTTTTTCCATCGATGACTTTATCACTTATTGATGACTTGATAGATTCAATTCTTTTGAGACCATTATCTAATGTTTTCAGAAATGATGCTTCTTCCTGCTCTATTACTTTTTTAATAAAATCTTTCTGAGCTCGCACTTCGTTAAACACATCACCCATTTGCTGATCCAAAATATCAACTAACTCAAATATAATGGGGTCTTTAAAGTTTAGGAATGTAAAACCATAACGAACTGCTCTCCTTAAAATTCTCCTGATCACATAACCAGCTCCGGTATTGGAAGGCAGTTGGCCATCGGCTACTGCAAAAGTAATTGCCCTAACGTGATCAGAAATCACCCTTAAAGCAATATCAATCTGTTCATTTGAGCCATATTTAACACCTGCCTTATCAGCCAAATAATTAATTAATGGTACAAAAACATCCGTATCATAATTCGATTTTTTGTTTTGAATAGCCATGCATAGCCTTTCAAAACCCATTCCTGTATCTACATGTTTTGCAGGTAAACTCACCAGTTCTCCGGAAGCTTTTCTATTGAACTCCATGAAAACGAGGTTCCATATCTCCACCACTTGAGGGTGATCATTATTTACAAGCTCCTTGCCAGGTTTAGCCTTAATTTCATCCTCAGAACGCAAATCAATATGAATTTCTGAGCAGGGCCCGCAAGGTCCTTGATCACCCATTTCCCAGAAATTGTCTTTCTTAGAGCCATATAGAATTCTGTCTTCGGGAATAATAGCTTTCCAATAGTCATAAGCTTCCTGGTCTAGCCCAAGATTATCATCTTTATCGCCTTCAAAGACAGTTACGTACAATCTATCTTTGGGTAGCTTATACTCCTCTGTGAGTAATTCCCATGCCCATTCAATAGCCTCCTTTTTGAAATAATCGCCAAATGACCAATTGCCAAGCATTTCAAACATCGTATGATGGTAGGTATCAAGACCCACTTCTTCCAGATCATTATGTTTACCGGAAACCCTCAAACACTTTTGTGTATCAGCTATACGAGGATATTTTGACTTTTCGTTACCTAAAAAGAAGTCTTTGAACTGGTTCATTCCAGCATTAGTGAACATAAGAGTTGGATCATTCTTATTTACTAATGGTGCGGAATCAACTATTTGATGTTCCTTGTTAATGAAAAAGTTTAGAAATTTTTGCCTAACCGCCTTAGAATCCATGGATTATAAAAAAAAATGATAAATTTGCACCCGACTGTAATATTCCAAGAAAAATGAATATATTGCGTTAGTCAAACGGCTTATTTTTAGTTTGAAAGCGCAATTTTTTAATGTTCTTGATTAAAGAGGCACAAAAATAAGAGTTTTAGCTTAGATTTTACATGGCGCGAATAAAATATTACTACGATACTGAAACCTGCCGGTACGAGAGAGCGAAAATCACAAAATCCGATGTTATATTGAATTTTTTGGGGTTTTTGGCTGTGGCTTTGGTAATGTCTGTTACCATGGTAGTAATATATAACACCTACTTCGAAAGCCCTACTGAAGCAAAGCTGAAAAAGGAAAACAGAGAGCTTCAAAAGCACTATCAGGTTTTACAGGGAGAATTAAATGAAGTTGAGGATGTAATTGCCGCCTTAAACGAGCGCGATAACAATATTTACAGAAAAATATATGAAGCGGAACCTCTTCCTTCCACAGTACTAGAGGCTGGACATGGTGGTGCGGTAGAATACAAACATATTATTGAGAAAGGGTTACGTGATTCTAAGCTTGTGGCTGGAATGAGCAACCAAATAGACAAGTTGAAAAGAAAAGCGAATATTGTCAATCAATCGTTTGACGAGATTATGTCTTTAGCCAAAGAGAATGAAGAGTTACTTGCGGCAATACCTGCCATTCAGCCTATTCATAATCCAGATTACACCAAACTAGCATCAGGTTTCGGTAATAGAATTAATCCATTTCATAAGGCGAGAGTAAAACATGAAGGTATAGACTATGCCGCGCCAAGAGGCACAGAAGTATATGCTACTGGAAATGGTAAAGTGAAATTCATTAAAGTAAATAGTTACTTACAAACAGGCTTTGGTAATTACATTGAAATAGATCATGGTTTTGGTTATGTAACAAGGTATGCACACTTGAATGCTGTAAGTGTAAAAGAAGGTGACGTTGTTAAAAGAGGACAGGTAATAGGTAAAGTTGGAAGCACGGGAGGATCAAGTGCCCCTCACCTGCATTATGAAGTAATCAAAAATGGAAAGAAAATAGACCCAATCAATTTTGTTATAAATGGCTTAAATAATCGAGACTATGTAAAACTAACCGAGCTTGCTGCTCGTGAAAACCAATCTTTCGATTAATTTTTTAAACTAAGAATCAACAACAAATCATGGCCAAAATCAGGTACTATTATAATACAGAAACGTGCAAATACGAGCCTATCAAGGTAACGAAAGGTGCAATGTTTCTGAATATACTAGGATTCTTTACGGTATCATTAATAATGGCTCTGGGTATTATTTATGCATATAGAGTCAACTTTACTCCTGTTAAAGAATCAATCCTTATTGAAAAAAATACTTCATTAAAACTGGACTGGGAAGTATTAAATGAAAAATTAGCTAACGCCTACACCCTTGTTGATGAACTTCAATTTAAAGATGACAATATTTACCGTGTAATTTTAGACACAGAGCCTATTCCTGCAACCATTAGAGAAGGTGGTGTTGGTGGTCATAACAAATATGAAAAACTGGTTGAACAAGAGCTTGAAGAACCTAAGTTGATTATTAATGCCTATCAAGATGTAGACAACCTTAAAAAGAAACTTTACATTCAAAGTAAGTCATACGATCAAATTTCAGATTTGCTTAGTGAAAAAGAACGTATGTGGGCTTCTAGGCCAGCTATTCAGCCAATTAATAATAAGGAATTAACAAGGTTACATACCACATTTGGTAGAAGGTTCCACCCTATTCTAAAAAAATGGAAAGAACATGAAGGACTTGACTTCACCGCTCCTACTGGAACTCCGGTTTATGCTACTGGCGATGGTATAATTACAGCAGCTTACAGATCAAGCAGTTATGGTAATGTACTATTTGTGAATCATGGGTATGGATATCAAACAAGATATGCTCACCTAACTGAATACATTGTTTCTCGTGGAGAAAATGTTAAACGAGGGCAAGTTATAGGTTATGTAGGCAGTACTGGAAGATCAGAAGCACCGCACCTTCACTATGAAGTGCTTTATAACTTTAAACCAATCAATCCGATTAATTTCTTCCAAAGAGACCTCGACAATGAAGAGTACGAGAAATTAATTGAAATTTCTCAACAAGAGACTATTCCGTTGGATTAATGTATGCATTGGTCTAGCTGCTTAAAGAACTTAATTTATAGCACTCTTTTCATCAACCTAGCTATAGGTTGTAAATCTTCTATGGTATCGAAAAGCACTGTAGAAAAAGACTCAACATTGTATACAATAGACTCTGTCTTTACTGAAGCTCAAACAGATACAGTTAAGACTGTAGTGTTAGTACAAGACTCAATTGAAATAAACATTCATCGGCTTTTAAAAGATACTGTCTCCATTATTGGTGTTGGTGATATAATGATGGGTACAAATTACCCAGATGCCGGTTATTTACCTCCTTCTAATGGCAGATATCTATTAAACAGTCTACACCCTATCCTAACTGATGCAGACGTTACCTTTGGCAATCTCGAAGGAGTGATATTAAACGAGGGTGGCGATGCAAAATATTGTAGAGACCCTAAAGTCTGTTATATTTTCAGATCCCCCGAAATAATTGCTCAAAACTTAGTAGAAGCTGGGTTTGATGTAATGAGTACCGCCAATAATCATGCAGGCGATTTTGGTAACCCCGGAAGAAAAAACACAATGAGGGTGCTTGATTCTATGCAAATTAACCATGCAGGGTTAGAGAGTAGACCGTATACAACGTTTATGATTGATGGAATGAAATATGGATTTGCTGCTTTTGCTCCCAATACTGGAACGGTAAGTATTCATGATATGGCTAGGGCTAAAGCTATCATAACCCACCTGGATTCTATTAGTGATATTGTTATTGCATCTTTTCATGGTGGTGCTGAGGGCAGTAAATATCAGCATGTAACGAGAGAAAACGAGTATTTCTATGGTGAAAACCGAGGGAATGTATATCAATTTTCTCATGCGTTGATTGATGCCGGTGCTGATATTATTTTCGGACACGGACCCCATGTAACGCGAGCCTTGGAATTATATAAGAATAGGCTAATAGCTTATAGTCTTGGTAACTTCTGCACCTATGCACGGTTTAACTTAAGAGGAGACAATGGCCTTGCTCCAATTCTTAAAGTTTACACCGATAGTGAAGGAAAATTTTTGCACGGAAAAATATATCCTATAATACAACTGGGTTCCGGAGGCCCTCAATTGGACTCTCAGGGTCGTGTTATCGAGAAAATTAGGGACTTAACGAAAAAAGATTTCCCAGAGACTCCAATAATGATTGACGAATCTGGCAGAATTAATTATCTTCAAAACTGATTATGCCTTACAAAGAAAAGTCAATAGAGAAGAAGTACTATTCCATTGGTGAAGTGGCAGCGCAATTTAATGTAGCTACATCACTTATTCGCTTTTGGGAAAGTGAGTTTGACTTAATTAAGCCGAAGAAAAACAGAAAGGGCAACAGGCAGTTCACAAAAGAGGATATCGAAAATGTAAAGCTCATTTACCACCTAGTAAAAGAACGTGGATTTACCTTGCAAGGCGCTAAAGATATGCTCAAGAGTAGTTCTAACGACCTTAAAGACAAAATGGACATGATTGATTCATTGACTAAGGTTAAAGAGTTCTTAGTGGAGCTTCGTAAGAACATTTCATAAATCACAATTTAATTTCATGGATCAGCAGCGTGTTTACCAAGTCGCCTTGAATTTTATTCCGGGCATAGGACACATGTTGGTAAAACAATTAGTAAGCTATTGTGGCTCAGCTGAGCAAGTATTTAAAACTACTAAGGGAAAACTACTCAAAATACCCGGTATTGGAGAGCATACAGCAAGCCTGATAAGTAGTGACGCAGTTCTTAAGAGGGCAGAAGACGAATTAAATAACTGTGAAAAACATGGGACTGAAATTCTCCTTTACACAGATAAAACCTTTCCAAAAAGGCTAAAACAAATAAATGATGCTCCATCTCTCATTTACGTAAAGGGTAAGGCTGACCTAAATAATGAAAAAGTTGTTTCAATTGTCGGTACTCGAAAAGCAACAGAATACGGCAAAAGACTAACCGAAGAACTCATTGAGCAGCTTACTCCACACAACCCACTGATTATAAGTGGCTTGGCCTACGGAATTGATATAGCAGCACACAAAGCATCGCTAAAACATAACTTATCTACTGTTGGCGTAATGGCCAGCGGTATTGACATCATTTATCCTGCAATACACAGAGAAACCTCCCTAAAAATGTTAGAAAACGGTGCGCTTATTACAGAGAATCCCATCGGTAGTAAACCAGATGCCCATCGGTTTCCAGCAAGAAACAGAATAATTGCTGGTATGTGCGATGCCGTTGTAGTTATTGAAGCAGCCAAAAAAGGTGGCGCATTAATTACTGCAAACATTGCTAATAGCTACAACAAAGATGTCTTTGCTGTGCCTGGTGATTTAAAAAATGAGTTTTCAGAAGGTTGCAATGCCTTGATTAAAAGCAATCAGGCGCACTTAATACAGTCGGCTAAGGATATAGAGTATATTATGAACTGGGAAGCTTCAGCAAAACCTATGGCACCTAAGCTTTTTGACACAACAATCCTTGAGAGCAATGAAAAGCTCGTGGTTGAGGAACTTCAAAAACAAAAAGAGGCGATACTCATTGATAACTTGAGCTGGACTACACAACTAGAGCCGAGTAAGCTCGCTTCTATCCTTTTGAATCTAGAATTCAAAGGATACGTAAACTCTTTACCAGGAAAGAGATTTAGACTTGCAACTAGAAAATGAATGAGAATTACTATCGGATTTTAGGCCTAGATAACTTCGCTAGTGATGTTGAAATAAAAAGAGCTTATCGACAGCTTGCAAAAAAATATCACCCAGATAAAAATCAAAACACCGAAGAACAGTTTAAACGAATAACTGAAGCATATAAAAAACTATCAGACCCTGCATTTAGGTCACTACAAGATGAATGGTTAAGAAACCCGACCGCTGTAAACCAGCAGGTTTATAATCGATATCAGCAAAAGCCTACTTATAGAAAAAGAACGAGATACTACACAACTGAACGTACACATTTCTCACCTAAGGTAAAGATGTATGGTTCAGTGTTTATCATCGCATTTGTGATGGCCATCATCTTAATTCCAATTGGCCTGATGTATAAAGCAAGCAGTTATCATTTTAATCAAGCTGAAGAATACAGACTTAAAGGACAGTTTGGGAATGCGTTGCTAAATTACAAACAAGCCATTACTTGGTTTGGCGAAAAAACTGAAGAAGCATCCGTTGCTGCAGCCAGAATTGGATTATACAACTTAAATAATGCTGATCAGGCTACTTTCTTTATTACTAAAGGTCTGGAATATGCTTCAAACCCTTATTTTTTAGGAGAACTACACTTTTTAAAAGGCAGAATCTACAGTTTGCAAAACGAGGTAGACAAAGCTCTGGAAGAATATCAAATTGCAGAAAACTTAGGCTATTTACAGGATAGCATTGCTTTAAATATGGGTATTATCAGAGCTTTCTATCAGGATGAGTTTGAAGAAGGTATATCTGAATTTGATAAGATTCTGGCTCAGAATATGAATAATGAAGAGGCTCTTTTCGGCAAAGCTTGGTGTACTCAGCGTTTAAACAGACCTCTCCAATCTCTTGAAATGTATAATGACTTATTAAAAATAAACCCAGAACATGTTCTGGGCAATTTTTATCGAGGGCATAATCAAATAGTTCTTGGAGATACTTTAAATGCCTGTCGAGATTTTAAAAAGGCTTATCAATTAGGTTATCAACCTGCCTTTATTTACTACTCCAGGCAGTGCGGAAACTATCAGTAAGATCCGCCATCAGCATTATAAACTCTCTCATTACATTTTTCTCTAATGAGGTCATAAGCTTTTAAATCTCCTAACTCACCAGCTTTACTCAAGTCCAAACATCCAGCCTCATGCTGACCAAACTCTAACCTAAGAACACCTCTTAAGTAATAAGCATCAATACTTTTAGGGTTTAATTCGATGATTTGAGTGCAATCAGTAATGGCATCCTGATACGCATCTAATTGATGCTTAGCCTGTCCTCGTTTATAATATGCATCCAGGTGATTTGGATTTAATTCTATAGCCTTGCTAAAATCAGAAATAGCACCAAAATAGTCTTGTAAACGGAATTTAATATTCCCTCTGGCATAATATCCTTCAGCAAACTTCTCATTCTTCTCAACAGCATTGCTAAAGTCTTTCATTGCTCCATGAATATCATCAAATTCTTCCTTTACCTTACCACGCATATAGTAGGCGAGAAAATAATTTTGATCCTTTTCAATCGCCTGATTATAATTAATGATAGCCTGCATGTACTCTCTCTTCTCGTACATGGCTTTTCCTTGTTCGGTAAATTCTTTAGCTGTCTGACTGTAGGCCATTGAGCTAAAAATGAGCATTGCTATAAGTGTGATTTGATTCTTCATAATTTTGTTTTCTCTATTTAAATAGCAGCTAAAATTATGCCGAATTCATTCGTTTTTGGATTATCAATGGTAATGATCGAATACGGCAGATGATGCCACTACACTGTTATCAAATTCTAATTTGTTTATTCCCAAATCGAGACCTTCAGCCTCTAAATAAGAAACAATTTGTTCGGTTGCAATGTTTCCCACCAGATCATCCTTAGCCATAGGACAACCACCAAAACCTCTAATTGCGCCATCAAACCTTCTGCAACCTGCCTGATACGCATACTTTATTTTATCCCTAGCCGTATTTGGATTTGAATGTAAATGAGCTCCAAATTCAACATCAGGATGATCATTAATTAAGTTTTCAAACAAATAGGTAATGTTATCCCTATCGGAAACACCAATAGTATCTGCCAGAGATATAATCGTAATGCCCATCGACTTCAAGATACCTGTGAATTTAGCAACAATTTCTTCATCAAAAGGATCTCCGTAAGGGTTTCCAAAGCCCATGGATATGTAACTAACTAACACTCTATTATTTTTAACACACAGTTCCTGAATTTCATTCAAACTATTGAGGGCTTCTAAAATGCTTTTATTGGTATTTCGTTGTTGGAATGTTTCAGAAATCGAGAAAGGAAAACCCAAATAATCAATCTCTTGAAACTTAAGCGCATCCTCAGCTCCCCTTTTATTTGCAATAATTGCTAATAATTTAGAATTCGTTTCATCAAGATTCAGGCCTTTCAGTACATCTGCGGTATCGCGCAACTGCGGAATGACCTTTGGTGAAACAAAGCTTCCGAAATCAATGGTATCGAAACCAATTTTTAAAAGCTGATTCAAATATTTTATTTTTTTCTCTGTTGGAATAAACTCTCCAATACCCTGCATTGCATCCCGTGGACACTCAATTATTTTCATATAAGTTTGATTAGAATTAAGTCAAGTCGAATATCTTCCATTTATCGATGAAATGCAAAGTCTGTCGATAGTTGATTCTTTTATTTGAATGTAATTCGATATTTTCAAGGTTTGAAAGATATTACACTATGCCACTACCATCATTAACTGAAACTTTAGGCCGTCAGCGGGCTGCTCACTTATTGAGAAGAGCAACGTTTGGCGCCTCAAAAGCACAAATTGATGAGTTTGCTGCATTTACTCCACAGGAGGCAATCTCAAGACTGTTTGATTTGACAGTTCCAGAACCAACTTTACCTATTGACACTGCAACAGGAACTGAGTGGATATCTGGCGTTACTGACGCTAATAGTGGCGATGATACGCTACAAGAATATTTGAAAAGGTGGTTTATTGGTCAGTATTTGGGTCAGAGTGTTGATGAGAACCTAAGGCTTGCCTCTACAACCAGAGAAAAAATCACACTTTTTTACCATACTTATTTTACCACCATTCAATCAAAGGTAAATGATAGCCGTGCACTCTACTTTCAAAACGCACTTTTTAGGTTATTTGCTTTTGATAAAGAAGATGTTGACAAAGAAATTCTAAACGAAGATACTAACGAGCTAGAACCAGCTACTTTAGTGCTCAACATAAAAGAGCTTACAAAGAGAATCTGCGTGGATAATGCCATGCTTATTTTCCTAGATGGAAATTTAAATGTTCAGGGCAGTCCCAATGAAAATTATGCCAGGGAAATGCTCGAACTATACACTATTGGTAGAGGTCTGGAAGGAACATTACCAGATGCCCTGGAAGAAGGTGATTATATAAACTTTACGGAACAGGATGTAAGAGCAGCAGCCAACGTTTTAACAGGGTTTGACGTTGATGACACATTCCAAAATATAGATCCTTTAACAGAACTACCCTATGGAGTTATAAAAGGTGGAGCAACGGCTACTGCGCATGAAACAAATGATTCTTTGAAAGTATTCAGCTCCAGATTAGATAATGCTCAAGTAACTGCAAACCAGGACCTTTTACTCAATGGTCAGCCAACAGAGGAAAGTGTTTTGGATGAAATCAGTCAACTTGTTGAACTTATCTATACAAAAGAAGAAACTGCCAGGCATTTATGTAGGAGGATATATAGATTCTATGTGTATTATGAAATAACGCAGGAAATAGACGATACTATTATCGCTGAAATGGCACAGACTCTTATTAACAATGATTATAAGATTCAATATGTGCTTGAAGAGTTATTTCAAAGCGAGCATTTCTTTGAAGCCGTTTCTGGAGTGGAAGATGACAAGTTCGGTGGAATAATTAAATCACCACTAGACCTTGCTCTAACAACGCTGAACTTTTTTGAAGTACAGTTACCCGATTATCAAACGGATACAGAGTTGTTTTATCAAAGGACAGGTGAAATATTGAATTCTATTAGCGACATGGGCATGAACTTATACGAGCCTTTTGAAGTGGCCGGCTATTCTGCCTATCATCAGTTTCCTGTTTATAATAGAAACTGGATTTCTACCAATTACCTCACACAGCGTTATAACTTTATTAGACAATTGCTTGAGATACAGGATGAAACATTATCTGTTGATGTCTACACTTTTGTGAGCAATACATTTAACGCTGAAGCCAACGATGCTAAAAGCTTAATCATAAACTTAGCTCCTTACCTCTACCCTATGGCCAACAACCTCGATTTTGATGTAGATGGAGGTGATTTGACTAAAGAAAGAATTAGGTTCTTTTTACAGGCATTCTTAGGATTTACTGATTATGAGGCGGAGTCTGATATGGCTTTAACCGAGTGGCAATCTTTGTATGCCGACCCTGACAATTATCTGGAAATTGGTGAGTTTTTAAAGCGACTATTTAATGCTATGATGCAATCACCGGAATATCAACTGTTTTAAGCGATGAGAAGAAGAGATTTTCTAAAAAAGATACCTATAGCAGCTGGCGCATCATTAACGCTAAACTCTATACCCGTTCGGGTGATGGCAGAAAAAGGCCATTTCCTGCGGTTAGCCGAATCAAGTACCAATGATCGGGTGTTGATTATTTTACAACTTCATGGTGGTAATGATGGCTTAAATACACTTATTCCTGTTGATCAGTACGATTTGTATTACAGTAGAAGAGCAAACATTGCCATTCCTGCGCGAAATAGCGTAAGAAAATATATACCATTAGATAGCACTTTGCCTCTTGAAGATCAGGTTGGCCTCCACCCTGATATGATAGATGCTAAAGACTTGTATGATAGAGGCCGAATGGGAATAGTACAAGGTGTATCTTACCCCAACAACAACGGCTCACACTTTAGAGGAAGAGATATTTGGCACATGGGTGGTGGACCGGATGATTACTATTCTTCAGGATGGGTAGGCAGATATCTACAGCAAGAAATATCACCGCAGATATACCCTGATGATTTTCCAAACTCCAATTGCCCTGACCCTTTAGCTATAGAAATGGGTAGTGATGTTTCACTAGTATTTCATCAACCAGGTAATATTCCAACATCTATTTCACTGGCAGGAACTCCTGATTCGTTTGCCAATTTGGTAGAAAACTTAGAAGGTTTTGACGATCAGCTGATAGATCCTAGAGGTAAACCACCTACTAACTTGGATAACACTCCTTATGGTAAAGAAATGAATTGGATTCTAGGCCTTGAGGATAAATCTGAAGATTATGCAGCCAGGTTAAAGGCAGTATATGATGCATCAAGTGCTAGCTCTGTTACTTACCCGGAGGTTTATCCATTTAATGCACCAACAGGTAGTTTGAGAAACCCTTTAAGCTCTCAATTACAAATTGTAGCTCGTTTATTAGCCGGTGGTGGAGCTGGCCAGGGAGTAGGCACCAAAGTATTCATGTTAAGAATTGGTGGTTTTGATACTCATGCAGGTCAAGTGGAAGGTTATGACCCTACAATGGGTGCACATGCGACTAAATTATACCATATAAGTGCTGCTATGAAAGCATTCCAAAATGATTTAAAGGCCAGAGGCCTTGAAGATAGAGTGCTTACTGTTACGACCTCTGAATTTGGTAGAAGAATAGATTCCAACGGTAGCTTTGGTACTGACCATGGTACAGGAGGCCCAATGATGATATTTGGCAAAGGTGTAAACCCTGGAATTACCGGAACTAATCAAGATTTAAGTAACCGTGAACGTAATGTTCAAATGCAATATGACTACCGCCAGGTATATGCCAACATTTTAAAAGACTGGATGCAGGTAGACGAAGAAGTTATAGCTAATGACATATTTTTCGGAAACTTTATTGACGGCCCGAAAGAAGATGGCGGATTTTATGAACCACTACCTGTGGCCGTGGAACAAATTACCAGCACAGAAGGATTCTTCAAAGATCGATTCAAGATCAACAAAATATATCCAAATCCGGCAGCTGGCAAAACAAATATAAGCTACTTTATCAATACTGAGAATCAAGTAAATATTCAGCTTTTCGATTTAAGAGGAAGATTAATAAAAGTTTTGATTAACGAGCGAAAAACTGCCGGAGAACATAATCAGCAGCTGGATTTACGAGGAATAGAAAGCGGAACTTATATTTTGAAGCTTGAATCAGGATTGTTAAAAGAGTCTATGAAACTAATTATAAGAGAATAGGATGAAGAAAATTTACGGTCTATTTATTTTTTTATTCGTAGCTGGTATATCTTATTCACAACCGGCTTATTTAAATAAATACAATTCAAAAAAGCCAAGTCAAGGTGATCGTTTTCTGAAAACGCAGTGGTGGCTAGGCTTTAAAGCTGGAATAAACCTTACTGAAGCAACGCCTGATGCCACGTATTCGGGCTACAGCCCTACTAATTACGATGCCTCTTTGCTGGAGAAAAAGTACGATAGCTTTGATGGGATAAATGGCCAGGCAGGTTTAGAAATCACTTTTTACCACCAAGGTTTTAGCTTTAGTTTTCAACCGAATTACAGAAGACAAACCTTTGGGTATTCTAACTCTTATGAATGGACAAGCTCAGAGGATGCAAGTAATACAATAAGCCTTAATTACGACCAAAATCATAAACTAGATTATATTGATCTGCCACTCATCATTAAATACGATATTCTAAAATCAACTAAATTGAGGCCATTTGTTCAAGCTGGTTTTTTCTATTCCACCATGGTAAGTGCCTTGAAAGAGGTTGAAATTAGTGGTGAAGATTTAGCTTCAGGCAGTGCAGGCCCATTTGAAAACCAGACTGTAATTATTGGCGCAGAAGATCTTTTTATTAAACCATCCTGGGGTTATTTATTGGGTGGCGGATTGGCCTATGACTTTTGGAATGTACGTCTAGTTTTAGATGCTTCGTATAGGATTGGTTCAACTAATATTACCAATGCTAAAAACAGGTATTCAGAAAATCAACTTTCGGGACTTGGTGATGCTATGGACGATATTAAAATGGATAACATCACCGTTAATTTCGGGCTGTTGTTCCCATTAAGATTTATTAGTAGTGATGGCCATAATGCAGTTAGATAAAATGAAAAAGTTAGTTCTATACATACTATTTATATGTGCAGCTTTTTGTACTGCATGTGATACTTCAGAAAATGAAGCGACTCTTTCAGAGTCATTCTTTAAGGTATATGATAACAGCACTTTTGATGCATCATTTATACCTATCGATGTACAGCAAACAGCTAGTGAAGGTTACTTAATACTATCCAGCAGTAGGCTTTCAAGCACAAACTTTACCGGAGTTAACTTAATAATGGTTGATAAGGAAGGAGAATTCATTCGAGAAGAAGTGCTATCGGAGGAATATGTTAATCCGGTAAATCAATTGATAAAAATTAATGATCAATACTTCTTCATGGCTATGAACGCTGTGAATTTACAAGCCACGCTATTCCAAATAACAGATAGTGCGCGAATAGTTAGCACTACTCCTATTGGTGGCTTAACATACCCAATGTATCTTAACCAAGATGGTGAAAACCTATTGGCACTAAGCTATAACAATCAGGAAAAAGTAAGCGTCTTGTCAGTTTTAACTACTGAAGGAGCTATCTTTGAAAGTCAGGGATATACCATTGGAGCAGGCCCCGATACTGAGGCACCAATCATATCCCACTTTACAAGAACTGGCAAACAACTTCCTTTCTTTGCTGGAAAGGTTTCTGGTGGGAGCTACTTTTTTAACGGCTTCTTTAATTATACGCTATCATTGGTGTTTACCAACTTTGGTGATGAACCTTTAGGTGTTGTTCAGGGTCAGCAAGATGATGGTGGTTTTAGCTCTGGCGTTTCTGTAGCAGGAGCCAATTTTGCAGCATCAAGATTTAATTTCGGTGAGAATTACATTATTCCTTCTGTGGATTTAAACACAACAGGCATTTCTTCTACCACTGATATTGATGGCAATCCTTTCCCTGAATTGGTGCCGGACGCACCCGTAGTTCTGAAGCTTGTAGATGTTTCTGGACAACAGGTGATTCTGTATGGTAGTAGTACTAAAAGTGGCCAAATTATTCTAATGGCTTTTGATGCCGCTAGTGGCGTTTTAAATGGTACCAAATACCTGGGCAGTACATATCCCTATGAGATTTCAGGTTTCACCTCAACTTCAGACGGTGGGCTGGTTGTTGTGGGTAATACATCAGTGGCTGGCCGGTTTGACCGAATTTGTATGTTCAAATTATCAGCCAGCGAATTATCTGGTTTAGCCAACTAGAAAAGCTCCTTCGCTATATTGTATACCGGATCAGATTTACCCATGGAGTAGTAGTGTAACACTGGTACGCCATAATCCATAAGCTCTTTTGATTGTTGGATAGACCACTCCACCCCTATTTCTTTAGCCTGCGCATTGTCTTTTGCACCTTCAATAGCATCAGCTAGATCTTCAGGTATATCAATATGAAAAAACCTCGGCAGCACAGATATCTGTCTCTTAGTAGTTATTGGCTTCAGACCGGGAATAATAGGCACGTTTATACCCTCAGCCCTACATTTATCTACAAACTCAAAAAACTTCCCATTGTCAAAAAACATTTGAGTCACGATATAATCAGCACCCATTTCAACCTTCATTTTCAGGTATTTTAAGTCACTTTTCAGGTTAGGCGCTGTGTAGTGCTTTTCGGGATAACCTGCTACCCCAATACAAAAATTGGTAGGGCTAGCATTTTGAAGTTCTTCATCCAAATAAATACCATTGTTCATATCTTTTACCTGCCCAAGTAACTCACTGGCGTATTTATGCCCTCCTTCCTCAGCCACAAACATAGGTTCTGTTTTAATTGCATCTCCTTGTAGAACCAGCACATTATGAATGCCTAAGAAGTCAAGATCTATCAGGGCATTCTCAGTTTCTTCTTTGTTAAATCCTCCACAAATTATATGTGGGACAGCTTCAACTTCATACCTATTTTTGATAGCCGCACAAATACCAACAGTGCCAGGTCGTTTACGTGTTGATTTACGTTCCAATAAGCCATTCTCTCTCTTTTTATACACATATTCCTCTCTATGATAGGTAACGTCTATAAAAGGCGGTTTAAACTCCATTAAAGGGTCAATATGACTAAATAGGTTTTTAATATTATCACCTTTAAGTGGAGGTAAAATCTCAAAACTAAAAAGTGTCTTATCTGAATTTGCTATTTGTTCTGTTATTTTCATTTTTAGTAGTATGTCTTATTTGTAATTTAAGTTAGGTGCCAACCACTTCTCCATTTCCTCTACTGAATAGCCTTTTCTCTTCGCATAATCCTCTAACTGATCTTTACCTATTTTACCTAACCCAAAATATTTGCTATCTGCATGTGAAAAATAGAGACCGCTCACTGCTGCACCCGGGTACATAGCATACGATTCTGTTAATTTTAAATTGATGTTCTTTTCAACTTCTAATAGATCAAACAGGGTGCGCTTCTCCGTATGATCAGGACAAGCAGGGTAACCTGGAGCCGGTCGAATGCCTGCATAATTTTCTTTAATCAGATCTTCATTAGATAATTTCTCACTTTTTGAATAGCCCCAATATTCCTTCCTCACTTTTTCATGCATCAACTCAGCAAAAGCTTCTGCTAATCGATCGGCCAGCGCTTTAGCCATAATTGATTTATAGTCATCATGCTCTTTTTCATACTCACCAACGAGCTTTTCCAACCCAATGCCCGCAGTTACTGCAAAGCCTCCGATATAATCAGAACCAAATTCCTTTGGCCTGACAAAGTCAGCTAAACTTAAATTAGGAAGTCCTGCACCTTTCTTTCCCTGTTGTCTTAAAAAGTGAAATTTTATATCTGAATCAACTATTTGAATGTCATCTGCTTGCCTTTGAACTTCCCATATACCAATGACGCCCTCAGCCTCCAATGAATTATTGGCAATAATATCATCTAGCATTGCATTGGCATCATTAAATAGCTTCTTGGCTTCATTGCCAATTGTCTGATTTTCAAATATTTGCGGGTACTTACCCTTCAACATCCAGGTTTGAAAGAAAGGCGTCCAGTCTATATAGTTTCTGATTTCAGCTAAAGGGTAATTTTTAAAAACTTTTACACCCTCTAATACAGGTTTATTGATTGATTCATTGGCCCAATCAATATTTAATTTATTTGCTAATGCCTCAGAATAGTTAATATAATTTTTATCACTTTGTTTGCTGGCATGCCCCTCTCGCAGCACTTTATATTCCTCTTTTACATTGGTATGGAATTTCTCCCTACTTTTTTCGCCAACAAGATCACCAACAACAGGAACACTTCTACTTGCATCTAACACATGAACAACCGCCCCTTCATAATTAGGATCAATTTTAACCGCAGTGTGAATTCTAGAGGTGGTGGCACCACCAATCAACAAGGGAATTTTAAGGTTCTGACGCTGCATTTCTTTAGCAACATCTACCATTTCGTCCAGTGAAGGCGTAATCAACCCGCTGAGACCAATAGCTATTACCTCTTCTTCAATTGCCTTGGAAATAATTTTATCAGCAGGTACCATTACACCCATATCAATTATTTCATAGTTGTTACAGGCAAGTACAACTCCTACTATATTCTTACCAATATCGTGCACATCTCCCTTAACTGTAGCAAGAAGTATTTTCTTACCTGCTTTTGGCGAATTGTTCTTTCTCTTTTCTTCTTCCATGAATGGTTCAAGGTAAGCCACGGCCTTTTTCATCACTCTGGCACTTTTTACCACCTGTGGCAGGAACATTTTACCCGAACCAAACAAATCACCCACTACATTCATTCCGTCCATTAACGGGCCTTCAATAACCTTCAGTGGACTTTCTAACTTTGCTCTAGCTTCCTCAGTATCCTCATCAATAAACTCAATTATACCTTTTACAAGCGCATGTTCTAAGCGTTTTTCTACTGGTTCTTTTCTCCAGGCATCATCTACTTCTCTCTTCTTTGAGCCTCCTTTCACCTGTTCAGCAAAAGTTAAAAGCCTCTCAGTTGCATCATCTCTCCTATCGAGTAATACGTCTTCAACATGCTCTAATAGGTCTTTAGGTATCTCATCATACACCTCTAACATGGTGGGGTTGACAATGCCCATGTCCATCCCGTTTTTAATGCCATGATAAAGAAATGCTGCATGCATAGCTTCACGCACCCTATTATTACCTCTAAATGAAAAAGAAACATTGCTCACTCCGCCACTCACATGTGCACCCGGCAAGTTCTCTCTGATCCATTTTGTAGCATTAAAAAAGTCTAAAGCATTCTTTCGATGTTCTTCCATACCAGTAGCGACAGGAAAGATGTTCGGATCGAAAATAATGTCGTTTGGATTGAATTTTACTTCATTCACCAGTATGTCATAGGATCTTTTACAAATATCAATGCGCCTTTGATAAGTATCTGCCTGACCATCCTCATCAAAAGCCATAACAATTACGGCAGCGCCATATCTTTTAATCACTTTGGCCTGATGTATAAATTCTTCTTCACCTGCCTTCAAACTGATGGAGTTAACCACTCCTTTGCCCTGTATGCACCTAAGACCCGCCTCAATAATGTGCCATTTGGAGGAATCAATCATAATAGGAACTCTGGCAATATCAGGCTCAGACGCGATGAGGTTTAAGAACCTAACCATTGCTTCCTCGCCATCCAACATACCTTCATCCATGTTCACATCGATGATTTGCGCCCCACCTTCTACCTGTTCACGGGCTACTTCTAAGGCTGCGTCAAAATCATCGGCTTTAATTAGGTTCAGAAATTTCTTTGAGCCAGTAACATTGGTACGCTCGCCTACATTTACAAAATTAGATTCAGGCGTAATGATAAGCGGTTCTAGTCCACTCAGTTTTAAAAATGATTGATGCGCTAATGGCATATAAACAGTTTAGTTAATTCAAAAAAAAAGCTCTCCCGATATGTCAGGAGAGCTTTAATAAAATGCATCTATTCTGACTTATCTCTCCTGACAGTATTCGTCAGGATGGATTTAGCACCTTTCCCTCAAATAAATGAGTGGTGGTTGCCAAGGCTTCACAGGGCCATGTCCCTCTGCCTTTCTTGATAAGAGTATCTTAAAGAACTTTGAATCAAATATATAGTATAAATTAATACAAAATACATTTGATAGTAAAAATAACCCGTAAGGCGTCAAAAGGTTATTTTAAACCCCTGATTTGACAGGATTTGAGCTGCCAGACTTACCGCAACAGTCCACTGTTATCCTGCCCGCCAACTGGCGGACGAGGTCCGTCCATCAACTGACGAACGGATGAGGCCTTGTTTTGGAAAAAGGCTCACTCGGTATTGTTTTATTGTTAGGTTTAAAAAACACGGTCAAGCCTTACGGGTACTGCAAAGCTACCCGTATTAAACGATCTAAAAAATGATTCTGGTTTAATTCACAAACGAAAACCGCAGATATTTAATATCATGCCCCTCTTCACTAAACTTCTTTTCATATCTAGTGCGAATATCATGACATTCAGGTTTCAGCTCGGAGTGGTATAAATCGAAGGTATATGTGAGGTCTTTAATGTCGGTTCTGTTTTTCAATACTTCTAATGAATATTCAAATAAACCCGTATTATCAGTTTTTAATCGAATAACAGCATCGCTCTTCACTAACGATTTATAGATATCTAAATAACGATCATGAGTAACTCTTCGCTTCTCATCTCGATCCCTAGGTCTTGGGTCGGGGAAAGTAATCCAAATTTCACTTACTTCATTTTTCTCGAAAAAATTAGAAAGTTCTAACATGTGTGTTCTTAGGAAAGCAACATTCGAAAGGCCTTCATCTAAAGCAATGCCACTTCCTTTCCAAATTCGATCTCCTTTAATATCTATACCTATGTGGTTTCGTTCCGGAAAGATTCTTGCCAAGCCAATGGAATATTCTCCTCTGCCACATGCCAGTTCCAATGTAATCGGTTGATCATTTCTAAAAATCAACTCGTTCCATTTTCCTTTCACTTTCTCATAAATCTCTTTACTTGGCTCAACTACATTAGGCCTTTCAGCTATTTCAGCAAACTTTCTTAATTTTCTTCTACCCATGCTTACGTATAAAGCTGCAAACTTAAAGATTATCTAATTCAGCCACCACAAAATTGCTTCCTCCAATAAATATCAAATCATTCAAATTAGCATTACTTCTAGCGGCATCTACCGCCTCATTCACATTCTTTATAACAATTCCTGCCAAACCAAATTGATTACCCTTTTCAGCAAGTGCTTCTGCAGCCATAGCTCTTGGAATATTTGCCTGGCAAAAGTAATAAGTCGCATTTTTAGGTAATAGAGAAAGAATTTTACTCACATCCTTATCGTTAACCATGCCTAAAACTATATGGAGTTTCTCAAACTGAAGTGAATTGATCTGATCAAGAATATATATTATACCGGCTTCATTATGGCCAACGTCACAGTACATTAGTGGCTTTTCTGCCAGCTTCTGCCAGCGTCCTTTTAAATTCGTTAAATCAAATACTTTGTGAACCCCACTTGTAATGGCTTCATTTGAGATGCTATAGCCTCTTTCATTTAATATGTCTATAGCGCTGAATACGCCTAACAAATTTCGAAACTGATATTTGGGAAGGCTGGTTGTGTCTATTGTTAACCACTCTTTGCCTTCTTTTAATACTACATTATTCTTAAACTCGTAGTTATCACCGGCAAATGTAATTACGGAGTTGGCCACTGAGGCAATTTCACTAAAAACAGCGACTGTTTCTGGCTGTTTTTCTGTGATAACCACTGGTCTATTCTTCTTAATAATACCGGCTTTTTCTCGTGCAATAGCCTCAATAGTATCTCCTAACCATTGCTGATGATCCATACTGATATTAGTAATCACAGAAACCTCCGGTAAAATAACGTTAGTTGAATCTAAACGGCCTCCCATTCCCACCTCTATAACAGCAATATCCACTTGCTCTTTAGCAAAGTAATCAAAACACATGGCTACCGTTATTTCAAAGAATGAAGGTTTTATCTCATTGATTACGGGCTTTATCCTGTCCACAAAATCAACCACAGCCTGTTTATGGATCTCTTCCCCATTAATTTTAATACGTTCTGTAAATGACTTGAGATGTGGTGATGTATATAGGCCAGTTTTGTAACCTGCTTGCTGAAGAATTGCAGCCAAATAGTGTGACGTGCTTCCTTTACCGTTAGTACCTGCTACATGAATGCTTTTAAACTGATGCTCTGGATGGCCTAAAAATTCGCATAAACGGAGGGTATGAGTTAAGTCTTTTTTAAAAGCACTCGCACCATCGCGCTGAAACATTGGAAGCTGAGAATACAAGTATTGAACAGTTTGCTCAAAAGTTGCATCAAGTGTTAACATCTAAGAAACTTATTTGGATTTGATTACAAAGGTAATTCTTCCTGTAGAAACAGGTGCTACCAATGAATTATCTGAAGTCTTACTGAAGGTGAGTTTTTCAACTTCAGAGCGGTATATTTTTTCAACAGTTGGACTTACACTTCTCTCTATCGTTCTTACTGAAAGTATCTCCCCCTGATCATCAATTTTAATCTCAAATACAATTCTCCCATTTTCGTTAGAAGTATCATTGGGTTTTGGTTTGAAGTCCCAAATCCAGCCTGTCATGTCCAGAGCTGAGCCTCCTCCGCCACCTGCATTTCCATACAATGCCCGGGAATCTAAGGTTCCTTTTTCATCACCCTTATCACCAACTTTATTGGCATCATCTCCATGGTTTGCTTTCTGCTGTGAAGTTGATTCACCTGTTTTACCGCTTGCTCCTTCTTCTGGTTTTACTACTTCTTTCTTTACTTCAGGCTTCTTCTCAACTTCTTTTTCTTTTACCACTTCCTCTTTAACAACAGGTTTAACAGGCTTATCTTCTATCACTTTCTGAACCACGTCAGGAGATTCCTGAACATTATCAGTTGCATCTTCTACAATTGGTTCAGCAGATTCTTCTGACTCTGCCTCCACAGCTTCTTCAGATACCACTTCTTGCTCGGGTAAATTCTCAGGGGCTGCTTCTTCCTCAGACTCACTGTCATTGGCTGCTGTTTCTGGCTGAATTTCACCTGAACCAACATTATCTAAACCAAAATTTAGTTCAATACCATATTCAGGAAGTGGAGGATCGGGCTCCCTCCAGGCGATCATAAATAAGAAGGCAAGAAGCAATACAGAATGTATCAACGCTGAAATCAGTGCTGCATTCCTCTTATTCTTCTTTTCTTCTGATTCTGTCATTACTTAGGTTTTGTAGCAATTGACACCTTCGCTTCTAATGCAGTGGCAATATCAGCAACATACACCAAATGCTCTGTGGGCACACTGCTATCAATATGTAAAACAACCACTCCTTCTTTTTCCGTTAACTTGCTTTTCAGTTCTCCTTCTAATAAAGCTCTGGACACCTTCTTATCATTTACATAGTAATCCAGTTCTTTGGTAATAGTCACAGAAACCTTTTGCAATTCTACCGTAGAGGATTTGCTAGTAGGTAAATTAACGGGCAACCCTGATGGTGTAATAAATGAAGAAGTAAGCATAAAAAAGACCAATAGCAAAAAGATGATGTCGGTCATAGACGACATGCTGAACATTGGTTCTACATTATGTTTAGACTTTAATGCCACAACTTAATTCTTTGGTTCCTGTAATAGATCGATAAATTCAACGGAAGAGTATTCCATTTGATGCACTATCTTCTGAACGCGAGTAACAAGATAATTGTAACCCAAATACGCCAGAATACCAACGAACAAGCCTGCCGCAGTGGTTATCATAGCTGTATAAATACCTTCAGAAAGCAATTTAGGGCTTACTGAACCTTCTTCCTGTGCTATGGCAATAAAGGCTTGTATCATACCAATGACGGTACCTAAAAAGCCCAGCATAGGTGCAGAACCTGAAATAGTAGCTAATAAGGAAAGGTTTTTCTCCAGTTTGAAAATTTCAATCTTACCCACATTCTCAATAGAAACTTCAATATTCTTTAATGGGCTACCAATTCGTGCTATCCCCTTTTCAATCATTTTAACAATAGGAGAATCGTATTGAGTACATAACATTTTTGCGCCTTTCACATCCCCCTTTTCAACAAGGCCTCGAATTTGAGTCATAAAGCCTTCAGGAGCCGTTGAAGATTTCTTTATTGAAAGCACCCGCTCAATGAATATGTATACTGCTGCTACCCATAAAAGTAAAATGGGTATCATCATAAAACCTCCTTGAAAAAGGAGGTCTATTACTCTTACCGAATTATCATTAGCTAAAGCCGCTGAGGTGGTATCCTGAGCGGCTATTATCTGTGTTAATATCATATTAATATTTGATTACCCAAACGTCCTCGCCATACTCGCTTTTTAGCTCTGTGGCTCTATTTTCAGCAGCAGCCCACGAGTCTTGACTATCAACTGTTACCCGATGAAACTTGCTCTTGCCAAAAGGTGGTATCAAATTCACATTAACTCCTTTTTTATTAAGTTTTTTGGCGTAATCCATAGCAAGGTCACCGTCAATAGCACTGGCAACTACAACATAAAAACGTCCAGTCCTTGAACTAATTGTTTCTACGGTGCCTATTTTTGGTTTTGCCGCTTCTTCTGCTGCTAATCTTGCAGCTTCTGCTTCTGCCGCTTCTCTTGCTTTCCGTTCCTCCTCAGCCTTTTTGGCAGCAGCTTCTTCTTTTGCTTTTTGAGCAGCTATTTGTTCCTGGCGCGCTTTTTCTTCAGCATCTTTAGCAGGACCATAAAATCCAAAATACCAAATTGCCAAACCAGCTAATACAACTACTAATACTATTCCTATGATTTTACCAACATTGGAGTTCTCTTCCTGTGGAGGAGTATAACTACCTGGAACATATTCATCAGATTCTTCAGACGTACTAGAGTCACTACTATCTTCATCTGAATCATACGAGCTGTAGGCATATGTTTCACTTTCTTCAGACTCCGATTCTGATGCGTAGTCAGACTCACTGGCTTCAGGTTCACTTTCATCCGAAGATTCATCTAATGGCTGAGGATCTACATCCGGTAAACCGAAATTATCATCCGCTTCATTAAAATCATCCTGATTGTCTTGATTCAGATCATCGTTGTTCTCTATATCTTCGTCTTTTTTCTTCGCCATTATGTTGGTTTTAAGTTTGTTATTTAGTCAGGTCACACAAAAATAAACGAATTTTTCACTGTGCCAAATGCCTTAAAACATGATTTAAGACAACACAATATAAGAAAAATTAATATAAGCCATCGTTTATCTTATTAAAAACTATAAGTGGCCCCTATCATTACCTGAAAGCCTCTGACAGGATAATTATATAACATCTCATATTCCTGTCCGAAAATGTTATTTAACCTCACCCAGCCCGAAAATTGATCCGACACAAGGTATTCTGCCATAAAATTCAAATCAAGTGCTGCATCAAGGTTAATTTTTTCGCCCGTATTGAAGTCTAGAGCCTGAATACCACCAATTGCATATGCCTCGGTTTCAAACCTCAGCTTATCAAACAACTTAAATGTAGATAATGCCGATATTTTATAATTGGGCCTGTGCCATGCTTCTTCTGATTCATCCGTATCATAGCCCCAATAATCACCTCTTAAGGTCAAACGTAGGATTTCATTTCTGTTATAGCTTAGTTGAGCATTTATATTTAATATTTCAGAATTTCCTGTATCATAAATGACGAGGAACTTCGATTGGTCTTCAGGTGAATTGATGAACAAAGGCAAGTTCTTTAGGCTAGAAATGCTCATACCGGCCTTAAAACCAAGCTTACTGGTTAAACTACCTCCTATGCCCCCAAAAAACTCAAAATTATTGTACTGATTGAATGCTCTCGAATTTGGTGCAAGAAAAGGGTTTGATTCTACAAAACCTCTCAATGTTTGTTTATTTACATCACCTCTAATACCGGCTTGTACTTCAAATCCTGAACTCAGGCTATATCTTGCTCTCGCCATAGGAAAGAAGTGAATTTCGTCTGAATCACCCAAAGTGTCATTTTCATAAACAACATTAAATCCGGCATCAATTAAAAAGCCTTCATATTCAAAAGTAAGGGTAGGTACTACTCTAAAAATATTCCTTGTCTTTACGTCTAAACCCTCATCTTTCTGCGATATTATATCTAAATCACTTCTTAAATTAATGGTACTCTGTCCTCCCAACTTGTAGCTTCCTTTAAAATCAAGCTGAACTTCAGATTCTTCAGCACTGAAATTATCTTTCAAGTAATCGAATTGTATTCCGGTGTAAAAATTTAAATCACTAGACTTATCAGTGTTTTCTATATATCCGGAAAGGTGGATGTTATTGAAATTTTGGCTTAAAGAGTCTTCATTCACTTCTTGATTTTCAGGGTACCCATAGAAATTATAAGAACGCCTGTGATAGCCAATATCACCACCTACTGTTAATTTTTTTCCAAAGTGTTTACCGTATCCCTCAACATCAAATTCTCCAGACCCAGAGTTTTCATCATCTACAGGTCCGTTTCTTGAATTAAGAAAATTGATATGGGCTCCATACAACATATCTCTGCTGCGCTTTGAACTTACAAAACCTTCAAAGTATGGTGTTATATAATTGCCGAATCCGGCACGTATGTAATTACCATAAAGCTTCTTCAATGGCTGTTCTTTAATACGAAGTGGACGTACTCTAATATTTAATGAAGGTAATGGTAGATTCAGGTTATCGAATGAATATTCCAACTGGGGTTTTACTCCAGAAAAGTTGATTGGAGCAATCTTCTCAAAATTTCGATTAGCCTTTGGAAGAGTAATTTCCCTATCCTTTACTATCTCTATTTCTACATCTTCAATCTCACCATCACTCTCCCAATTTTCCTGGGCAGAAACAAACTGCATTCCTCCAAAAATGAGTGATAAAACAAGTATATATTTAGTTATTTTCATTAATAGATTCTATCTATATTCAAATTATAACAATCTGTTATTCAATAAATTAATTATCAATTATTAAACTGTCAGATTTAATAATTTCATTTTCTTTTTGTTGTTCAACTTTTTCAATCTCCTTAATCTTTTGAGCAGCTTTTTTCCTATAAAATTCATCAGGAAAATTATCAGCTACAGACTTTAATGTGCCCTTAGCCTGGAAGGTATCGCCCATTGCGAGATATGCATCTGACATAAGCATATAACCCTTCCCTACCCAATCGTTATAAGCATTAAGGTTCTTACTCAAATCAATGAGAGCTTCTACACTTTTCTTGTAATTCTTTTGTTGAAAATAGATTTGGCCTAGCATGTATTGTGCCTCGGCCCCGAAGACATCGCGGGCATTATTAAGAGTAGCTAAAAATTCATCTTCAGCCTGTTTAAAATCTCCTTTGGCATAAGATGATTTACCCAGATATAGAAGTGCTTTATTTTGTGAGCTTATGTGCACATTACCTTCATCAAGTATGATGTTTGCATAGCGTTTTACCGAATCGTATTTACTCAAGTAAAAGTAAGACTCCATTAACCCTGCCCAAACGTTGTATTTATCTTTCTTACTAGAGGCCATGCTATTAAGCTCTCGATAAAAGTAAATAGCATTTTGATAGCGCCCGCTACTATATTCTATTTCTGCTATTCTTCCAACCACACGGTTTTTATACTGAAAATCGCTAAGTGTAAACAATTGATTATAGATATCTAAAGCAGCATCATATTCCCTCAACCTGTAATGAGATTCAGCTGCATAGTATTTGGCCTCACTCACTTTAGGATCCTCTGGGTATGTACTTACAAAATCATTAAAGCGAGTAATTGCTTTTTTATAATCCAGGTTGAAGTAAAAGTTCTTTGCCGTTTCGAATTCCACATTCTCCAATCCTTTTTTATCTGGATTTTTGGTTTTGTATTCAGCGAGCATCGCATCGAATTCTGAGCCTCTATTGGCTAAGTTTAAAGATTCCTGAAGAGGTAATAGCACATCTTTAGCTGTTGGATGAGTTGGATGATTTTCTATCAGGTTTGTGTAATCCTGGATTGTATTCGAATAGTTCTTTTCATTATAGTAAGCCGAACCTCTCCTTAAAAGTGCATAAGGCACCAAGCGACTATTTGAGTGGTTGTTAATTAGTTGAGTAAAACTTGTGATGGCCTGCTGATAATTACCTTTCTCAAAATTCATCTGCCCTTTTTGATAAATGGCATCATCAATATAGCGTGAATCCTTTATTTTTATTACCTGATCAAGGGAAGCTAAAGCAGACGTTAAATCACCTTCGATACCATGAATAACTCCACTTTGGTACATAACATAGTCCAAGTCAGTTCTCGATACTGTGGAAGCCTTTTTGTAATAAGTTAAAGCAGAGTTATACTCTTTAGATACATAGTAGCAATCAGCCAATCTTATTAAACCATCGTGGTAGTATTTATTACCCTTTGCGCTAGCTTCTGGTGTGGTATAAGCTTTAAAATAGAGAAGAGCTTTGTCATATTTCTTTGAGTTATAATAAGCGTAACCCAATCCGTATCGGGCCTGGTTTAATGTGGCATTATCCACAACACTTGCTGCACCAACAACATTTTGATAAACAGGAATGGCATCGTCATACCTTCGGCCAATAGAATAGGCTTCTCCAATCCATAAGTTAGCTTGGTATTTAATTTGGGCATCATTTGGGTACCTCAATGACTTCTTAAAAAACTCAATCGATTCTCTGTAGTTTCCTTTATTGAACAATTCTGTAGCTTTCAAGTAGTTAGCCTTTTGATACACTCCCTCGAGTTTTTTGGAAATAGATTTTTGTTTTTCAATATGCGCAATGGCTAACTCATAGCTGTTAGCACTCAAGTAAGCTTCAGAAAGCAAGTCAGAAATTTCACCGGTATACTTTCCAGAAGTATAATTATCTAAATAATAGTTAAACCCATTAATCGCCTCTTCTGAAAGCCCTAAATCGTAACAAACCTTAGCATATTGATAAGCACCCTCTTCTCTTAACTGTGCATTAATCTTATTTTCTCTGGTATTGTAAAAAGCCGTTTTTGAGTAAAGCTTATTTCCTTCGCTCAAGTACATTATTCCTAAATAATAACCAGAATACACACCTATACTGTCTTTATCTGAGGCGGTTTGTTTGAAGTGAAAAATGGATTTTTCAAAATCCTTTTCTTTATAATAGGCATAACCTACCCGATACCGCTCATCTCTTGTTAAGGCTCTGGAATTCTCAGCCTTTTTGTAAGCTTCAACCGCTTTAGTTGTTTTATTCTTGTATAAGTAGGCATCACCCAGCATTAAATTAAGGTCTTTAGCTTTTGATACAGAATTTACCCCTACACTCTCGCCATAAGCAATTAGATCGTCATACCTACCCTGCTTGTAGTAAAGTGTGGCCAACAATTCAGGAGCTACACTGGCATAAGCTTCATCTTTACCTGCGCGCTCCAAATCGATAATGGCCTTTTGATATTCTTTATTTTCATACTCAATATACCCTGCATAATAACTTGACGCTGCCGAGTATTGAGTATTCTTGTTTTTCAACACATTAAAGTATTCTATCGCTTCATTGAACTTACGCTGCGAGAAAAGAGAATACCCAAGGTTAAATCTGGTTTCGTCCCTCTCTTCCTCAGTAATCAAATTTAAGTTAACCTTTGAGTAGTATTCTGCTGCCTTCTTGTATTCCTTCTCTTTGAAGTAAAATGTACCTAAATCATAATATGCAGTGAGTGCCTTTGGGTGATCTGGATGCTCATCTATAAAATTCTCTATTCTTTTTTCACCATCGTTGTGATAAAGACCCAAGGCGCAATAAGCAATGTAATATTCTGCATCAGCTCTATGTGGTGAGTTTTGGGCGTCATTCAAATAATTTTCGAACACTTCCCTTGCAGAACCATAGTGTCCTTTATCCAATAAGTCCAGGCCAGACCTGTAGTAGCTTTCGGAATCGTTAAAATATTGGGTATTTTGACTATATGATTGACTAAGAAAAAGTGATAGAATCACTAATAGAATATATCTCATAGATATGTGAAATGTACTTTTTTACATATAACGAAGTGTTGCCCAATTCATGTTGCAAATGCTTCGAAATTATTTTAATCCAGCCAAATATAAACAATATACAAGCGTATACCGCCTAGTGCAACAATCGAAAAATAAGTTCTTTCAAAATCTGTCCGTCAGATACAGAGCCAGTACTATTTACACCTTTCAATTGTAAGTCGGCTAGTCTTAGTTGATGTATATTTCTGACCACCTGAGGTAAACTATACAGCCCAGAGGCTTGATGAAAATCTTTAGCAAAAAACGAATTCATGTTTAGCGCATTGGCCACGCCATTAAGCGATTTATCCTTTTGTGAAACAGCTATCAAAAGCTTACCGTAAAAACTAAATAACACTGCTACAATTGGGATGATAGGATTCTTTTTAGAGTTAGCTTCGAAATAGTTAACAATTTTATTCGCCTTTAACACATCTTTAGCGGCCAATGCTTTTTGAAGCTCAAAAACATTGTAATCCTTACTAATACCTACATATTTCTGTACAAGCTCCTCACTTATTTCTGCTCCATCAGATAGATTGATGGCTATTTTATCTACTTCATTAGAAACGCGTTCCAGATTAGTTCCGATAGAGTCTGCCAGCATACGCACTGCCTTATGACTTATTTTGTAACCCTTACTTGAAACATGACTCTCTATCCACGCAGGAAGCTTATCGTCATAAATCTTTTTAGTTACAACATTCACTGAAAGTTTATCAATAGACTTACCAAGCGCTTTTCTCTTATCCAACGTTTTATTTTTGTGACAGAAAACCAATACCGTTGACGGTACTGGGTTATTTAAATAGTCGAGCAACATTTTTGAGCCTTCTTCCCTATTGATATCGCTTATGCTTTGAGCTTCTTTCACTATAACCACTTGCCTTTCTGACATCATAGGAAACCGCCTGGCGTGGTTGAGGATGGTGCTCACATTCGCATCTCTGCCGTACACTATGGTTTGATTAAAACCTTTTTCAGACTCTGTAAGAATATTATTTTCAATGTAATCTGAAATCTGATCAATATAGAAGGTTTCTTCACCTTGGAGAAAATATACTGGTGCTATTTTTCCTGACTTTAAATCTGAAAGTACTGCCTCAGGAGTTGTGCTCATAGTGTAGTAGAATTAGCCTCAAAAGTATGTATTTATGCGTGCAAAATAAACTGTGAAATAACTTAAAAGAATATTACCAAAACCATATTATATTCCGTATCTTGATTATACATTTGTACGGCAATTTTAAAGCGTATCATTTAAAATTCTGGTATGATTTATGATTGTATTAATTCAAAATAAACCAATTAAAAAATGAAAAAATTATTTAACAAATTATTTATGGTTGGCGCTTTAGCAGGCCTTCTCATAGCGAGTGGATGTAGTGATGATGATGAGGTGGTAACTGACCCAACTGATGAGTTTGATGTTACCCTTGAATTTTCAGATGCTACGGCTAGTGTTAACGACCCATTAATTGAGGACTATGCTTCAGGAGATGGCCAATTAACCGTTAAGGCTCGTTTAATCATAACCTCTAATGATAGAACCATCCGTAGAGTTTATGTTACACAAAACATTGCTGGTACTGGTGATCAGCCCTTTAACCTGAGAGAGAATGGTTTATCAAATAAAGCAACAAAACCAGATGGTTCAATCGATGCTGAAGCTTCTGGTGATGCTACTGTAGATTATGCATTGAACCTACCTATCCCTTCCGGAATTGGTACTAACGGTTCTGTTGTTTATAAATTTTGGGCAACAAATGGTAAAGGGGACTATAGAGATCCTGAAAACAGTTTGGCTGCTGGTGTTGGTCAAATAGAAATAACAGTTGGAACTGGTACCAACCCAAATGCACCAGTTAAATCATATACTACCACAATTTTAGCAGCTCCATTAGCTGACGGTTCTTCTGAAACATTTGTTTCCTTATTAGACGGTGAGCTATATAGAGTAGATCAAGGAGAAGAATACTCAGCTTTTTGGGATTTCGGATATTATTATGGGGCAACTTTAGAAGCTTCTTTGGCTGCGGCAGGTAATTATCCGTCTTCAATAATTGATGTTGTAACCGTTGCAAATACAACTGATGCTGAGTTAAACAGTTGCTTTTTTCAGATGTCAAGCATGACATCTGCGATGTTCGATGCAGTTGACGAGTCTAGAGATTTAAATTCAATAACACAATCAAGCAATGAAAGAATTAATATGCTTGAAGTTGGTGATATTGTTGAATTTGTAGACAATTATGGTAAAAAAGGATTAATAAGAGTGGTTGATTTAACGCCAGGATTCGGTTCTGACGGTCAAATCACAATTGACATCAAAGTTCAACCATAAGTGAACTTATAGATAGAAAAATAAAACCCTGACATTGCTGTCAGGGTTTTTTTATACCTTCTTTTCTTGAGAGTAATAGCCAGCCAAAATCATTCCTACTATAGTGCCAAATAAATGAGACTCCCACGACACTCTTTCATCTCCTGGTAATACTCCATAATAAATAGAGCCGTATAGAAGCAATACAACGCCAGATATCATAATAGAGCGTACATCTCTTCTTAATAAACCAAAAAGTATGGCAAATGTGGCTAAGCCATATACTAATCCACTTGCCCCTATGTGCGGATATGGCCTGCCTAATAGCCACACCAATAGATTTGTAATCAGATAGCAACCATAAAATACAGGTCGAGCTATTCTAGGATAGTTATAGAACAGTGTAATGCTCAGAAATAGTAGTGGGAAGGTATTTGATATGAGATGTATAGGTCCGGCATGAATATAAGGCGATGTTATTACACCAATTAAACCGTATATATTTCTTGGAATGATACCAAAAAGGCTCAAATCAAAGCCATAGACAAACTCTAATGCAAAAAGCAGCCACATAAAAAAAACGAACCTAATCGGTAATATAGAGCTTCCGATTAACGTTCGTTTTTCAAACATTAAAACTTAATTATATCTTATGCGGGGTTTTTGATCATATTGAGGCCTATTAATTTAGACTCTTCATACCCAACAGCCATATAGCCTAACAATCCACCAGAAGACTCAGCTATCTTTTTCGCTATATCCTTAATACTTGCATAAAACTCCTCTGCAAACTTTTTATCAAGCTTTGGTAGTATAGAATTCAATTTTTCTAACTCGCTAATGATCATGGGGTTTCGCTCTTCTGCTTTTGACGGAAACTGCTGAATCATCACTTTCAACTTATCTTCAAAATCTACCCCAACTTCCTTGTAATATTCAATCAAATCTAATCGAGCCTTTTTTTGCTTAAGCTTAGCAATGCTAACCGCTTCTTTTATCTCCGAATTATCAATTTCGTTATCAGCACCTGCAATTAGCACTGTAACTAAAAGAGGAGCGCTTAACATCACCTCTACTTCCTCTTGGGACAAAACTTTGAACTGTTCAATCATTATATTTCAAGTTACATTCTATAAACAAAGGCTAAATTAAATATTAAATTAGTAAATATCCTTCATCTCATATTCAAAATTTAAACCTACAAAGACACCTAATTAATTTATCATCAATAAATTAACCCGGATGTTCATTTTTGGAGAATAGAGTAGTATATTACTCTAAATTTATCATCAATCTAAATGTACGAAAAGGAACCTGTCAAAATATTTGTAGTTGAAGATGATCAGGCCTATACCAAATTTTTACAATACGTATTGAGCTTGAATCCTGACTATGAAGTAAGCACATTTGAAAATGGTAAAACTGCCATTGATAGTTTATATCTAAAACCAAACATAATAACGCTGGATTACACCTTGCCTGACATGGCTGGTGAAGATGTACTCAAGGAAATACAACGAGTTGATCCTAATATTCCGGTAATTATCATATCTGCTCAGGAAAAAATAGGTACAGCCGTGGAGCTACTTAAAAGTGGCGCTTATGATTACATAATCAAAGATGAGGATACTAAGGATAGGCTGTTAAATACAATAAACAACGCCCGAAAGAATATCTCCCTCACTAAACAGATAGATCATTTACGGCAAGAGATTACTGAGAAGTACGAATTCGATAATAGCATTATTGGCAATAGCAGTGCACTTAAAAAGGTATTTTCTCTACTTGAAAAAGCTGTAAAAACAAACATAACAGTATCTATAACTGGCGAAACTGGTACTGGTAAGGAATTAGCGGCTAAAGCGATCCATTACAATTCTAAAAGAAAGAAAGAATCGTTTGTTGCGGTAAACATTGCTGCCATACCAAAGGATTTAATGGAGAGCGAGTTATTCGGATACGAAAAGGGAGCATTTACAGGGGCGAATACCAGAAGAATTGGAAAGTTTGAAGAAGCTGAAGGTGGCACCATTTTCTTGGATGAAATTGGAGAAATGGATCTTAATCTTCAGGCTAAATTATTGAGGGTGATTCAAGAGAGAGAACTGTCAAGGATTGGTGGCAATGAAGTTATAAAATTGGATTTCAGGCTTATAGTTGCCACTCACAGAGACTTGGCACAAATGGTTAAAGATGGGGCGTTCAGAGAAGATCTCTATTATAGATTATTAGGCCTGCCTATTCACCTTCCTCCCCTACGCGAGCGTGATAGAGACATCATTCTTCTCAGCAAGTTTTTTATGGAGCAATTCGCTAAAGAAAATGACTTATCAACTCTTACCTTAAGCCACGATGCTCAAACTAAGTTACTTGGTTATCCTTTTCCAGGAAATATTCGTGAGCTTAAATCAATTATTGAATTGTCAGCCGTAATGGCTAATAACAATGAAATAACAGCAGATGATATTACATTCAATAGTCTTACAAAAGAATCAAATTTCCTTTTTGAAGAAATGACTCTTAAAGACTATACGTTTAAAATCCTTAGGCATTATTTAGATAAGTACGATAACAATGTGCTGCAAGTAGCAGATAAGTTAGATATTGGTAAGTCCACGATTTACCGCTATTTAAAAGAAATGGAAGAAGAGGCCATGTAAAATATGGATGTTAAAAGTTTAAAGGATTATGTAGATAAAGGTCTCTTTTATGAGGCAGTTGTTGAAGATGGTTCAGATATCATATTCATTGTAGACTACAACGGGAATATTCTTTACCATAACCCTTCTGTTGAAGATACGTTAGGTCATGCCCCTGGCAGTTTAGTCAATAAGAACTTTTTTGATTTCATTAAACCAAGTACTCTCAAAGGCTTTAAATCAGAGTTCAAAAAAAGTATTGCAAAACCATATGACGAAAGCATTGAGTTCAGGTTTTTATGTGAAGACAATTCCTATAGATATTTGGAATTTAACTCTATTAACCTGAAGCACAAAGGTGGTGTAGAGGGTCTCATTCTTGATTGCAGGGACATTACTCAACGTAAGAAGGATGCAGAAGAGTTGGTGCGAGCTCAGAAAGCTAAAGAACAATTCCTGGCCAACATGTCTCATGAAATTAGAACCCCGATAAATGGTATCTCCGGGATGATTAATTTATTGTCAGAGACATCTAATGAAGCAGATAGAGAACAATACCTGAACGCTATAAAAAACTCTACAGAAAGTTTAAAAGTAATCATCAATGACATACTCGATTTATCAGTAATTGAATCAGGCAAGTTAAAATTTGAGAAGATTGGCTTTAATATTAAATATCAGCTAGGTGCGGTGTTAGACACATTTTTATACCAATCTAAAGCCAAAGGAATTGACTTAAATTATAACATCGACAAGAAAGCAGATGGCGTATTGCTAGGTGATCCAGCCCGACTCAACCAAATTCTAATTAACCTGGTGAGTAATGCAGTAAAGTTTACTCATGTAGGGGAAATTAACATAAGTGTTACTGTTGATAAAGAGGACAAAGATTACAAACACATTAAATTCAAGGTAAGAGACACAGGTGTTGGAATACCTGCCAAGAAAGTTCATCATATTTTTGACAGCTTTACCCAAGCAGATGCAAGTGTAACGCGAAGGTATGGCGGAACAGGACTTGGTTTAACTATTGTAAAAGAATTAGTAGAGCTCCAAAACGGAAGCATTCATGTTGAAAGTGAAGAGCATATTGGCACCGTTTTTACCTTCATCATCCCCTATCAGGTTGGTAGAGAAATTGATTTAGTCCAACCAAAATCCTCTGACTTTAAGAAGACATTAAAATACTCCCTAAAAGGTATTAAAGTATTGCTTGTTGAGGATAATGAAGTTAATAGGCTATATGCCAATAGTATTCTAGAACGCTGGCAATGCGATATAGGTGAAGCTGAAAATGGGTATATGGCTGTTGAAAAACTTAAAGCTGAAGACTACGACATTGTGTTAATGGATGTTCAAATGCCGATTATGGATGGTTATGAAGCTACGAGAAAAATAAGAAAGTCATTAGAAGGAAATAAAAAGAACGTTCCCATTGTGGCACTCACGGCAAATGCTATTAAAGGAGATATTGACAAATGTAAGGAGGCAGGAATGAATGACTATTTATCCAAGCCATTCCATCCCGAATCACTTTATAAAACCATTTCCAAGTTTATTAATTCTGAGGCGAAGCAAATAGCATCAACCAAGAATAACCTTCATAAGCAAGCTTCTGATCAGTTGACTAACCTTAAATATCTTAAAAGTATATGTGATGGTGATGTAAAGTTTATGACTGAAATGATAGAAACTTTCATTTCAAACACTCCATCTACTATTAACGAAATGCAAAATTGGTCTGATAAGGCAGATTGGGAGATGGTAGGTAAACTTGCTCACAAAATGAAGCCTTCAATAACATTTGTAGGACTAGAACAAGCAAAAAGTATTATAAAAGAAATTGAAGATTCAGGTAAACACAATACGAATACGGATCAGATTCCTAGTAAAATAAATCAGCTAGGTGAGCTCTGCCAGCAGGCTTTCAAAGAGCTACGAAATGCCATCCAATCTGATTTTAAATAAATCTCATCATGATATTTTTATCCCATTTTGGGATAATTTATATTCATATACCTTCCAAAAAATCATTTAAAAGCCATTTTTCTTTTTGGCACAGTTATCGTCTTACAACTACAGACTAAAGTTGGCAAGATGATGCAAGACGTAATTTTTTTAATTGATTCAGAATATTTCGATAAAAATATTCTTGGAATGACACTGGAGAAGCATACAAGATGTAAAGTGTTTAATTTTTTTAGTTTTGAAGAAACCCTACTCTATAAGAATTTAAGACCCAGTCTTATAGTTCATGACAATGGAATTGTAGACCCGACATATTTTGATAGCCATGTCAGTTTCTACGATATATCTAATAATAAAGAGAGCTTGGAACCAAAAGATCCGTCTGAGGTAATTCTCGAATTAGCTGGAAAAGTTAAAGATTACCTTAAGGCTTCTTAACACCTTTTATCGCCTGTTCATCACCGCTAGTTTTCTATAAATTAGCGGTTTATTTTGTGCCTCAATAATTACATAGTAAACTCCGTTTCTTAACTCTTCAGTAGAAACTGTATACAAACCAAGTGCATTAAACTCAAGGTTACCACTAATTACCGAAACGCCTCTTTGATCTACTATTTTCCAGGTATAGTCTGATAATGCTATATCCTCTATCAAGAAGTTTACTCTTCCATTAGCTGGGTTAGGATAAACTGAAATAGACTTTGCTTGCTCCATAACATCTTCTCCAATGCCAGTTACAATTGATTCATTTTGATTTTGAGCCTTCTTCTGAACAGTACCGTATATTTCGCGTGAACTCTTATTCTGAACGAAAGCAACTAAGTAGAGATTTGCCGGCTCGAATATTTCAACATCAATCTCCCAATTTATGTCTACCGTTTCCGTCTGACCAACAACCCATGTATTATTGATACTCTTTCCTTCTCCACCTAGAAGTAGTTTCTTCAAAATGTTGTTGTAGACCTGAGCACTGCCATCTAAAACCACATTATTTTCAATCAAAGCTACTTGTAAAGTAACAACTTCATTAATTGCCTGACGCGCAGTAAATGTTGCTCTTACTGATAACTCTTCTGCACTTGTGGATAATGTATCTATACTTATATCAAACAATGGATTAATAAGTGCTCTTCTATCTAGCTCTCTGGTTGTAATTCCAAATGTATTTCCATTAAAGCCTGAGTTTGACCCATCCAATAGACTACTTGGTGCTTGTGACACCCCGTAATAAATACTTCTAGCACTAGGATCACCTGGATTAGCTTGATTAAATATATCAGTACCCGTATCGTTAATATGATACTGTATTGAAGTAAAGTCAACAGTATCAAATTCATCAATCTGCGAGTTTTTAAGACTTTCAATATGAATGTCGGCATCCCTCGAACTTACTCTACCTAAATCAGTAAAGTGTTCCAGAAATACCAATCTCTGTTTCTCTCCAACGTATACATCATCAAAGGCAAACCCATTAATCTGATCTTCCGAATTATCTGAATTACTACCAAAAGCCACTCTTAACAATACATTGGAAACTCCTTTAACTGCATTCAGGTTATGGGCCACTTCTACCCATTGTAGTGTTCCATCTTCACTCTTTTGAATTTCACCTGTCCAACCAAAGCCAAAGTCCTGATCTCCTGGTTTAGATGAGATAGATCCAGAGTTATACCAATTAATACCTCCCTCGTTTAAGCCACCTAAATTCTCCCAGTTAATACCTCCATCAGTAGAATACTGCAATACTGCTCCGTCAAATCCCTGGTCTGTAGAAGAAATAATTTTCATACTAACCATTGGCCTATTCAAACCTGATAAGTTGAAGCATGGGCCGTTCACCCAACTTTGTTCGTCATTATAATAACCTGTGCCATTTTCACCAGTCCACCAGAAACCGTCACCAGAATATTTTGGTAAAATACTTCCAGATCCTGCGTTTGAATACACCCAACTATTCGGACTATTCAGGTTAGGGTCTCTTAACAACTCTACTTCTTCAGCCCAATCTCCATCATTAGTATCAAAAGATTCAAAATAAGGGAATTGATTAATTTCTGTCTGTGGTAAAATATCTATATTCTGAGTGTAAGATTTAATACAACCTAAGTCAGTTTCTACAGTTAAGGTAACATCATAGTCTCCAACATTAAAATACTTATGCTCTGGTGCGGCCAGTGTACCAATTGTCTCTGAACCATTACCATGAAGCTCATTAAGAGTTGTTGATCCTGCACCCGAAACGGTAACTCCATCAGAGAAATCCCAAGTATAGTTACTAATTGATCCTACGTTCAAATCTGTTTCATCAATGAAGGCTGTAAAATCTCCGTTACATACACTTTGCCAACTAAAGAATACATCTGGTTCTTCACCTATGGTCACTGATCTATCAATCACAGTGGTTGTACATGTTTTGCCATCAGTAGTAGAAGTTACTCTTAATGTAACGAACTTCTCTCCAGGCGATAAAAACTGAACGACTGGATTCTGGTCGGTTGAACCAAATATTAAAACGTCATTTTCATCCTTAAATTCCCAATCCCACTCTGTTATCGCTGCTGAAGCAAATACTGAATTATCAATTGTAGATAAATCATTGAACGTTATTGGTTGGTCAATACAGTTTGAACTCTCAACAAAGTTCACTTCAGGCACAGGCAATACCTCAAAAGTTAATTCAGCTGTACTAGTAGCTCCACTTGAATTGGTGAATGAATAAGTTACAATGTGTGTGCCCACATCTGCGTCAGCTGGATCAAATTCATAATTAGTTCCACCAACATTCGCCACACCTGTACCTGTCCAGGTACCACCAGTTGGATTAGCTTCAAGAAGTACAGGTGGTTCTGAAAGGCAAACCTGAACATTATCGTTACCTACATCAATTGGTGTGGTACCGTTTATAAAAATAGACTTAGTAATGGAATTAGTACAACCAGTAGATGGTTCAGTGTAGGTGTAAGTAACAAAGTTGTCTTCCTCTACATTGGCACCTGCAGGATTGAAAGAGTTACCTGATATTCCATCTCCTGAAAATATACCACCAGAAGGGGACCCAAACAATGGTATTGGCGGATCATTTTCGGCTGCATCAGCTGGTAAGCCATTGAAATCAACTACTGGCAAGGAGTTAATAGTAACTGTAATTTGGTCACTCACCGCAGTACAAGGTCCAGCGCCATCCGGATCATTTGTGGTTAAAGTGAAGGTCACAAAACCAGCCAAACTATCAGTAACATCAAAAGTATATTCAATAACTTCACCATTCACCACAGGATTATTACTATAACCTGATGCATTATTTCCTCCAGTCCATACGCCAGAAGTTGCAGCTCCAGTTATAGAAGCAGATAGGCTTATGCTTCCTTCATCAGCACAAATAGCGTAATCGAAACCTGCAAATACAACTGGTCTTGGATTTACATTAACAGTAACATCCTCGAAAGCTCCGGAACAACCATTGGCATTTGGAGTAATTCGATAAGTCACACTACCTGAAGGTGAATTATTATTTACAAAGAGTGTTTGATTTATTGCTGTTCCAGAACCATTAGCAGCACCAGAAACATTATTGACATTGTTTATCACCGTCCAGCTAAAATTGGTGTTTGAAACATTATCAGGCGCTCCATTTATAGTAATGTTCGTTGTTTCACCTGAACAAAGTGTCTCATCTGCTGATGCGGTAATCGTTGGAGTTGGATTAATGGTTACTATTATGGATTTGATATTTCCATTACATCCTCCTGCATCAGGTCTAATATTATAAGTTACTGTTTGGGTAGTAGTAACTCCTGGCGCTAATGTCAAAGTTTGAGCAATAGTAGCAGTATTTGGTCCTCCCGAACCTGCAGATTCTCCAGCAACATTAGGGTTATCAACTACCGTCCATGAATAATTTGTTCCTGCTATATTATTAGGATTAGTAAGTACAATATTGGTTGTTTCTCCTTCACAAATGGTTAATGCATCAACAGATGTATTCATGGTAGGAATTGGGTTAATAGTAATAGTTCTTGAAATCGTAGAGGCACTTATGCATCCATTAAGTGTTGCTTCAAATTCATAAATTACTGTTTGCACCGTGTTTGTGGTGTGCGATAAGATATTTGATATATTAGCTCCATTTAAGAATGTTGCTCCAACTGGAAGTACTCCTTGTATCTGAGCCGAAGATGCTGTAACATTAATAAGTTCAATAACTGCACCAGAGGTAGTTGAAGTAATATCGATATTCGCTGATTCACCACTACAAATTGTTGGAGCATTATTTATTACATCAAAATTAGGGTCTGGACTTACTTTTACAGTAATGAACTGACTTGCAGGAGAGGCAGTTACCGGACATAAATCTGTGGTTGTAACATTAAATTCATAAATAACATCTACAGCAGCAGTAGTTGTATTTGTAATAACCTCATTTATGTTATCTCCATTTGAATATACAATAGGTGCAGTAAGTGTACCACTCGCTGCTCCATAATTCACACTAACTAGATTTATCTGCCCATTTAATGTTGGAGTGTTTAAATCAATATCAACTTGATCTCCACTACAAATAAGAGTTTTGTTATTTGTTAAAGTAAGAGTTGGATTTGGATTCACAGTTACTACTGTTGAGAATGGTCCTACATCATCAGGACACCCATTCACTTGAATACTGAATTCGTAGGTAATTGAGATGGGGTTGTTCGTATTATTTGTTAATACATCAGTAATTGCCACAGTACCTGCACCAGGAGTAAATGTTACTCCAGGAGTTGTAAAACCTGACACATTACTCGCATTAGTAACAGCATCAAGTCTAATAATTGCATTATCTGTCAAACTTGATAATTCAATATTTGTTGATGATCCACTACAAATTTCTGTATTGATATTATTAATGGCCATTACTGGTTGCGGTTCAATAGTTACTGTAATATCAAATGGATCACCTGCACAATCAGCTGGTGTTGCACTAATTGGAGTTACACGATATACAACATCTTGAGGTGAATTATTAGAATTATTGAAAACATCATTTTGAATAGCAGTTGAAGCCAAGCCAGTCCCTGTTGTTGGCGTCCCAGTAATTCCGGCAGCCTGACTTACTAACGAAACATCCCATCGGTTTGCTGTTACTGACACTCCATTAGTCACTAATACAAGACCAATTGGATCATTACTACATACAGTTTTAGCTGAAATAGAAGGAGCAGTTACTGGCTCAGGTAGTACCGTTACTGTGATATTAAAAGCATTACCAGCACAATCTTGAGGTGTGGCGCTAAATGGAGTTACTCGATAAATTATTCTTCCAGTCGTATTGGAAGTATTTGTAAAGCTATCTCCTGATAATGCTCCTGTTGCAAGCCCTGTGCCTGTTGTTGGAGTTCCTATTAGATTAACATCCTGGCTTACTACTGAAATATCCCAACGATCAGCAGGTACTGATGAACCATTCGTAGTCAATAATGCACTCAACAACTCATCACTGCAAATAGTAATACTCGCTAAAGCAGGATCTGTTACTGGTTCTGGCTCAACCGTTAAGGTTACATTATATGCATCACCCAAACATCCTGCAGCAGTAACCGGAATAACCTCGTACACTACGTTTCCAGAAGTTGAACTTACATTGGTAAAGACATTATTTTGTATTGCTGTAGCAGACAAACCACTTCCCGTGGTTGGTGTTCCTGAAACATTTGCATCCTGACTAATCAAGTTCACAGTCCAACTTGATACTGGACCTGAGGTTCCAGTTGTGGTTAAGGTAATTCCAGTAATTTCATCACTACATACTGTTACTGGAGTTGTAGTATTTACTACTGGCTCAGGCCTTACAGTCACTGTGATGTCAAATGGGTTTCCTGCACAATCATTTGGTGATGCTGTTATTGGAGTTACTCGATACACTACATTTCCTGGTGTAGAGCTAATATTGTTGAATACATCTGACGCCAACGCCCCTGCAGCTAAGCCTGATCCTGAAGTTGGTGTTCCTGTTACATTTGCATCCTGACTTACTATGGATACATTCCAACGATCGGCCAAAACAGAACTTGGATTTGTATTTAAAATCAAACCTGTTGCTATGTCACTGCAAACTGAAATAGTAGATAGTGATGGATTAGTTTCAGGCTCAGGTTGCACAGTCACTGTAATATCAAATGCATTACCCACACAATCATCTGGTGAGGCACTAATTGGTGTTACTCTATAGACAACTCTACCAAAAGTCACACTTGTGTTTGTATAACTATCACCTGCTAATGCTCCTGCTGCTAGTCCAGTTCCTGTAGTTGGAGTACCAGTAAGGTTAACATCCTTACTTACTAATGACACATTCCATCGATCTGCCGCTACTGATGTACCATTGGTGATAAGCGTAATTCCTAATACATCATCACTACATAACCCTACAGCCGATAGTGTTGGATCTGTCACTGGTTCAGGCTCAACTATTAGTGTTACATTATATGCATCACCCAAACATCCTGCAGCAGTAACCGGAATAACCTCGTACACTACGTTTCCAGAAGTTGAACTTACATTGGTAAAGACATTATTTTGTATTGCTGTAGCAGACAGTCCACTTCCAGTGGTTGGTGTTCCTGAAACATTTGCATCCTGACTAATCAAATTCACAGTCCAACTTGATACTGGGCCTGAGGTTCCTGTGGTAGTTAGAGTAACTCCTGTAACTTCATCACTACATACTGTTACTGGAGTAGTAGTATTTACTACTGGCTCAGGATTTACAGTCACTGTGATGTCAAATGGGTTTCCTGCACAATTGTCTGGTGCTGCTGTAATTGGAGTCACTCGATACACAACGTTTCCAGGTATAGAGCTAATATTGTTGAATACATCTGACGCCAACGCCCCTGCTGCTAAGCCTGATCCTGAAGTTGGTGTTCCTGTAACATTAGCATCCTGGCTTACTATGGATACATCCCAACGATCAGCAGCAGCTGAGCTTGCCGTTGTTATTAAAGTCAAGCCAATAGAAACATCGCTACAAGCAGATACAGAGGCAATTGATGGAGCTGTTTCCGGAACTGGCTGCACTGTAACTGTTATGTCAAATGGATTTCCAGCACAATCATCTGGTGAGGCACTAATTGGTGTTACTCTATACACTACTCTACCAAAAGTTCCAGAAATATTAGTGAAACTATCACCTGCTAGTGCACCTGCTGCAAGTCCAGTTCCTGTAGTTGGAGTACCAGTAAGGTTAACATCCTTACTTACTAATGAAACATTCCATCGATCTGCTGCTACTGATGTGCCATTAGTAGCAAGTGTAATTCCTAATACTTCATCACTACATAATCCCACAGCCGATAGTGTTGGATCTGTTACTGGTTCAGGTTCAACTGTTAATGTTACATTATATGCATTACCCAAACATCCTGCTGCAGTAACCGGAATAACCTGGTACACTACGTTTCCAGAAGTTGAACTTACATTGGTAAAGATATTGTTTTGTATCGCTGTAGAAGACAATCCGCTTCCTGTGGTTGGTGTTCCAGAAACATTTGCATCCTGACTTATCAAATTCACAGTCCAACTTGATACTGGACCTGAGATTCCTGTGGTTGTTAAGGTAATTCCAGTAATTTCATCACTGCATACTGTTACTGGAGTAGAAGTGTTTACTACTGGCTCAGGATTCACAGTTACCGTAATATCAAATGGGTTTCCTGCACAATCATTTGGTGATGCAGTAATTGGAGTTACTCGATAAACTACATTTCCTGGAGTGGAGCTAATATTGTTAAATACATCTGATGATAATGCTCCAGCTGCCAAACCTGGTCCTGAAGTTGGTGTTCCTGTTACATTTGCATCCTGGCTTACTATGGATACATCCCAACGATCAGCCACAACGGATACTCCATTTGTGAGCAAAGTTAACCCAATTGCATTATCACTACATACGCTTAATGAAGACAGTGAACTGAGGACTACTGGTTCTGGCTGTACTGTAACCGTTATATTAAATGGATTACCAGCACAATCATCAGGTGAGGCACTAATTGGTGTAACTCTGTATATGATATTACCGGATGAGTTACTTGTATTAGTAAAGCTATCACCTGCTAATGCTCCTGCTGCTAGTCCAGTTCCTATAGTTGGAGTACCTATAAGGTTAACATCCTTACTTACTAATGACACATTCCAACGGTCTGCTGCTACGGACGTACCATTAGTGACAAGTGTAATTCCTAATACTTCATCACTACATAATCCCACAGCCGATAGTGTTGGATCTGTTACTGGTTCAGGTTCAACTGTCAATGTTACATTATATGCATTACCCAAACATCCTGCTGCAGTAACTGGAATAACCTGGTACACTACGTTTCCAGAAGTTGAACTTACATTGGTAAAGATATTGTTTTGTATCGCTGTAGAAGACAATCCGCTTCCTGTGGTTGGTGTTCCAGAAACATTTGCATCTTGACTTATCAAATTAACAGTCCAACTTGATACTGGACCTGAGGTTCCTGTGGTTGTTAAGGTAATTCCAGTAATTTCATCACTGCATACTGTTACCGGAGTAGTAGTATTTACTACTGGCTCAGGGTTTATAGTCACAGTAATATCAAATGGATTTCCTTCACAATCATTTGGTGATGCAGTAATTGGTGTCACTCGATACACTACATTTCCTGGAGTGGAGCTAATATTGTTAAATACATCTGATGCCAACGCCCCGGCTGCCAATCCTGGTCCCGAAGTTGGTGTTCCTGTTACATTAGCATCTTGGCTTACTATGGATACATCCCAACGATCAGCATTTACTGACACTCCATTAGTGGCTAGATTAAGACCAATTACATTATCACTACATACGCTTAATGTAGCGAGTGAGCTTAGGACTACTGGTTCTGGCTGTACAGTAACCGTTATGTCAAATGCATTGCCAGCACAATCATCTGGTGAGGCACTAATTGGTGTAACTCTATAAATAACTCTACCGGAAATACTAGAAACGTTGGTGTAGCTATCCCCTGCCAATGCTCCTGCTGCAAGACCAGTTCCTGTAGTTGGAGTTCCAGTAAGGTTAACATCCTTACTTACTAAAGAAACATTCCATCTATCTGCTGCTACCGATGTACCATTAGTAGCAAGTGTAATTCCTAATACTTCATCACTACATAATCCTACTGCTGACAATGTTGGGTCAGTCACTGGTTCAGGTTCAACTATTAATGTTACATTATATGCATTACCCAAACATCCTGCTGCAGTAACCGGAATAACCTGGTACACTACGTTTCCAGAAGTTGAACTTACATTGGTAAAGACATTATTTTGTATCGCTGTAGCAGACAACCCACTTCCAGTTGTTGGCGTTCCTGAAACATTTGCATCCTGACTAATCAAATTCACAGTCCAACTTGATACTGGACCTGAAGTTCCTGTTGTGGTTAAGGTAATTCCTGTAATAGCGTCACTGCATACTGTTACTGGAGTAGTAGTGTTTACTACTGGCTCAGGATTTACAGTTACCGTAATATCAAATGGATTTCCCGCACAATCATTTGGTGATGCAGTAATTGGAGTCACACGATAGACTACATTTCCTGGAGTGGAGCTAATATTGTTAAATACATCTGATGCTAATACCCCGGCTGCCAATCCTGGTCCTGAAGTTGGTGTTCCTGTAACATTCGCATCCTGGCTTACTATGGACACATCCCAACGATCAGCATTAACTGACACTCCGTTAGTAGCTAAATTAAGACCGATTGAATTATCACTGCAAGCAGATATTGTTGATAAAGTAGGTTCTGTCACAGGCTTTGGCTGAACTGTAACAGTTATGTCAAATGCATCTCCTGCACAATCCTCAGGTGATGCAGTAATAGGTATTACCCTGTAAACTACCCTTCCTGAAATACTTGAAACATTGGTATAACTATCTCCAGACAACGCAGTTGCTGCAAGACCGGTTCCTGTAGTAGGTGTTCCTGTAAGGTTAACATCTTGACTTACTACCGATACATTCCATCGATCTGCTGTTCCTGATGTACCATTTGTTATCAGGTTTATGCCTAATACCTCATCACTGCATACCCCTACTGTTGATAATAAAGGATCTGTAACCGGTTCAGGATTTATGGTAACTGAAACTGTGTATGGATTTCCTGAACATCCAAATGGACTGCTTATTGGGGTTACCGTATAAATCACTACCTGTGGACTTGTTGAAGTGTTGATCAGCACATCATCAAGAATTGAAGAAGATTGATTAGAAGTACTTTCACCAGAAACTTGTCCATTAGGAGTAGTAGCTAACCAAGTGAAGGTACTACTCAATCCACCAGAGATATCTGACTGCAAGTTTCTAGATAATGCCTCACCACTACAAATAGTTGAATTGTAATTAGACGCAGTTGAAACCGGTTCAGGATCAACTGTTACCGTTATATTAAATTGATTTCCTTGACAGCCATCAGCACTTGTAGGTGTAACTGTGTATACTATATCTTGAGGAACTCCAGATGTATTCGTGATGATATCATTGATTACACTTCCTGATGTATTTCCTGAATTTTCTCCTGTTACATCTGGGTCGGCATTATCTGCAGCGGACCAAACAAAGGTGCTTAATACACTATTGCTTAAATTTATATTATCCTGTAAGCTGTAATTTAATGCTTCATCACTACAACCAGTTATAGTTCCAGCTGCGATCGTAGTTCCTACAGGTTCAGGGTTTATTGTAACTGTTATATTAAATGGGCTTCCACTGCAACCACCACCACTGTTCGGTATTACTCTATATACAATATCCCCTGATGTACTGCTTACATTATTGAAAGTGTTATTAAAAATAATAGTTTCAGCTAATCCTGTGCCGATTACTCCAACTGAAGGACCGCCAGTTAAATTTCCATCCTTACTAATAACTTCTACATCCCATGAAGATGCCGATCCGCCTCCTTCTAATAACAGAGTTACCCCAATTGGGTCATCGCTACAAGCAGTATTAAATGCAAGATTTGAAGCAGTAACTGGGCTAGCCAACACAGAAACTGTTGCGCTGCCTGTAAGTGATACAGCTTCACAACCAGTTCCTAAATCAACAGCGCTAACTAAGGTATAAGTTGTTGTTGCGAGTGGTGTAACTGAAACTGTGTGTCCATTACTTACTCCAGTAATAATAATATTTGAACTTCCATCTGTATATATAACATCATAATTTGGACCAGTACCTGTCAATGAAAATGTAAGATCTGTACTTACTCCTGGACAAACAGATGTTGATCCCGAGATTGATGCTGTAGGAAGTGTTTCAACTGTTACGCTAAATGTTGTAGCTGAAGCTGCAGTGCACCCATTGGCATCTGTATAATTCACACTTACTGATTCAGCTCCCGCGCTTCCCCAGTCAACTGTTATGGTATTATCTGAAGTTGTACCTCCTGCAGTAACTGTTGCTCCCGCGCTAACATTCCAAATATAATTAGTCTGACCAGCTAATGTTGAATAAACTACTCCAGTTTCATTTTCACAAACATTTGAAGCACCTGATATTGTTGGTGTTGGAAGTGGAGTCACCGTCACAATCACATCTCTTCCTACACTCTCACAACCCGTTAAACTGTTTACACTGTAAATCGTATATGTCACACTGCCCGATACATTTGCTGCATCTAAGGTCAAGGTCTGAGCTATTGGACCTGCTACTGGCGTACCTATGCTTCCCTGTGCACTCGCTCCTGTCAAACCACTCACTGCACTTATCGTCCAACGGTAGCCATCACCTGCACCATTTGGTGTGCTTAATGCTATATTCGTAGTTCCACCATCACAGATGCTCTCTGCTAATGGACTTACACTTAACGTTGGTATCGCATTCACCGTCACCGCCTGGCTCGCACTACCAAAACAGCCTGTCGCTGTGGTCGTTTGAACTACACTCACACTTCCTGCTCCAGCTGTGTTCCACGTTACTGTAATACTGTTCGTGCCTGTTCCTGCTGTAATCGTACCACCTACTACCGTCCAATTATAAGTATCGCCTCCTACTGCTGGCACACTGTAGGTCGTTCCTGCATCGCCTACACATACGGTCGTAGCACTTGGCGTTATCGATGGAACTGGATTTGGATTTACCGTGACATTATAGGTCGTAGCACTTAACGCATCACAACCACTCGCATTATCATAGTTCACACTTACACTCTGTGCGCCTACTGTACTCCATGTTACCGTGGCCGTATTATCTGTGCCCGTACCGCCTGAAGTAATTGTACCGCCCGCACTTACTGACCATACATAATTGCTCTGACCTGCCTGAGTCGTATAAACTGCTACATTGCCATCACATACATCGTTATCACCACTTACCGTTGGACTTGGTATCGCATTCACCGTCACCGCCTGGCTCGCACTACCAAAACAGCCTGTCGCTGTGGTCGTTTGAACTACACTCACACTTCCTGCTCCAGCTGTGTTCCACGTTACTGTAATACTGTTCGTGCCTGTTCCTGCTGTAATCGTACCACCTACTACCGTCCAATTATAAGTATCGCCTCCTACTGCTGGCACACTGTAGGTCGTTCCTGCATCGCCTACACATACGGTCGTAGCACTTGGCGTTATCGATGGAACTGGATTTGGATTTACCGTGACATTATAGGTCGTAGCACTTAACGCATCACAACCACTCGCATTATCATAGTTCACACTTACACTCTGTGCGCCTACTGTACTCCATGTTACCGTGGCCGTATTATCTGTGCCCGTACCGCCTGAAGTAATTGTACCGCCCGCACTTACTGACCATACATAATTGCTCTGACCTGCCTGAGTCGTATAAACTACTACATTGCCATCACATACATCGTTATCACCACTTACCGTTGGACTTGGTATCGCATTCACCGTCACCGCCTGGCTCGCACTACCAAAACAGCCTGTCGCTGTGGTCGTTTGAACTACACTCACACTTCCTGCTCCAGCTGTGTTCCACGTTACTGTAATACTGTTCGTGCCTGTTCCTGCTGTAATCGTACCACCTACTACCGTCCAATTATAAGTATCGCCTCCTACTGCTGGCACACTGTAGGTCGTTCCTGCATCGCCTACACATACGGTCGTAGCACTTGGCGTTATCGATGGAACTGGATTTGGATTTACCGTGACATTATAGGTCGTAGCACTTAACGCATCACAACCACTCGCATTATCATAGTTCACACTTACACTCTGTGCGCCTACTGTACTCCATGTTACCGTGGCCGTATTATCTGTGCCCGTACCGCCTGAAGTAATTGTACCGCCCGCACTTACTGACCATACATAATTGCTCTGACCTGCCTGAGTCGTATAAACTGCTACATTGCCATCACATACATCGTTATCACCACTTACCGTTGGACTTGGTATCGCATTCACCGTCACCGCCTGGCTCGCACTACCAAAACAGCCTGTCGCTGTGGTCGTTTGAACTACACTCACACTTCCTGCTCCAGCTGTGTTCCACGTTACTGTAATACTGTTCGTGCCTGTTCCTGCTGTAATCGTACCACCTACTACCGTCCAATTATAAGTATCGCCTCCTACTGCTGGCACACTGTAGGTCGTTCCTGCATCGCCTACACATACGGTCGTAGCACTTGGCGTTATCGATGGAACTGGATTTGGATTTACCGTGACATTATAGGTCATAGCACTTAACGCATCACAACCACTCGCATTATCATAGTTCACACTTACACTCTGTGCGCCTACTGTACTCCATGTTACCGTGGCCGTATTATCTGTGCCCGTACCGCCTGAAGTAATTGTACCGCCCGCACTTACTGACCATACATAATTGCTCTGACCTGCCTGAGTCGTATAAACTACTACATTGCCATCACATACATCGTTATCACCACTTACCGTTGGACTTGGTATCGCATTCACCGTCACCGCCTGGCTCGCACTACCAAAACAGCCTGTCGCTGTGGTCGTTTGAACTACACTCACACTTCCTGCTCCAGCTGTGTTCCACGTTACTGTAATACTGTTCGTGCCTGTTCCTGCTGTAATCGTACCACCTACTACCGTCCAATTATAAGTATCGCCTCCTACTGCTGGCACACTGTAGGTCGTTCCTGCATCGCCTACACATACGGTCGTAGCACTTGGCGTTATCGATGGAACTGGATTTGGATTTACCGTGACATTATAGGTCGTAGCACTTAACGCATCACAACCACTCGCATTATCATAGTTCACACTTACACTCTGTGCGCCTACTGTACTCCATGTTACCGTGGCCGTATTATCTGTGCCCGTACCGCCTGAAGTAATTGTACCGCCCGCACTTACTGACCATACATAATTGCTCTGACCTGCCTGAGTCGTATAAACTGCTACATTGCCATCACATACATCGTTATCACCACTTACCGTTGGACTTGGTATCGCATTCACCGTCACCGCCTGGCTCGCACTACCAAAACAGCCTGTCGCTGTGGTCGTTTGAACTACACTCACACTTCCTGCTCCAGCTGTGTTCCACGTTACTGTAATACTGTTCGTGCCTGTTCCTGCTGTAATCGTACCACCTACTACCGTCCAATTATAAGTATCGCCTCCTACTGCTGGCACACTGTAGGTCGTTCCTGCATCGCCTACACATACGGTCGTAGCACTTGGCGTTATCGATGGAACTGGATTTGGATTTACCGTGACATTATAGGTCGTAGCACTTAACGCATCACAACCACTCGCATTATCATAGTTCACACTTACACTCTGTGCGCCTACTGTACTCCATGTTACCGTGGCCGTATTATCTGTGCCCGTACCGCCTGAAGTAATTGTACCGCCCGCACTTACTGACCATACATAATTGCTCTGACCTGCCTGAGTCGTATAAACTACTACATTGCCATCACATACATCGTTATCACCACTTACCGTTGGACTTGGTATCGCATTCACCGTCACCGCCTGGCTCGCACTACCAAAACAGCCTGTCGCTGTGGTCGTTTGAACTACACTCACACTTCCTGCTCCAGCTGTGTTCCACGTTACTGTAATACTGTTCGTGCCTGTTCCTGCTGTAATCGTACCACCTACTACCGTCCAATTATAAGTATCGCCTCCTACTGCTGGCACACTGTAGGTCGTTCCTGCATCGCCTACACATACGGTCGTAGCACTTGGCGTTATCGATGGAACTGGATTTGGATTTACCGTGACATTATAGGTCGTAGCACTTAACGCATCACAACCACTCGCATTATCATAGTTCACACTTACACTCTGTGCGCCTACTGTACTCCATGTTACCGTGGCCGTATTATCTGTGCCCGTACCGCCTGAAGTAATTGTACCGCCCGCACTTACTGACCATACATAATTGCTCTGACCTGCCTGAGTCGTATAAACTGCTACATTGCCATCACATACATCGTTATCACCACTTACCGTTGGACTTGGTATCGCATTCACCGTCACCGCCTGGCTCGCACTACCAAAACAGCCTGTCGCTGTGGTCGTTTGAACTACACTCACACTTCCTGCTCCAGCTGTGTTCCACGTTACTGTAATACTGTTCGTGCCTGTTCCTGCTGTAATCGTACCACCTACTACCGTCCAATTATAAGTATCGCCTCCTACTGCTGGCACACTGTAGGTCGTTCCTGCATCGCCTACACATACGGTCGTAGCACTTGGCGTTATCGATGGAACTGGATTTGGATTTACCGTGACATTATAGGTCATAGCACTTAACGCATCACAACCACTCGCATTATCATAGTTCACACTTACACTCTGTGCGCCTACTGTACTCCATGTTACCGTGGCCGTATTATCTGTGCCCGTACCGCCTGAAGTAATTGTACCGCCCGCACTTACTGACCATACATAATTGCTCTGACCTGCCTGAGTCGTATAAACTGCTACATTGCCATCACATACATCGTTATCACCACTTACCGTTGGACTTGGTATCGCATTCACCGTCACCGCCTGGCTCGCACTACCAAAACAGCCTGTCGCTGTAGTCGTTTGAACTACACTCACACTTCCTGCTCCAGCTGTGTTCCACGTTACTGTAATCTCATCTGTTCCTGCTCCTGCCGTAATCGTTCCTCCTACTACCGTCCAATTATAAGTATCGCCTCCTACTGCTGGCACACTGTAGGTCGTTCCTGCATCGCCTACACATACGGTCGTAGCACTTGGCGTTATCGATGGAACTGGATTTGGATTTACCGTGACATTATAGGTCGTAGCACTTAACGCATCACAACCACTCGCATTATCATAGTTCACACTTACACTCTGTGCGCCTACTGTACTCCATGTTACCGTGGCCGTATTATCTGTGCCCGTACCGCCTGAAGTAATTGTACCGCCCGCACTTACTGACCATACATAATTGCTCTGACCTGCCTGAGTCGTATAAACTGCTACATTGCCATCACATACATCGTTATCACCACTTACCGTTGGACTTGGTATCGCATTCACCGTCACCGCCTGGCTCGCACTACCAAAACAGCCTGTCGCTGTGGTCGTTTGAACTACACTCACACTTCCTGCTCCAGCTGTGTTCCACGTTACTGTAATACTGTTCGTGCCTGCACCTGCTGTAATCGTACCACCTACTACCGTCCAATTATAAGTATCGCCTCCTACTGCTGGCACACTGTAGGTCGTTCCTGCATCGCCTACACATACGGTCGTAGCACTTGGCGTTATCGATGGAACTGGATTTGGATTTACCGTGACATTATAGGTCGTAGCACTTAACGCATCACAACCACTCGCATTATCATAGTTCACACTTACACTCTGTGCGCCTACTGTACTCCATGTTACCGTGGCCGTATTATCTGTGCCCGTACCGCCTGAAGTAATTGTACCGCCCGCACTTACTGACCATACATAATTGCTCTGACCTGCCTGAGTCGTATAAACTGCTACATTGCCATCACATACATCGTTATCACCACTTACCGTTGGACTTGGTATCGCATTCACCGTCACCGCCTGGCTCGCACTACCAAAACAGCCTGTCGCTGTAGTCGTTTGAACTACACTCACACTTCCTGCTCCAGCTGTGTTCCACGTTACTGTAATCTCATCTGTTCCTGCTCCTGCCGTAATCGTTCCTCCTACTACCGTCCAATTATAAGTATCGCCTCCTACTGCTGGCACACTGTAGGTCGTTCCTGCATCGCCTACACATACGGTCGTAGCACTTGGCGTTATCGATGGAACTGGATTTGGATTTACCGTGACATTATAGGTCGTAGCACTTAACGCATCACAACCACTCGCATTATCATAGTTCACACTTACACTCTGTGCGCCTACTGTACTCCATGTTACCGTGGCCGTATTATCTGTGCCCGTACCGCCTGAAGTAATTGTACCGCCCGCACTTACTGACCATACATAATTGCTCTGACCTGCCTGGGTCGTATAAACTGCTACATTGCCATCACATACATCGTTATCACCACTTACCGTTGGACTTGGTATCGCATTCACCGTCACTGCCTGGCTCGCACTACCAAAACATCCTGTAGCTGTAGTCGTTTGAACTACACTCACACTTCCTGCTCCAGCAGTATTCCACGTTACTGTAATCTCATCTGTTCCTGCACCTGCCGTAATCGTTCCTCCTACTACCGTCCAATTATAAGTATCGCCTCCTACTGCTGGCACACTGTAGGTCGTTCCTGCATCGCCTACACATACGGTCGTAGCACTTGGCGTTATCGATGGAACTGGATTTGGATTTACCGTGACATTATAGGTCGTAGCACTTAACGCATCACAACCACTCGCATTATCATAGTTCACACTTACACTCTGTGCGCCTACTGTACTCCATGTTACCGTGGCCGTGTTATCTGTGCCCGTACCGCCTGAAGTAATTGTACCGCCCGCACTTACTGACCATACATAATTGCTCTGACCTGCCTGGGTCGTATAAACTGCTACATTGCCATCACATACATCGTTATCACCACTTACCGTTGGACTTGGTATCGCATTCACCGTCACACCTATCGTGTTGCTCATCTGTGCATCACAACCCGTTGTCGCATTGATCGCCAATACATTAAATGTCGTACTCGATGTTAAAGCCCCTGTCGGTAAATCAATCGGTGCCGCTAATCCTGTTCCTGCAACAGGTGAACCTATCGCTACATTACCTACATTGTTTCGTAGCTGATAATTTACTCCTGACTCACTGTTGGCTATCTGTACATTCGTGGAGCCTCCATTGCAAATACTAGCATCTGCTATTGTCACCGGCAATGCTGTCGGTATAGGATTTACAGTGATCAATTCTGTATCCGTTAAATCCACACTACATAATGTGGCAGCATTTGTAGCTGTTACTTTAATCGTTACTGGACTGCCTGGGAGATTAAAAGCATTGCTAGTAATAACAATGGGAGTAACAGCCGAACCAGTACCAGCAACAACATTACTCATTGAGATTGCTCCATTAAACAGCTCATAATTAACACCAGCTTGACTATTGGCTATAGAAAATGTCAGAGTACCACCATCGCAAACACTTGTTGAACCCGGAGTAACTAGGAGGCCAGAATTAGGTAATGGATTAATTGTTACTACAATACTTGCTGCAGGACCTTCACATCCTGATACTGTTTGAGTGACATAATAAGTACTTGATCCAGCTATACTAGTATTAACACCAAGATCAGTCAAAGGGTCAGCTACAACGCCACTGTGAATATTGGTAGTTAAAGAAGCATCACTGTACCATTCTAAATTACTTTCTGCAACGTTGAAATCAGCTACCAAGGAAGTTTCACCCACACAATAATTCAAAGTAGAATTATCAGGAGTGGGAGCTCCTGGTAAGCCTGTTACTGTAATAGCTTGACTTGGGAAATCATCATTACAACCTGTTAAGGCATCAATAGCTCTTACAAATAAACTAGTTTGGGATGTAGATAAGGCACTAGTTGTAAGATTAATATTACCTGACGTTCCTGCTGCTACGGAACTTACAGATGAACTTGTATTATCAAAAACTTCATAATTAACTCCGGGAGTACTAGAAACAACTTGTACTGTAATCGTTTGACCTGCACAAACACTCGTTGAACTATAATTGACAGTTAGGGCAGTGCTTGGTAGTGCATTAATAGTGTGAGTAATTGTGCTGGAAATAGCACTACAAGTACCATTCTCATAAGCAATAGCGTAAATTTCATCTGCATTATTTAACGTAGTTAGATCATATGTAGCATCAGCACTAGGTCCCTGAACAGAGACATCATTCACGAAAAACTCATATGTAACTGGTAAGCTTGGTGAACCACCTGTAGATGTTGTGAAGGTAACAGATTCACCATCACAACTTGTATTAGCCGTAGCAGAGCTTGATATATTGGCAGAAAATCCCCCACTTACTGTGACTGTGGCCGTATTAGATAATACAGCCTCGCAAGGATTACCCTGAGATGCAACGACTTGAAATGTAGTACTAGATGTAAGTGTACCTGTTGGTAGACTGATAGTACCTCCGGTACCCGCAACGGGAGATCCGATATCAACAGGGCCCGCAGTGTTTTGAAGCTGATAATTAATACCTGTTTCTGAAAGAGCTACATCTATTGTTGTAGATTCATTAGAACATATAGTAGGGTCACTGGCACTAACACTTAGACTTAAGTCTGGATCTTGATAAACAGTAACACCTTGAGAAACAGTGCAAGGAGTAAAGGATACAAAATCATCAGTTGCTACTGACCAGTTAGTTAAATTTCTTCCTGGTGTTCCGTAATACTCAATAGTACTACCTCCTACTATGTTTTCACCCCCGACAACACCCGATATTCCTTGTACTCTATTGCCACCATCACTATCAATGTTCTGAGAATGAATTTCAATAGCGTTTGTACCTTCATAGAGTTTTATCTGCATGTTCACCGTATTAAAACTTCCTCCAGGTGCAATCCAATGAGGAACATCAGCATACTCTACGACAAAAACACGATTGGGTGAAGACCCAAAAACCTCGTATCTAATAACTGGTATGAAATTGTCAAAATCAGACGGATCCAAATCATCCCATGCTCCTGCGATATAAAAATACGGCTCACTCGTGTCTGATAAATTTTCTGGAGAAGCATCAATTGTCGCTGAATTTATAAAAGTTAGATAGCCATTAGAAGAAATATAAACTGTTGAGAAATTAGTTCCTAATAGATTAAAAGTAAATCCTAAACTCACCAAGGCTGAGGCATCGTCTCCCAATCCTAAATCAGAAGTAGTTAATGTAGACCAAGATATAGTGGAGGATTGATTAACCTCATAAGCAGAGTAAGTAATGGTGTGGTTACCAATACCAGCAACAGAAGGATCGAAGGATGTTCCAGATATGCCTGAACCACTTAAAATACCACCTGAACTATTAATAGCGTCATTTGGAGACAATGTAAGAAGTACACTTCCATCAGATTCACAATATTCAGTAGCTAGACCTGTAATTGTGCATTGAGCCTGTGAATATTGAGGTATACAATAAATAATGCTAACCATTAAAAAGGTTAGCCAAAATGGGAATTTAACAAATGAGTTTACTATTCTCATAGAAAGCGATAAGCCAAGCACAACTGTTTATATAATATATCTTCGTATTGTAACCTCAATTTAAGAAGCTCAGTTAAATAAAAAATTTATAAGTTCCTCTAAACCATTAATTTATCTAAAATGTAATTAATATCTATGGTTTTAGTTCTCCTAGAGAACTAGTTTTAATAAAAGCAATCTTTCTTTGGCTTTCCAGATCAACTGTTCCTAAAATATAAATTGAACCATCAGCTGCCTGATTAACTTTTGCAGCAGCATCGTTATCCACACCTCCGAATGATTTAGTCCAAACAATACTTCCAATATCTGATATTTTAATTAACTCTATATCTCCACTAACACCAAAATTTGAAGTGCCTAACACCAAAAAACCACCACTTACGGATTGAGAAATGGAAGCTGCGTTGGCAACATTTTGTAAACTTAAATTTGAAGAACTTACAAAATTTATATTACTTCTAACACGTGCTGTAAAAATACTATTGATACCTTGTTGAATAGAAGTGCCTACCATAGAATAGCCACCATCTATAGTATTGATAATTTGTGTTGCATTTTCGTTTCCTAACGTTCCATAATATTGTGTTTCAAACGTTGAGGTTGCATCACCCAAGTTATTCACAGGAAACAAGATCATATTAAACCCATCTTGCTGTTCACCTGAATTAGGATCGTCAGAGGTTCCAAAGTAAATGAATGAACCGTCTGGGCGTTCAACTAATTGCTGCCCTATATCTACTCCAGCCAATCCAGTAATTTCTTTCCATAAAAATGATTCTACTTTTTGGAGACTGTTATTCAATCTTATTGAATAAAAATCTTGCAAATCAGTAGCAGGATTATAAACTGCTTTGTTAATATCCACATTCTCAGTTGACCCAACGCCAATAATATCTTGATTTGAAGCTACCAATATGCTATTTATTTGTTCTGAAGTACCAGGAAAGCCAAAAACAGCACTGTCTATTTTTACGCCATCAGGACTCACTTTTAAAATCATTACATCGGTAGCAGCGGAATTTTGTTCTGTTAGTGTTGCACTAATAATCAAATTCCCAGAAGCATCTAATTCTAAATCTGATGGGTCTTCATTTTGATTACCCCCAAATGTATTAGACCATATTTCATTTCCTACTTCGTCTGTTCTGGTTAGCCAGATCTGTGAAGCCGAGTTTGATAAAATACTTTTCCCCAAAACAACAAACCCACCATCTGAGAGCGATACAAAATCAACTCCCTCCTGATCACCTGAATCTCCGTAATACTTTATGAAGTAATCCTCGAACCTTGGCTCAAGACTATCTTCAGTATCACATCCTGACATGATAGCAATCAATACGATATATAACAGATATCTTATCACTAGTAAATTCTATTTGTCAAAAAGTCGTCTGAACAATCCTTTTTTCTCATCAATCTTTCTTGGTTTATACAATGGCCAAATGTAGCCAGCAGTAACTTCTATATTCGTTAACCGTTTATAGTCGTCAACCATACCATATTTGTACAAAAGCGATTGATTTGAATACTGATTATTTTCATCAACAATGTTATTCATTCCCCATGAGTATCTGGCATCCAGGAATAAATAATTATACCCTATCCGATACCTCACTCCAATACCACCAAGAATATTATGATTGACTCTATTTCTTAAGTCAATTAAATTCTCCTCGGGTCCGGTTACACTAATTTCTGACCTGTCACCTTCTCCGGAAATAACAAGATCTTTTAACTCCAATTCAGCTCGCGCTCCAATCAGGTAATTAAATGAATAACCTGCATAAACATAAGGGTGCCAATCGTTGAATTTCATTCTATATTTTAGAAATATGGGAACATTTAACATTGACTGAATTTCCAACATATCTTGAGCGTCACCATTGAATAAAGTGTTTTTGTAATTATATCTCCTATTACTGTAATTTAATTCCAACCCTAGGCTTAGGTGATTGCTTAAGTTCAGCTCAGCGCCACCACCTAAGTTAAACCCGGCACCCATAGAATATTCTTCTTGCGACTGCTCTGTATTATCAACCCCAAAATTTACAATTGAAGATGCATTTGTGAAGTTTAATCCTCCTCTAGCATACAATATAAATATGGGTGTTGTAGTAAATTTTTCATTTAGGTAAACAATATCAACAGGATCATTCTCTGGATCCACTGTATATTCAGGATCAAGTCTAAGAAGCTTTAAATAACTGTCTTCAGCACTTATAGGATCATCTATAAGCAAGTATGTTCTTGTTAGAATTAAGTAAGACTCTATTTTTTGAACCTTATTAAATCCATTATCTAAACATGGTTTTAAAATTGCGGGAATAGAATATAAATGCCCTCTCTCAAAGTTTGTTCTGGCTTGTTCAAGCGTATTTGTACAATCTACCTTTTGAGCCAAGGCAAAATTGCAAAACGATATAAGTAACCAAACTATAGAAAGCCTTTTTAACATGTATTTTTAATAGTCTTCAACCAATAAGTTAACACATGTTGCTCTGTACTTGATGTCATCACCCACATATGTTTTCCATTCTTCTTCTGTCATGTTTCTTTTTATATACTCACAAAGCTGATCTGAAAATTTATCGGGGTTGGTAGGCCACAACCTCACATCTCCATCGGCACATGCAGAAATAATATATTCCGAATCTGAACTAAATTTAATATCCCATACATAGGCATCGTTATCCGTTATCCTAATTGGTAATTCACCCAATTCTTTCACCGGCCACATCTGAATAACTCCATCAAAGCTTCCGGAAGCCATCAATTTATTGTCTGGGCTGAATGCAATAGTACTAACCCTACCCTTATGGCCTACTAGTTCATACAATATTGCTTTCGAATTGGCATTCATTACATGAATTACTCCTTTTTCATCACCAAATACGATTAATTTGTTATCCTGACTAAACTGAACACTGTGAATTGGTACCCCTGGATTATTAAAAATCACACTTTCCGATTTACTCTCAAGATCGTATAACGTCAAATTACCTTCGATTGTACCAGCAATTAACTGGCTACCGTTAGAATTAAGATCAATTGCTTTCAACTCAAATTGAGTATTCATGACCAATTCTGATCTTAATGACTCTATATTATTACGCCTTATCGTTCTATCACTTCCAGTTGAATAAAACTCATTATTGCCATTGCTAAACTCTACGTCATTAACATAACCTTTATGTCCAGTAATTTTACTGGTTGAGTTAGTTTCTGTATTAAGTACTTGAATATAGGCTGAGTCTGAAGCAATAGCCAACCATTGATCATTATTACTAATTGATAATGCTCTATTTGGGAACTGATTGGAAAATAGGCTCATATTATTTGATTGATCTTCGGTTGTGCTCTTTACTAGTTTTCCCTGTGTACCTGTGGTGAAATAGTTAGGACTATTATTAGCCACTGCTACCGATCTCACAGCATTTCTATGCAGTTTTGGTATTGTATTGTAATCTCTGCCTATAAAATCAGCGGTAGCGGCATATAACCCATTATATATGTATGGATCATAATGTCTTCCTTGGTACTCGTCAAAAAAGATTTTAGCCTGCTGTGCAAGTGCACCCTTTAGGTCATTATCTTCAATAGACAAGGATTTAACTGCCATAGATTGAGCAATTGATTGATACAATAACCTTTGGGCGTCTCTATAGTTTTCTTCAGCTCTTTTGAACTGATTTCTCGCTTCATCCCTGGCTTCCTGAGCAACAACCTTCTGATCATTGGCAATATTCGTTTGTTCCTGGGCAATTTGAAAGTTCTGTTCTGCTCTCAATCGCTCATACTCTGCTTTGCTGAGTGCCTCCTCTGCCCTTTTACGTTGTTCGTTGGCATCCGCCAATGCTTCTTCAGCCTTTTTTGTTTGCTCTTGCGCCTCAATTGTGGCTTCGTTTGCAATATCTCTTTGTTTTTGCGCCTCTATTTTTTCTGCTTCTGCTAATTCAGCCTGACGTTTGGCTTCCGTACTTTGTGTTAATGCATAAACGAAAAAGAGGATACTTATAACTGCGGCAAATCCCAAGAAAATAGCTACCGCCTTGGTTCGCTTGACCAAACGCTTTTGTAGCATTTCCTGATTACGCTGCTCTGCCTCGTAGGTTATTCTACTAGTATCTAGAAAAACGATGGCTCTTTCAAAGGCTTCGTCATACCTTCTAGCCCAAGCCCGTGTAGGTTTCTGCTTTTTCTGCCAGTTTAGTGCTAATTGTAAATCAGGTGGCCGCCATAAGCCTGTTCTTCCTATCTGATACATTGCAGCTGCCTCAGACAGTCTTCGATACATTTGAGCAGATTCAAACTCCTCATCCACCCAAACTTTTAGGCGGGTCCAAATTCGCATCAAACTCTCATGTGAAATCTCTATAAGTGAATCAGAGTTTAACCGAACATTTGGTGGCGGCATTAAAAATGATCTTCCAGGAGCTCTGAAGTGATCCACTACTTCTATAACCTCCTCTTCGGTGGCATCGGCTAAATCAGCAACAAAGCTTAATTTAACCGGCCTTCTCATACCAAAATTATTTGAAGATTTCTCAGTTAAAGACTTAAAGAGGATCTCTGCTATTTCCTTTTGTCTTGAACTTAATTCATCAAAAGTTTCATTCGCATGCTGAGATAACGCCTCTGTGATTCTACCAATCGCGTTGTAATGGCCAATATCCATCGGCTCACCTTCCTCCTTATTTTTAAGCCAGTAGTTCCACGTACGCATTAAAGCGTGCTGCAGAATAGGAAGTTGATCTTGATTATCTCCTAAATCATTTAGTAGCCTTTTTAATAATCTCTCAGAAATTTGTCCGCCACCAACAGCAATAGGCCCTTCAATTGCCATTCTCTTTTGGTCGCGAGACATTTGAGGAACCAGGTAGTTGCTTTCATTAATCAATTGCGTTAGTCCCGGAAACTTGGCACATTCTCCCACATAATCCGAGCGCATTGTAATAGCAATGTAGACAGGGAATTGACTATTTCGACAAGCATCAAGAATAAGGTTTACATATAACCTCGCTTCTTCGGCTGACTCCTGATCTGACGTACCATATCTGAATAATTCCTCAAACTGGTCAATAAAGATTAAGGTATTCTGTTTTTGCTTCTGATATTTTTTTGCTAATACTTCTACCAGTCCATTTGGATCAGTCCTAAGAATAGAAGAAATTACTCTTCTGTTTATTCTAGCCTCTTCTTTATTCATATAACCATAATCCAAGCTGCGTTGAATTGAGGAACCTAGATTATGTATAGGTGAAGTGCCCGGTCTGGTCATTATAATATTCCAGTCAGGACCAACTTCAGTCATGAATCCACCATAAACGACTGGAACAACACCACAATAAATTAAAGAGGATTTACCGCTACCAGAGTAACCCATAACAGTTACAAACTTGTTGGTAGCAAGTTTTAATAAAACTTCGTCAACCTGGCTCTCACGGCCAAAAAACAGATGATTTTCTTCAACGCTAAAAGGCCTTAACCCAGGAAATGGGTTATTAAGAACAACATCATTCTGAACGTTTACATCACTAATAGTATGTTCTTCTTCATTCTGATGTAGTTCATAATTTAACATATGAAGAATTATTCAAGCTTAAAAAATAAATAATAGACAACGAAAATTTTCGCTAAAGTACTTAAAATAAAGGTATTATGAATAAAAAAACAACTGCTCAATAAAATATTATATTAGATTAATACTATACATATTCAATCATCTTGTGAGCTAATTTTATATTGTCAGCAAGTAGATCATAAAACCCATCTTTCTTTATTTTCAAAAGAACAGTGTCTTCTAACGCTAATATCAAGTTTGATTTTAGGTGATTTTCAGTATTGATCATCTCTCCAAGGAACTCACCTACATTTACTTCTGCCTTCACATTGCTATTTTCGTATAAATTTATTTTACCGCGGTAGACTATAAAGAAATTATCGTTATAGTGATCATCAACCGCAATAGTTTCCCCTTCGGCTATAGCTACTTCTTCGGTTATATCAATTAAATCAGCTAGTACTAAACCAAAAATATCTTTAAAAACGGGGATACCTTTTAAAAACAATACCTTCTCAAATCTTAATGATTTGGAAAGTTCGTCATCATCATTAACTACCACCTGATCAAGTTCACGCTTAGCATTGAGGCCGAGCCTTTTTACATTTTCTTCGTAAGATTTCTTATCAATTTTATGTAAGGCCCAAGCAGCCATCTCCCTGATCAACTGATCAGGGTTAAAGAGATTGGCAACTAAATCGAAATAGAACTCTCTGATCTCAAGGAGGCCAATTTGATATATAATGCAGGATTTTGTCCAGCGGTTAGTCTGCGAAAAGTCTCTATTTAACAAAAACTTCAATGTCATTTTATTATCCAACCTCTCACGAGGGTAGAATATTTCTAATCTTCTGGCTTTTTCTACATAAGACAGATCATCAAGTACTGGAATGATACGCTGCTTTAAATCATCAGAAAGGAATACGTCTAATAACTCAATACCATATGTAACTCCTTCACTGGTTAAACTTTCAATATTCTCCTTTACCAGCTGTATAGATTGTGCATCATAAAGCATGGACAGCAGCATATAGATATGATCAATATCATAATCAATCTCTTCGTCCAAAGCCTTCTTTATTTCTACACCGAAATGCTCTTCACTCACTTCATTAATAGCAGCTAAGTTCCATGTAATATCTTCTATATCGGATTCTATAGCATACTTAATTCTAGGTATTTGAGATATACTTGCCCTGAAACCTGCATTTCCTAGTGCAAAGAGAACTTGCGATACCATTACCTTATCCGGGAAATCCATTTTGTTCCAAAGGATCTCTTTTGCCTTATTACCTCCAATTCTACCTATAATCTGAACCACCTTGAGCATGACCTGAGTGGTTTGTCCTGATTTGTAGAAAGCACTATCTAATGCATTGAGAGCCTTTCCTCCTATTACAGTTAAGGCGTTAGCAGCCTGCACACTGTAAACGGGGTTATCTAAATTGTGGATGAGAGCATTCAATACCTCATTATTAAATTTCCTTTGGGCAGTTTTTATTGCTGTGTACCTAACCTTTGGATCAATATCATTTAAAAGTTCGATTAGTACAGAAATATTTTCCTCATCTTCAGAATTACCTAATAGCTCAGCAGCGTATTGTCTATCTTCGGCAATATCAGATTTGCTTAGTTTAGATACCCTTGATTTACTGATATCGCCAGATTGAAATAACGAAAGCAGATCATTCCCGCTCACCATTTGCTTACCATCACTATTAGACTTGTTTGATGAAATCACGTAACGCTCAGATACTGAAAGGCCTTTAAGTTCATTCATTTTAAACTGCGCAAAATCGCGTACTTGCTGAACCTTATGTCCCATTAACTTATTTATCGATGCAGGAAGGACATTTGGTTCTACTTTCTCAAGCAATTTATAAGAGAAAATTGCTTTGCCAGCAGCCGTATCCGATAGCCTTTTCTCAAGTTTGTCCACCAACTTTTGACCTAATGTTAAGGCTATGCCTGAGGTTGCCCTTTGTTGCTTTTCCAGCTTTAGCTTAACGTTATTTCTGTACCCTGCGTAAAGCTTATTAGTAATTATAAAGTAGCCTATGATAAGAAACACTAGAGCGTACGAATAATGAATCAGTTCAATAAATGAAAGATATGATAGACCCATTATTAAAACTCCTGCCACAAATCGTGAAGTTTCATTACCAAGCCCTTCTACTTTTGTTTGAATATCAAACCTAACTCTGTTATCTAAAGGCATGAAGAACAGCTTAAATGTAGGGTTTTCAAGTGAATCCCTCAATGAGAAGTTAAATAGTCTACTAAGTGCCACAAACAAGAAGAACCATATGAATGCTCCTTCAGAACTGGTATCATAACCGAATATAAGTCCTGCGGCAATGGTTGCTACAGTAAAGAAAATAAGTATAAAAGGTAGAATGAGTAATGAGATTTTCAAGCCATACTCACCGATTATACGGTCGTTCACAAAGGTTTGTAGTAACAATCCCAGAATTAGAATAGCACCATTGAAAATGGCGAGAAAGTTTCGCATTTCGTTTTCAGTTGGGTACTGAATCTTCACTACCTCTTGAAAGGAGTACTGAATAAATGTAAAGGCCACCATGCTGAAAAGCAGAAATATAGAAAGTAGTCTAACGTATTTATTTTTTAGAAGTGCCTTAATATTCGTTGAATCCTCTTCATCAGTAGACTGAGAAATTTCCGCTTGGGACAGATCAAATTTTGAGGTAAGAATTAACAGGAATACAAAAGAAAGTACAATACTAACACAGCTAATTATCAGGTAGTTAGATGTTTTTGGGATGAGCGATTGCAGTAATGGAAAACTAAAGGAAGTTATAATTGCTGCAGATAGCTGACCGATATCAATACCACCAATAATTCTTTTAGATTGTCTTAAGTCAAACAACCTGCCAAAAGTACCCCAGAAGCCAAGCAAACTGACGGCTAGAATTGGTCCACTTAAGGCAAACATGAAGAATATTAGATAATCCTGTAAGGTTTCAGATGTGTACCTAAAACCCAAGTAAATGGCTGTGGTAAAAAATAATATTAGAAGTAAGTTGCCTAACGCCAGCCTGGCAAAGGAAATTTTATTCTGTAAATAGGAAAAAAGAGCGGTTGTTAATATTCCTAAAAGTCCTGAAAAAAGTATCGCTTCCTTCAAGTATTCGCCCAGCCTATTAAGAAAAAGTGTCTCGGCTGAAATTTGAAATGTGGCGAGGAAAATCCCCATAAAAAAACCCTGTCCAAGTAATAGTAGAACTTGGGTTTCTTCATTTTGGCGTACATTTAATGCTAAAAATAGCGCCTTTAACATGTTTATAAGGGCTGTTTAAACTAAAATAATAGGTAAGTTAATTACAACCCTCATAAAATGCAATTATTTGAGGTTTACTCTGCTTTTGTTGAATCAGTTTTAGCCTTCGGTGCGCTTAACTCTTTGGCATATGCCGCATTCAAGCCCTCAATTACTTCTTTCGTAATGTCCATACCTTCATTGGCATAAAGCACATCGCTTCCCTGGTTAAATTTTACCACTAAATCAATACCGTTTTCGGCACTATAGTCCTTAAGAAATGAAGTTACTTTTTTATAAAGCTCCTGATTCATTTTAGCTTCTTCTCTCATTAATTGTTGAGATAGATTTTCTTGATAAACCCTCAAGTTTTGCTGCTTTTTCAATAAGTCCTCTTCTAAAGCTTTCGCCTGACCAATCGTTAAGCTATTCACTGTTCTTTGGAAATCATTCACTTCACGCTGCAAGCCCTCAGCTCTTGATTGATACTCTTTTTCTAGCTTAGCACCTTTTTCCTGTAACTCAGATTGAATTTTATCGAAGTAATCATAATTCACTAAAACAGAGTCTGAGTTGATATATACTACACTATAATCAATAGAATCATTTTTTTGAGAATTGCCTTTGGCCGCCTCGGCAGAAGGTTTAGAAAAATGTAGCACATATAGAACACCTACAGCTACTACTAGAACAATGTTTAATACTAGAGATAAATTCTTCACAATACTTTCAGTTTAAATAAGCCGCAAAGTAAATGAAGAATAGTTTGATTTTCCAAATACTAAGAATTTAAACAATACAACAATTAATCAGTATCTTTTTCTTCCCTTGGTTGGTAGATATAATGATAAGTATTGGTATTCGTACTTCCCTTCTCAGTGTAAGTGTACTTGAAATCTAAGGATTGAATACTTTCGGTGTCTTCAATTACACTTGCAACAGAATGCTTGCGATAATAAACAGCACAAAATACACCAGCAATTGCTCCCATTAAGTGCGATTCCCATGAAATTCCAGCTTTAGTGGGTATAATACCAGCAGCGAAAGAACCACCATATAACACAAGTATAACAAATGAAACTGCTAACGTATTTCTGTTTCTATTAAAAAAGCCGCTAAAAATAAGAAAAGTAAGAAGCCCGTAAACAAGTCCGCTGGCACCAATATGGTACGCATCTCTGGCGGCCATCCAAACCCAAAAACCTGTCATTAGGTAAATTAAAAATATAACATTGAGCGCAATTTTATTGTAGAAGTAAAAAATACCTACTCCTAAAATTAGTATCGGAAATGTGTTTGAAATAAGGTGGTATATATCGCCATGAATAAGTGGGGCCAGAAATATACCAATTGATCCTTGCGCAGTGCGGGGTAAAATGCCTAAAGATCCAAAATCTAAATTAAGACCAAGTTCAACAACTTTAACTGACCAAATGAGAATGATAAAAGCAAGTGTATATTGTATGCTCCTATTGAATTTTAATTTATCCGCCTCTCTGCTCTCCTTCATGAATTTCTTCTAAGCCAGTTCTTCATCCTGTGTTTGAAACGAATAAAGTGTCTCATCTAGTTCCAAAGAATCTTCATTAAATCTTTTCACAAAATCGGAAATAGTCTTTTTATCAATTGTATCTCTGTTGAGGCCTATGTCTAAGCCAATTCCAAAATCTATGTTAGGATCTAATTCCACATGTTCCTTAACTTTTACTTCTTCCTCCTCTTCTATCTCCATTATAGCCTCAGCTATAAAAAGACCTATCTCTTCTTCTAAATCATCTAATGCAACCAAATCTCCGTTTTCATCTTCACGGTATTTGATTTTTTTAAATTCCGGAAAATGCCTGGCGGCCTTGTGTTCAGCCACTTCATACACTTCACTTAAATGATGAAGTCTCAACGTATACATGACGGCATCATAAACAACTTCTTTTCCCTCGTACATTCCAACAAAAAAGAAGTTGCAGTATTCGTCCGAGTTATCTTCTGAATCAGAAATAAGAAAGTTCTGGTTCAGTTTTTTCATTTTATCTCGATACTCACTTATCACCTTTGGATCGAACGCTTTATTGGAGGATAGCATACAACTGAATTTAATTTTTGAAACGGAGAAATAATTTAAAATAAAATGCCGTTTAAAACAAATTCTAGCCGTAGTTAAATGATTAAATTTTACTTTTTGGAGAAATCTGCGAAAATAGAATTAATTACGGCCAAAATCACGCTGAATAAAAGCGCCCACCAAAAATTATCCACATAGAAATCTGGAATAAAATAATCAGCAATCAATATCATCAATGCATTGATAACCAAAAGGAAAAGTCCCAATGTAAAAACTGTAATAGGAATTGTTAAAACAATCAAGATAGGTCTCACAATTACATTTAATAGAGAAAGTATCGCGGCAACTAGTACCGCTGCAAAATAACCATCGACTGATACTCCAGGTAATAAATAAGAGGTAAGAATAACTGCCAGACCGGAAATAAGAAGTTTTACTAAAAAATTCATAGTGTTTAAAGTTTAGTTATACCATTTAGAATACATAGGATAGTTTTTGGCTGTTCTTTCAATGACTTCATGCATTTTATCGCTCGTTTCTTTCACCTTAATGGCCGGTACACCAGCCATGATGGAATTTGGTTCAACTACAGTACCAGGAAGGATTATTGCCCCGGCTGCTATTACAGAGCCTTTACCTATTATAGCGTCATCCATAATTATTGCACCCATACCCACTAAAACGTTATCTTCAATAGTACAGCCATGCACAATTGCACCATGAGCTATTGAAACTTTGCTACCAATTACCGTTTTTGCTTTTTGGTAGGTACAATGAATTATAGCACCATCCTGAATATTGGTATCATTTCCAATAGTTATCGAATGCACATCTCCGCGCACTACGGCATTAAACCAAACCGTACATCTATCACCCATTCTCACTTCGCCTACTACCGTGCAGTTATCAGCCAAAAAGCAATCATTTCCAAAATGAGGTTCAAAACCCCTTACAGATTTAATCAAGGCCATATATGAAATTTAACTTTTTACTAGTTAGTTTTGTTAGAGGTTAAATTTATGATGTATACTAAGAAAACCAACAAATCTTAACTATTTATGAAAACGAATATTTATTCAAAATTATTAATTCTTACAGCTATAGGCTTTCTATTTTCTTGCAACCCAAAGTCTGAAGGTACAGATGCAGAAGTTTCAGAGGCAAAGGAAGTAGAAGATGTATCTGCATCTCAAGAATATACTGTTAATACCGAAAAAAGTGTTGTAAGCTGGATTGGAAGTAAACCAACTGGTAAGCACAATGGTACTATTCCTATCTCAAGCGGAACTGTTGCTGTTGAAGGAGACGCCATTGTGGGAGGATCAATTGATATGAACATCACAGAAATTTCGAATGATGATTTGGCTGAGAACCCTGAAATGCAGGCTAAGCTTGTAGGTCACTTAAAGTCTGCTGACTTTTTTGATGCTGAAAACCATCCAACTGCAAACTTCACAATTACATCTGTTGAGCCTTACTCAGCTAAAGATTCAATCAAAGTAAAAAAAGAGTTTGAAAGCGAGTATAAGCCAGCATCAGCAAAAGAGCATAGAGTTGAATCGCCAACGCATAAGATCACAGGAAATCTTACCATGAGGGGCAAAACACTAAGTGTTTCGTTCCCTGCCAATGTTACTCTTACAGACGGACAGATAATGGCTAAAGCAAAATTCAATATTGATAGAACCCAATGGGGCCTACAGTATGGTGATGAGGCTGATGTAGTGGATAAGGCAAAAGATAAATTTATTTACAACACAGTAAACGTAGGATTCGAGGTGGTAGCAGACGCTCCATCTATGTAATCGTTTTATAGATAATTTTTAAAGGGAAATGAATTCATTTCCCTTTTTTTGTATCTCATGAAAACCAAACAGGAATTTCAACTTCCCAAAAACAATTTAAAGGGCTTCATTCATCAAGCATTGAGTTGGGCTTCCGGCTTTGAACATTTCACTTATTTCAATCCAAACAACTACACATTTCCGCATAACCCATTTGAGCACATTCTTTTAGTGGGTGACTCGTTGTTAAATATTTCATCTGGTTCATCATTTGAAAATCTACAACAGAAACTTACTAACCGTAGCTATTTAGCAGGCCACTTTTCTTACGACTTAAAAAATGAGATTGAAAAACTAATGAGTAACAATCAAAGACTAATAGACTCAGCCGAGACTTCCTTTTTCAAGGCTACTACAATAATTACCTTCCGAGGAGAGTCAATCCAAATTGAAACAGAAGCCGATCCATTAATAATACTCAAAGAAATTCAGCAATCAGCTCAAGATCATCATCCGCAACCTTCTATTCAATTTGAGCAGTTGGTATCTAAAAGTGAATACATTCAAACGGCCAAAAAACTTATCAACCATATCATTGAAGGCGATATTTACGAAATTAATTACTGTATCCCATTCTTAAGTGAAAGTTGCAAAATTGATCCCATTCAAACATACTTACTGTTATGCGAAAAATACCCTGCACCATTTTCAGTATTGTATAAAAACAAAAATCAATATGTTATCAGTGGTAGCCCAGAAAGATTTTTAAAGAAAGAAGGAAATAAACTTATATCGCAACCTATTAAAGGAACAGCCAAAAGAGGCGCCACTAATGAAGAAGATGAATTAATCAAAAAAGAGCTTAGAGCCAATAAAAAAGAATTGGCTGAAAATATGATGATTGTCGATTTAGTTCGAAATGATTTAGCGAGAAGTTGTAAACCCGGTAGCGTAAAAGTAGAAGAAATGTTTGGTATATATTCTTTCCCTCTTTGGCATCAGATGATATCTACCGTTACAGGTTTACTGAAACCTGATACCGACACAATTCAGGCAATAAAAAATGCTTTCCCAATGGGAAGCATGACTGGTGCTCCCAAAATAAAAGTGATGGAGTTAGCCGAACAATATGAAATCACAAAAAGAGGCATTTATTCAGGAGCCATAGGCTACATTAAACCCAATGGCGATTTTGATTTTAACGTTGTGATAAGAAGTCTCATTTATGATCAAGAAACTGAAACTTGCACCTTCCATGTAGGTAGTGCCATCACCTATGATTCTGACCCTGCATCTGAGTATGATGAGTGCTTACTTAAAGCAAAAACACTTATTTCTCTTTTTTAAAATTTAAACTGCCATAATGTCACTTTCAACATCTAATTACTAACTTTGCAACCGCAAAAGAAGTAAGATGGATAATTTAATAAACGACATAAATATTCTAGACGGATCAGAGGCTGAAGCTTGCGAAACTGTAAAGGTTTCTAAAAAGACAAACACGGGAAAAGACAGAAAGCTATATATTGAAAGTTATGGCTGTCAGATGAATTTTTCCGATAGTGAAATTGTCTCATCAATCATGTCAGAAAATGGCTTTGACACTACTTCTGACTATGAAGATGCCGATGTCATATTTCTTAATACGTGCTCAATTCGTGAAAAAGCTGAGCAAACGGTAAGAATGCGTTTATCGCAGTTCAATGGTGTTAAGCGTAAAAAACCTGAATTAATGATTGGTGTGTTGGGCTGCATGGCCGAACGTTTAAAAACCAAGTTACTTGACGAAGAAAAAATTGTTGATTTAGTAGTTGGTCCCGATGCGTACAGAGACCTGCCAAATTTAGTAGGTGAAGTAGATGAAGGACAAAAAGCGGTGAACACCTTCCTATCAAGAGAAGAAACTTATGCCGACATTACTCCGGTAAGATTAAACTCTAATGGTGTTACGGCATTCATTTCTATAATGAGAGGCTGTGATAATATGTGTTCATTTTGCGTTGTTCCTTTTACTCGTGGTAGAGAACGTAGCCGAGACCCCTACTCAATTGTGAAGGAAGCTCAAGACTTATTTGACAAAGGATACCGGGAGGTAACATTGCTCGGACAGAATGTAGATTCATATAAATGGTCACCAGAAGTAAACAATAAAGCAAGGCTCGAAAAATCTGAAGTTAGCGAAATCGTAAACTTTGCAAACCTCATTGAGATGGTAGCTCAGATTCACCCTGATTTAAGAGTTCGTTTTTCCACTTCTCATCCGAAAGATATTACTGATGAAGTACTTCATACAATGAAGAAGTATGAAAACATCTGCAAATGCATTCACTTACCGGTACAAAGTGGTAATACAAGAGTTTTAGAGTTAATGAATAGAACTTATACTCGTGATTGGTACATAAACAGGGTTGATGCCATCCGCTCCATTTTAGGCGAAGACTGCGGCATAACTTCAGATATGATCACAGGTTTTTGTACTGAAACCGAAGAAGAGCATAAAGACACACTGACCTTAATGGATTATGTGAAATACGATTTCTCCTACATGTTCTTCTACAGCGAAAGACCTGGTACTTTGGCAGAAAAGAAATATGAAGATGACATTCCTCTTGAAGTGAAGAAGAGACGGTTAAGTGAGGTGATAGCCAAACAAAAGGAAACTTCCTTCGAAAGAAATAAGAGAGATATTGGTAAAGTTCACAAAGTTCTAATCGAAGGAAGATCGAAAAAATCAGCGGAGCAATTGCAAGGTAGAAATACGGCTAACAAGGTAGTGATTTTTGATAATGAAGGTCAGCAAAAAGGCCAATATGTAAATGTACTTGTAGAAGATTGTAGCGCTGGAACGTTATTTGGTAAAATAACCGAAAGAAAAAACGATCTATGAACGAATCTGAATTAAGAAGTGTCAAACAACGATTTGGCATTATAGGCAACTCTGATTTATTAAACCATGCCATTGCAGTAGCTATGCAGGTAGCTCCTACTGATATGTCCGTATTAATTACTGGTGAAAGTGGTAGTGGTAAAGAGTCGTTTAGTAAGATTATTCATCATCTGAGTCCAAGAAAGCATAATCAATTTATTGCTATCAACTGTGGGTCTATTCCTGAGGGAACCATTGATTCAGAACTTTTTGGACATGAAAAAGGATCTTTTACTGGTGCACATGAAGCTCGTAAAGGTTATTTTGAAGTTACTAATGGTGGAACCATCTTCCTGGATGAAATTGGAGAAATGCCATTGGCTACTCAGGCCCGTTTACTTCGTGTTTTAGAAAATGGTGAATTTATAAAGGTCGGTTCTTCCAAAGTACAAAAAACCGATGTTCGCGTAGTAGCTGCTACAAATGTTAATCTTCTTAAAAATGTAGATAGCGGCAAATTCAGAGAAGACCTATACTACAGATTGAGTACTGTACCTATTTATGTTCCTCCATTGCGTGAGCGCGGTAATGATATTGATCTGCTATTTAGAAAATTTGCTTCTGATTTTTCCGAGCGATACCGTGTTAAGCCAATAACATTAACAGATGATGCAAAAAAAATACTACTTCAATATCGTTTTCCCGGTAACATACGACAGTTGAAGAACATTGTGGAGCAAATTTCTGTATTGTCTGCAGAAGATAAAACCATTACGGCTGAACAGCTTTCACATTATCTTCCAAATCAGAACAGTTCTCTTCCTGCCCTTTACAATAGTAAGGATAAGGAAAGCCTATCAGAAAGAGACTTATTGTATAAGGTGCTTTTTGATATGAAGAAAGATATGAACGAATTGAAAAAATTCGTTCTGGATGTTATGCAAGATGATTCGCCAAAGAAGGATATATTAAAAGATCACAGCAGCTTATTTGAAAATATTGATAACGCCAGCAGTTCTGAACCTAAAAGACCTGATGAACCAGTATTGTTGAACATAACATCCAGCAACTCAGATTCATCCAATGACTATGAAGAAGATGACACACATGATATTGAAGACATCACTCATGAAATGGAAGAAGAAGAATCTCTTTCTTTGGAGAAAAAAGAAAAAGAACTGATTATAAAAGCTTTAGCAAAAAACAAAAATAAACGTAAGTATGCTGCACAAGATTTGGGCATCTCAGAACGTACACTTTACAGAAAAATAAAACAATATGAGCTTGAAGATCTGTAGAGCATTTTTAAGTGCCAGTACGCTTTTGCTGATACTTAAATTGTCCGGATGTGGTATTTATTCCTTTACTGGTGTGGCAATTACTGCTGAAACACTCACCATTGAAACATTTTATAATGAAGCTGAAGGTGGTCCACCCGATTTGGCACAAACCTTCACCAACAAGCTGCGAGATTACTATTTGCAAAATACAAACTTGACACTCGTTAAAAACGATGGTGAGTTGCAGATAGAAGGTGTAGTAACGGGTTATAAACTATCTCCTGTTGCTCCTACAGCAGCAGGTGGTAATAATGTAGGCCTTTCCGACTTAACAAGACTAACAATTACTGTATCAGCTACTTACACAAATACGGAAGACGATACTTTCAATTTTGAAAATAAAAGATTCTCATTTTATTCCGACTTTGATAGCAACCAGAATCTAACTGTAATTGAAAATAGACTAATTGAAGAAATATATGACCAGATTATTTTGGACATATTCAATGCTTCGGTTGCCAATTGGTGAAAATTGATATATTTTTACTTACTTACGATAGTTATAAACCCATCTTCTTTTGAATAAACAGAAGTTTAATAGTGTAGTTGTAGAACCGGATAGTGTCACACTATCTGATGCCAAGGATCTGTCGTCATTGGCTAAAACCTATCCGTATAGTCAAATTATACATTCTTTGGTAGCCAAAGGGTACTCAGGTAAAAATGAGCAACATTACAAAAAAGCTGTAGCTACCGCAGCGATGTACACCACCGACAGGCAAGTTCTTAAAGAACTGGTAATGCCTAAGCAGCAGGCAGCACCTGTGAAGAGAAAAGAAGCACCACAAGAGGATCGGCCAAAAGAAGTACCTGAACAAGTGCAACAAAAAGAAGCACCGAAGGAGAATACAGGAAAAAGGAAAGTTGATATTGATGTATCATCTTTCAACACTGACTCTGAAATACTCAGAAAAAGTTTATGGACTGATCTAGAGCAACTAAAAGCAAGTAAAGCCAGTTATCTGGAAGCATTTGATCATTTAGATGATAAAAAAACAACTTCTAAAGCAAAAAAAACTGTAGTATCAGACTCTAAAAAAACAACTTCGAAAACATCAACAGCTAAAAACATTAAAGCTGAAAGCAAAACTAAGCCGACTGTAAGTACAAAGGCATCTACTAAAAAGCAAAAAACTACATCTAAGAAAGCTACTACCACTGCTAAGCCTAAGGCCACCGTTTCTAAAATAAAAGAAACCAGCAAAGAACCTGTTAAGAAAACAGCAAAAGCAAAATCTTCTTCAAATACAACAAAAGCAAAAGCGAGTAAACCAAAAGCTGCTGCCAAAAAAGATTCTACCAGCGTAAAAAAAAAGGCTGAAAACCCCTCCGTTTCAAAAGCCTCCATTAAAGAACAAATAAAAATTATCGATTCTTTTATTGACAGAGAACCTAGCATTAGCTCAAAGCCGGTTAAAACAGTTTCTGGGGATCAAAAGGATTTGTCAGAGAAGAGTACAAGCTTTGGAGATGACCTATTATCGGAAAATTTGGCGCAGATACTTGTTGAACAAGGTAAGACTCAGAAGGCGATTGATATGTACAAAAAATTAATTTGGAAATTTCCCCAAAAAAAGACTTACTTTGCAGCTCGAATAGAAGAATTGACAAAATAATATATTAAATGTTAACATTAATTTTAAGCTTAATTTTACTTGCTTGTGTGCTATTAATCCTGGTTATACTTGCTCAAAATTCTAAAGGAGGAGGTTTATCTAGCCAATTTGGTGGTTCAGGTGCTAGTAATATGATAGGTGTGAAGAAAACAGGTGATCTTCTTGAAAGGTTAACTTGGGGATTTATCATCGCAATATTCGTTCTATCAATTGGAACTAACTTAATCACTACTAAAGGTGGTTCAAGCACAGATCAATTTATTGACAGAGCACAAGAGCAGCAAGGTGGTGGAACACCAGCCTTAGATTTAGGCGGAGTGGAAGAAGAATCAACTACCGAAGGTGAAGAAGGTGAAGCGGTTGACCTTGGTGATTTAGAAAGTGAAGATTCAGAAGGTGGTGAATAACCAATTTTTATAAGAAAAATTAAAGGCCCTGACTATTTCGTCAGGGCCTTTTTTATTGCTTTAACCAGAACTTACATATCTGACAAGTAGCCTTTTTGCAACCGGAACCAGTGTTGGAGTTGAAGGCACGGCAACTTTTGATTGAATCAAAAAAGTAGCAGGGTTAGGTAAATCTACAAAGCGCTTTATCAGATTGGCCTTTACAGATTCATAAGTCTCCCCTATCCTCCGTGTTATTGTATCAATCAATGTCATATGAATTCCTCTAAATTTTTCCTGAGCCTTTTCAAACACTGTTAATTGGTATCGAAACACTTCAGTTTCTGATATAGAATGATTGTTTAACAACAAGTATCCCTCATCTAAATAAAGAGGAACCAACCCCACCGGACTGAACTCACAATTATCCTCCACAAATTCATAAATTTCTTTTCCTTCTTCTATTGAGCCTTTTAATTTAGGAATGGAGTAATTAACTATGTCATCAATTTCTTTTAGTGTATCATTCTTACTTACTAACTCTTGGTAAATTAAGGTAAGTGTTTCTCTATCTATACCTTTAAGCTCTTTAGGAAATTTATTTTGAAGCTCATCTTGCCCGTTCTTAAGATCCATCAGGTTTTGATAGTGCATAACCAACTCAGCCATAGATGGATAAAGCTCCACCCTATTGAATGCAGCTTGTACGTTTTTTAAATAGGCTAAAAGAATATACTTCTTATACTCAAAATCAATTAAACCATCCGTTATCCAATCACTTTTAAGCTTGTCCATACCTCAAAAATTTAAATCCAATAATAAAAGATACAGCAATTCATGTTGCAGGTCAATACCATTGACAATTTGACAGTGAAAAATTCAGGTAATTATGTCATTTCTATCAATTAAAAGTGAGTTAATCTACACGTGGCATGTAAAATTGTCTTCTTTTTAAAGTTTAGATCAATTGGCATAAAAACTGATCAATAGCTGACTGTTAACATGTAAAAGTTTAAACATAATCTTATAAAAAAATGTCAAAAGTAAACATCAAACCTCTTGCAGACAGAGTTCTTGTTGAAGCTGCTGCTGCTGAAGAAAAAACAGCATCAGGAATCATTATTCCTGACACTGCTAAGGAAAAACCACAGAAAGGTAAAGTAATAGCAGTTGGTAACGGTAAGAAAGATGAGCCACTAACTGTAAAGGCTGGTGATTCTGTACTTTATGGCAAATATGCTGGTACTGAAATCACTGTAGATGGTAAGGAATATCTCATTATGAGAGAATCTGACATCTTCGCGATTGTTTAATTAATTTTTTAATCAAAACTTAAAAACTGAAATAAAATGGCTAAAGAAATATCATTTGATACTTCAGCAAGAGATCAACTAAAAAAAGGCGTTGATAAACTAGCTGATGCAGTAAAAGTAACCTTAGGCCCTAAGGGAAGAAATGTAATTTTAGATAAGAAATTCGGTGCTCCTACTGTAACTAAAGATGGTGTGTCTGTTGCTAAAGACATTGAATTAGAAAATGCAGTAGAAAACATGGGAGCTCAGCTTGTAAAAGAAGTTGCTTCTAAAACTGCTGACGATGCTGGTGATGGTACAACTACAGCAACTGTTCTAGCTCAATCTATATTTGCTCACGGTATTAAAAACGTAGCTGCTGGTGCTAACCCTATGGACCTTAAAAGAGGTATCGATAAAGCAGTTGCAGCTGTTGTTGCTGACTTGAAAAAACAGTCAAAAACAATCAAAAATTCTAATGAAATTGCTCAGGTAGGTACTATCTCTGCCAACAACGATAGCGAAATCGGTCAAATGATCGCTGATGCTATGGATAAAGTTGGTAAAGATGGTGTGATCACTGTTGAAGAAGCTAAAGGAACAGAAACTGAAGTTAAAACTGTAGAAGGTATGCAGTTTGACAGAGGTTACTTATCTCCTTACTTCGTTACTAACGCAGATAAGATGGAAGCTGAATTAGATAACCCTTACATCTTAATCTACGATAAGAAAATTTCTTCGATGAAAGAATTGCTTCCAATTCTTGAAGCAACAGCACAAACTGGCAAACCATTATTAATTATTTCTGAGGATGTTGATGGTGAAGCTCTTGCTACTCTAGTAGTGAACAAAATTAGAGGTTCTCTAAAAATTGCTGCTGTTAAAGCCCCAGGCTTTGGAGACAGAAGAAAAGCAATGTTAGAGGATATCGCTATTCTAACTGGTGGTACAGTAATTTCTGAAGAGAGAGGTTACAAATTAGAGAACGCTACTCTTGATTACTTAGGTACTGCTGAGAAAATAAACATTGATAAAGATAACACTACAATTGTAAATGGTGCCGGTAAAAAAGCTGACATCACTGCAAGAGTGAATCAAATCAAACAACAAATAGAAAATACTACTTCTGACTACGATAAAGAAAAACTACAAGAGAGACTTGCAAAGCTTTCTGGTGGTGTGGCTATCCTTTACATAGGAGCTGCTACAGAAGTAGAAATGAAAGAGAAGAAAGATAGAGTTGATGATGCGTTACACGCTACAAGAGCTGCTGTACAAGAAGGTGTAGTTGCTGGTGGTGGTGTTGCACTTATCAGAGCTATTGATGCTTTAGCGAAATTAGAAGGCGAAAATGAAGACCAAAATACTGGTATCAACATCGTAAGATTGGCATTAGAGTCTCCATTGAGAACAATCGTTGAGAATGCTGGTATGGAAGGATCTGTTGTAATCCAGAAAGTGAGAGAAGGTAAGAAAGACTTTGGTTTCAATGCTAGAAACAATACATATGAGAATATGATTGCTTCTGGTGTTATCGATCCAACTAAAGTAACTAGAATGGCATTAGAAAATGCTGCTTCTATCGCTGGATTGTTATTAACAACTGAAGCCGTTGTTTCTGACATAAAGGAAGATGAGCCAGCCCCGGCAATGCCAGGTGGCGGTGGAATGCCAGGAATGATGTAATATCATAAATGCTCCATAAACAAAAAAGCCCGAATAATTCGGGCTTTTTTGTTTATACTAATTTCTTAAATTTTATTTAGAGACGACCAACTCTAACGGCACCTTTATAATCTTCTTAAAGTCTTCACCGGACTCCATCATATCTTCATCTTCCTCTTCATAGTGCCACAAAATTTTAACATCAGAGTTACCCAAGGTTTTCTCCAATTTTCTAAATATTTCAACAAGGCATTTTGAAGAACTGGTATTAAAATACTCAAGATTTACTGTCATTCTTGTTTTCGTGCTTGGCGCACTCACATATTTATCTAACCATTCCATCAGCGGTCGGTAAAACTCTATAGAATTTTCTGGAATAGAGCGACCAGATATTTCGAAATCACCAGATTCTGAGTTAAAATATAATCTTGGTGTTTTGGGTGTTGGTGTTAATGTATAATTATCCATTTAACGATTTTTTTATTCACTTATATTTTAACATCTAATTCTAATATAAAGAAAACATGTTCATCATCCACATCAATAAATTCTGATGCTAACTCACCTGAAGAACGTTTTGCCATGTCAATGAAACCTAACCCTGCTCCCCCACCTTGTGACTCTCCACCGATATCTAAAACACCGCGATAAAGATCTTTAAGCTCATCTCTATCCAGAGAGTTTACAATCTCTATTCTGGACTTAATGCTTCTTACATCTTTTCGCATCATAAAATTACCGGTAGCAATATGATAACAAGAGTCAGATTTATTAACAAAAACGAAGGCATCTAGAAAATTACCGTTTTCATTATTGCCTTCTAAATAGCCAAAAATATTCTGTAGGCTCTCGACAAGAATATTATAAATTTTCTTGATCGCAATTTTTGATGGTAATGAATCACTTAATGATTTTTCAAGGTGAATTAAAACATCGTCAAGCTGCTTTTTATCCAGATGACCTAAGTAGCTGTATACCGTTGCTTCACTGAAGAAACGGTTATACTTTTCCTTAATATCAAATTCACCAATCATTAAGCTAAAATCAGACATTAATTTAATATTTATATAATTAAAGTCAGAATTAAAATGCCTATTCTTTTACTACATCTGGCCTTGAATATCCTTCATCTTCCATTGCCACCTCAGGAGAACCGTCTTCTGCTCCATGAGTAAGTCTTTTAAGCGGTTTAAGAATTGCTATAACAAGCAACCCGAATATTGTGCAGAAAACAAATATTCCCGTAAACAATTCAAATTCACCTAACGTGGTAGACCACGCACCCAATGCACCGGCTAATTTATTACCAATTCCTGTAGCCGCAAAATACGCGCCCATCATAAACGAAGCATATTTAACTGGGGCAAGCTTAGTTATAAAAGATAATGCCACTGGAGATGCACAAAGCTCACCTACAGTGTGTAAAAGGTATGCCAACACTAGCCAATACATTGCTGAAGAGCCGGTCTCTTGATATTGCATTGAAGCACCTGACATAAATAAAAATCCTACTCCCATTATTATCACTCCTACAGCCATTTTAAATAAAGAAGATGACTCTTTTCCTTGCTTTTTCCACCAATACCAGAAAGATCCAATACCTGTTGCCAATGTCATAATAAAGAAGGCATTCACTGATTGGAACCACGCTGCAGGCACTGTAAAATCTATGAAGCCTAGGTAACGGTCTGTTTTATTCTGTGCATATAAATTCATTAAACCACCGGCTTGCTCAAATGCGCCCCAAAAGACAATAATAATTAGGAATGAGAGAAACATTACCAACATCCTATCCTTCTCCACTTTAGTAAGTGGCCTATTCATCAATTCTTTATTCACAGAGTCTGAAGCCCCTTCATATTCACCGACACCCTTCAAATGTTTTTGGCCGTACATAAACATAATTTGACCTACCAACATTCCAATTCCAGCTAATCCAAAACCATAATGCCAGCCATACTGCACAGCAGCCCAACCCGTAGCTATGGAACCTAAGAATGCTCCCACATTTATACCAATGTAAAAGATGTAAAAACCTTTGTCTCTGCGATCATCACCTGCTTTATAAAGCCCTCCAACCATTGTGGAAATATTGGATTTCAACCCACCTACACCTAAAATAATAAACACAATGCCTGTATAGAAAGCCCACATGGCCTCTATAGCCAATACCGTGTGCCCAATACAAAGCAATATACCTCCTAGTAAAACTGTTTTTTTCTGTCCTAAAAATTTGTCCGCTAATAATCCACCTGGTATAGAAGCTAAATACACTAACATAGTATATGTGCCATAAAAACTATATGTTCTTGCGTCATCCCATCCTAAACCAGGATTATCACCTAATAATGGGGCTGCAAGGTATAGCGTAAGTAAAGCACGCATACCATAGTAGCTAAATCGCTCCCAGAGCTCTACGAAAAACAAATAATAAAGGCCAATGGGGTGTCCCCACAGTTGCTTGCCATTGGCACCATGATCAGGATGATCAATTGTTATTGACGACATATAATACGGTTTAATTTAAAAAATTCCGCTAAAACTAACATTACTAACGTTGATTAGCAAATAAACTTCCACCGCTTGAGCCCTTTATGAACTTAAACGGTGATTCCAACGAAAGCAAACGATTGAAATTTCATTTTTAGCTATTAGTGAAATAATAATTTCACTACTTTTGCAGTCTTTACTTTTTTAACGAAATCTAGAAACAAAAACAGTATCATGCAGGAACTAGGATTAAAATCAGAGAAAGCATCTGTTGAACAATTGGGAATCAAAGATGCGACTGTACACTGGAATTTATCTCCAAAAAAACTAGCGGACATTGCGGTTGAGGCAGGCCAGGCAACGAGAACTAATTCAGGAGCAATCTCTGTAGATACCGGTGAATTCACGGGTAGGTCTCCAAAAGACAGGTTTATAGTTAAAGACGAAATTACTGAAGATGCTGTCTGGTGGGGAAATATTAACATTCCATTTGACTCTGAGAAATTTGATAAACTATATGATAAAGTAGTTGCCTACTTATCAGGAAAAGAAATTTATGCGAGAGACGCATACGCATGTGCTGATGATAATTACAGAACCAACATTAGAGTTGTAAATGAATACCCTTGGTCTAATTTGTTTGCTTATAACATGTTTTTAAGACCAACAGAATCAGAAATTAAGTCATTCAACCCAGACTGGACTGTAATTAACGCTCCAGGTTTTAAGGCAAACCCTGAGGTTGACGGAACAAGACAGCACAACTTTGCTATTCTTAACTTCAAGAGAAAAATTGCATTAATTGGTGGTACTGGTTATACCGGTGAAATTAAAAAAGGTATATTCTCTGCCTTAAATTTTGAGTTACCTCATTTGAAAAATACGCTTTCTATGCACTGTTCAGCGAACATGGGTAAAGATGGTGATACTGCTATTTTCTTCGGATTATCAGGAACTGGAAAAACTACGTTATCTGCTGATCCTAATAGACAACTTATAGGTGATGATGAGCACGGCTGGTCTAATGAAAACACAGTTTTCAATTTTGAAGGTGGCTGCTATGCCAAAGTGATTGATTTATCTGCTGAAAAAGAACCAGATATTTATAACGCCATAAAAGAAGGAGCGCTTCTTGAAAATGTAGTAATAAAAGATGGTGATATTGATTTTAAAGATGGCTCTAAAACTGAAAACACTAGAGTTAGCTACCCTATCGATCATATCAACAACATCGCACAGCCATCTATTGGTAAGAATCCTAAAAACATATTTTTCCTTACTTGCGATGCATATGGGGTGTTACCTCCTATTTCTAAGCTAACTCCTGGACAGGCTGCTTTCCACTTTATTTCAGGTTATACTGCAAAGGTAGCTGGAACAGAAGCGGGCATTACGGAACCTGTAACTGCATTTTCTGCTTGTTTTGGAGCGCCATTTATGCCATTACACCCAACAAAATATGCTGAAATGCTTAGCAAAAAAATGCAAGACGCAGGTGTTAACGTTTGGCTAATTAATACTGGTTGGACTGGCGGTCCGTATGGAAAAGGTAGCAGAATGAAATTGCCTTTAACAAGAGCTATGATTACTGCAGCGCTTAATGGTCAATTGGACAATGTAGAGTATACTAACCACTCTGTATTCCATGTAGCTATTCCTAAAGAATGCCCGGGGGTACCAACAGAAGTGTTGAGCCCTAGAGGAACATGGAATGATGATGAAGGCTACTATGCACAGGCAAATAAGTTAGCTGATCAATTCAATAAAAACTTTGAGAAGTTTGCTGAATTTGCAAACGAGGAGATTCTAGCGGCAGTGCCCACTATAAAGGAAACTGTCTAAGAATTATTTATTGAGAATAGAGAAGGCGCTTAAAAAGCGCCTTTTTTTATGCTTCACAATGTTAAGAAAGCCCCAAATTTGAGCCATATTCGTTGCCTTTCTCCTGCAGTAATTATTCGATCCGTCCTATAATCCAATCCTAATTCAACTTTTATTTGTTTGCTTACAAGTTTACCAATAGCCATAGTAAATCTGTTTTCTAAATCATCATCCTTACCTTGTACTCCATATATTATTTCTTCCGAAGTAATAAAATAATACTCGCTTACATCCAGATTAGTACCTTGCAATGGTATTTCGGATGCTATTCTATACCGAACTCTATATTGATTCTTTTCATTTTCAAAAAATGTCTGGTCTAATCGAAACCGATGCCCTAACCTTAGACCAAAAAGTCGTTGAATGAATGCAATTTGCTGGATAGATCGATGGTTATTAGGATCTGTGTCTTCAAAGCGATATTGATATCCAACGGCAATTTTTACTAAAGAGCCTAATTGCCTTGAAATAAAACCTTGAAGATCCGTTCTATCATGGAAATAGGAATAGTCTGTGTTAATAGATTCGTCATCATAAAACTGCCCAATTTGTGTTTCAACTTTAAAGGTTGCTGAATAGTTGGAGTTGATGTTTTTGCTAAATGCCATCTCTGGAAAATACCCGCCATAAACCACATCTGACTGTGCTAAAACGCCTGAGCACCACATTAAGAAAATAAGTGTTATTGCTAGCCGGTGCATCAATAACTAATATTATCTGAAGTATTTAATATGATATGCCTTCTTTTCACCAGACTTCCTGACTTTTCAAAAAGCCCTTCATAGTATATAAATGAGTCCTCTTCTTTCCCTTCAAACTCAATTTCATACCTGATTCTTAATTGATCTAAAATACCTTCTTTGCAATATTTTGCGAGGCTTTCAAAATCACCGGATAGTTGCAATTGAATGCGCCTTATTTTGTAAGAACTATAATTTGAATCAAAATAATTAGTTAATCCTGTTTTGGTTTCTTCAGATAATTCATCTAAATCATACTCGACCTCAATGTCTTGAATGTTGAATAGGGTATCAAATTCAATACTGTACCTTCTTTTGTTCTTAACTACTTTTGCTTCAAAATTTTGAAATGACTCATTCCTTTCCTGATACCATTTGATTTTAGCTTTCGTATCAAACAACATAGACATTCGTTGCTTAACAAGATCAGGCACCTCGTCTTCAGAGATACGTTCTTCTATTTCTATTTTATCTGGTTCTTGTTGAGCCAATAAAATAGCTGGGGATAATAATAATAAAGCTATTGAGATAAACTTCATACCGATGAAGTTACATTATGATTTTAACCAAACAAAGCACCGGCAATTGTGGCAGTCATCATAGTAGCTAGTGTTGCGGCAAATAAGGCTCGTAGTCCCAGTTTAGACAAATCCCCTTGCCTGTTAGGTGCCATACCGCCAATACCACCTATCTGTATTGCAATTGAGCTAAAGTTTGCAAAACCACATAGAGCATAGGTTGCAATCACTATCGATTTTTCACTTAGTCCTGCCGCCATTTTCATGTCAGCTAAGCTTAAGTAGGCTACAAATTCATTAATCACTATTTTCTGACCAAGTAAACTACCTACAGAAATAGTTTCCGCCCATTCAACTCCCATAATAAAGGCAAAAACTCTAAATATTTGACCTAAAATATACTCCAACGAAAAACCCTGAAATACTCCACCCGTGCTATTTACCACAAATTCATTCAGGCCAGTCCAGCTACCAATACCATCAACCAATAGCCAGTTAATGGCATAAATGATAGCAATAAACGCAAGAAGCATCCCACCAATATTAATGGCAAGCTTTACACCGTCAGCGGCACCACGTGCCAAGGCATCCACCAGGTTAACACCCATATCGTCCTGAGCTACTTTCAGATCCGTGTTAATCTCATCTTTATTTGTTTCAGGTATGATGATTTTGGCCAGTACAATAGCGGCCGGTGCGTTCATGATTGAAGCACTCAAAAGGTAAGCTGCGTACTTAGCTCTTTCTACAGGATCATCACCACCTAAAAATGCTACATAGCCAGCTAATACACCCCCGGCAATGGTGGCCATGCCTCCTGTCATCAGGCACATTAATTCCGATTTGGTCATACTTTTAACGAATGGCTTCACCAATAAAGGAGCCTCCGTTTGACCTAAGAAAATGTTCCCTGCAGCCGAAAGACTCTCTGCCCCAGATAAACGCATCGTTTTAGACATAACCCATGCAATGCCATATACTATTTTCTGAAGTACGCCAAGGTAATAAAGACCAGTTGAAATAGTCGAAAAGAAAATTACGGTTGGTAATACCTGAAAGGCAAAAATGAATCCGAAAGAGTCTCCAGCCAAATCTCCAAATAAGAACTTGGCGCCATCACCTGAAAAGCTTAAGAATTTAACGAACTTCTCACTTACCCAATCGAATGCACCGGCTACAAATCCAATTTTTGTAATGAGCAGTGCAAAAACAATTTGCAGTAATACACCAATACCAACCAGGCGCCAGTCGACTTTCTTTTTATTGCTTGAAAATAAATAGGCAAATCCTATTAATATGGCAAGGCCAATTAATCCTCTCAGATAATCCATTCGTATTTGGGCATAAAAATAGGCTGATAAGAATTTACCTATCAGCCCATGGTTTAATTATTAATTTCTTCGGCTTAATTCATCTCTGATTTTGGCCGCCTTCTCGTAGTCTTCGTTCTCAATTGCCTCGTCTAAAAGCTCATTCAATTTGTCTACAGACATATCTTTTAACCCTCCCTTCTTACTTTCTTCCTTCTCTTTTTTAACTGTAGAGCTTAATTCACTTTTAATTTCACTGATATCATCTTCAGACTCATCAGTAAGCACTATTCCTGCCTCTGCGAGTATTGATTCATAAGTGAATATGGGCGCATCGAATCTCAAACCAATCGCTATAGCATCTGAAGGCCTGGCATCTATTTCAATAGATTTAGAACCATTAGTACAAACTATTTTAGCAAAAAATACTCCTTCCTTAAGGTCAGAAATTACAATTTCTTCCACCTTATAGTCAAAACTATGCGCAAATGATTTAAACAAATCATGCGTCATTGGTCTGTTAGGGATTATTTTTTCAATTTCAATGGCTATAGCCTGTGCCTCGAACATGCCGATGATTATAGGCAATCTTCGATTCCCGTCAGTTTCTCCGAGCACCAAAGCAAAAGAACCTGATTGCGATTGACTGGATGATAATCCTAATATTTCTAAGCGTAATTTATCCACCGATCTTTATTTCGCTGCCTTTAACGCTTCAGTTAATTTCGGAACCACTTCGAAAGCATCTCCTACAATACCGTAGTCTGCAGCTTTAAAAAATGGTGCTTCTGGGTCTTTATTAATTACTACTATATTCTTAGATGAGTTTACCCCTGCTAAGTGCTGGATAGCTCCGGAAATACCAACCGCTATATAAAGCTGCGGACTTACTTTTACTCCAGTTTGTCCTACGTGTTCGTGGTGAGGTCTCCAGTCCATATCAGAAACAGGTTTACTACAACCCGTAGCAGCTCCTAACGTTTTGGCTAACTCTTCAATCATACCCCAATTTTCAGGTCCTTTCAAACCTCTTCCTCCTGAAACAACCAATTCAGCTTCTGGTAGCAATATTTCGCCAGTCGCCTTTTCAGTTTTAGTGATGTTTGTACTAAAATCGCCATCAGGTGCACTTGCGGCAAAAGGTTCTACAGTGGCTGAACCACCCACTTCTTTTACTTCAGCAGCATTTTTCTTTATAGCTAATATTTTCTTGTCTTTGGTTAGATCAACATTGGCAAATGCTTTACCGGTGTAGATACTTCTTTTTACCTTGAAGCCTGCAGATGTATCTGGCAATTCAGTAACGTTCGAAACTAAACTTGCATCTACTTTAACAGCTACTCTCGCTGAAACAGGGTTTCCTAAAGAGGAATTCGCTAACACTAATACATCAGCTCCCTCTTTCTCCATTGCATCTGCAATAACTGATGCATACGCCTGAATAACTCCTTTATTATATTTTTCATCATTTACATGAAGCACTTTTGAAGCTCCATATTTACCTAAATCTGAAAGCTCACTTTCACTTACTTCATTACCAAAGGCAATAACTGTAACATCGCCTCCCATGCCTTTAGCGTAGCATACAGCCTCTAAAGAGGTCTTCTTAACAGCTCCTTCAGCACTTTCTACAAATACTAATATTGATGACATAATTAAATTCTCTTTAGATTAAACTTATATTACTTTGGCCTCGTTTTTCAGCAAGCTTACTAATTCTCCCACATTGTCGGCATCAATCATTTTAACAGCACCTTTTGCCGGTGGCATTTCGTACTTTTCTAGTTTAGTTCCTGATTGATTAGAAGAAGGCTCTACTACATTCAAAGGCTTCGTTCTGGCTGACATAATACCTCTCATATTAGGTATTTTCCACTCTGCGATCGGTTCCTGACAGCCTGCCACGAATGGCATTTTAACTTCCAAATATTCTTTACCACCTTCAATTTCTCGCGACATCTTAGCGGTATCGCCTTCAATATCCAATGTCATTACAGGTGAAATTGATGGAATACCTAATATTTCACCTACCATACCATGCACCATTCCTCCATTGAAGTCAATCGATTCTCTACCCATTAATATTAAGTCATAGCCACCGTCTTTTGCTACATTAGCAATTTCTGCCGCTACAAAAAGAGAGTCTGTTGGTTCTGCATTTACGCGAATAGCATCATCAGCGCCAATAGCCAATGCCTTTCTAATAGTAGGCTCAGATTCTGCACCACCTACATTTAAAACTGTGATGGAACCACCTGATTGTTCTTTCAATTCAACTGCTCTTGCTAATGCATAATCATCGTATGGACCAATGATAAACTGAACACCATTCGTATCAAATTTAGTATCACCATCAGTGAAAGCTATACGTGATGTTGTATCAGGTACATGAGTAATACAAACTAATATTTTCATCTAAATATATGGATTTAAAAAGTTGTAATTTAAGGTATTAAATTTGCCCGTGAAGATAACGAATAATGAAGCAAATAAAAATTGAATACTAGATGAATTCAGACAGACTTAATCAACTTTTAACTTACTACAAAGAAGATTCTAATGACCCCTTTATTATTTATGGTATCGCCATGGAGTATTGGAAATCTGATCTGGAAAATTCAAGGAAGTACTTCGAGTTATTGCTTCAAGAACACCCGGAATATTTAGCTACTTATTATCAGGTTGGACATCTCTATGAAGAAATTGATGAAACAGAATTGGCAAAAGATACATACCGAAAGGGGATAAAACTTGCACAGCTTCAGAACAACCAAAACACATTGAGAGAACTAAAAAATGCTTTGGATGAAATAGAATTCTTCGAATAATTAACTACTAATATTTTTAGTATTTAGTTTTATAATCATCAGTAAATCAGATACTTAAATAATACTTAACTCAAGTTAAAGTTTAACAACTATCTTACCAAGCTTTGAAGTAGAAGCAATTTCATCAAAGGCACTTTCTATTTCATCAAATGGTCTAACAGAATCTACTAAAGGCTTAATTTTATGTTCAGTAATGAAGTCCAGCATTTTCACAAACTCTTTGTCGCTACCCATTGTACTGCCCTGCAACTTTATCTGATTCCAAAACATTCTGTATAAGTCCAGAGACGAAGGCAAACCGTTAGTGGCACCATAGAAAACTATCCGCCCACCGGGCCGCATTAATTTTACAAATGTATTCACCTGGTCTCCACCGGCACTGTCAATCACAACATCGAATCCACCCTTTGTTTGCCACATATTTTTATACCAGTCGGGGGATGTATAATTATAACCACCCTGGGCACCTAAAGAAATTGCCTTTTCGATCTTGGC